>CAVRNW010000038.1:0-23740 GCA_963722665.1 uncultured Flavobacteriaceae bacterium
TCACTCATGTGAAAAAAGTTAATAACGAAAACTTAAGAGGCAAATTGGGAAGCGAACATTTGAAATTAAGTGACTATGTTGGTGTCTATAAAGATGTGATATATGGTACAACAACCATAAGCCAACAAGAAGACAAACTCATTATGTCTATGGATGAGACACCCCTCTTTAAGGCCGAATTGAAGCACTGGAACCATGATATTTTTACCTTTAGATTTGACACTTCTTTGGTTTCTTTACCTGAAGGTAAACTTTGGTTTGATTTGGATAAGAATGGAAAGATAAGCAAACTTCATATTGATATTCCTAATCCAGATTTTTACTTTACCGAATTCGAGTTTGTAAAACAATAGTCATGGACATTAAGGCCGATTGGAAAAGCATAAGAAAACTCTTTAATAAAAGTTTTAGTCAAAATTTATTTATTTCAATCGCTTCTGTTGATGCTGATTATAAGCCAACTGTTACTCCAATAGGATCCCTGTTCTTAAACAATGATCAAACAGGTTTCTATTTTGAAAAATTTCCAACCAAGCTGCCTCTTAACGCAACTACAAATCGAAATATTTGTGCTTTAGCGGTTAATAGCAGCAAGTGGTTTTGGTTAAAAGCCCTTTTTAAAGGCGAATTCAAAACCAATCCCGGTATAAAATTATATGGAACATTAGGAGAACGTCGTAAAGCAACTGATAAAGAAATTAATAGATTGAATAGACGTATGAAAGTTACAAATGGGTTAAAAGGCAATACCTATTTATGGAAAACCATGGATCATGTCAGAGATATCACTTTCACCAAAGCCGAATCCATTAAATTAGGCAAGATGACTGACTAATTTCTATTTCAATTATTAAGACTATTTAACTACAAAAATAAGTTTTCGAATTTCTAGATTCTAAATTGGCAGAACTAAACTATTACTGACTTATTGAATAAGATTATATTAAAGGGTAAGATTTGCCTTTGCTTTGTTAGTTCTTATTTTTTTTATTCCAATGGAATCCCTAATTTGATTAAAATAGTATTTGTTAGATCATAATTTTCATCTATATAAGCTAATCCACTATCACTAACTGTTAGTACTTGTGTATACCCTCCTGCTTTGGCAACCTCTTCTAGCGCAGTACCTATTTTTTCATATAATGGTTGTAAAAGGCTGTTTTGTTGTAAAGGAACCAATTTTGATGCATTTTGACGAAATTTTGTGATATCATTTTCTAAAGAAATAATCTCATCCTGCTTTAATTTCTTCATGGCTTCAGTCATTTGCGCAACACCATCTTGATAATTTTTGATTTTAACTTGGTATTCATCTGTTTTAACTTTTAAATCCTCTTGTAATTTTGAACTGTAAGTATTCAAATCTTCCTGTACTTTTGAAAATTCAGGCATTTTAGCCAAAATATAATCCGTATCAACCGTACCTACTTTGCTTTGTGCATCAACCGTTATACTTATTAATAGTAATAAAATTGGGAAAATTATTTTTTTAATCATTTTTTGTGTAGTTTTTGCAAATATAGGATATAACTCCATTTAATAACTCATAAATTATGAATTCTTGGCACAAAAGTTAACTAAAAAAGAACTTAAAGAATTTCTTGATTCTAAAGTTGAACTTTACAATAACCCAAAGTTTATTGAATCGGATCCTATACAAATTCCGCATTCATTCACTAAAAAAGAAGATATCGAGATTGCTGGCTTTTTAACTGCAACAATAGCCTGGGGGAACAGAAAGAGCATCATCAATAACTCCAAGTATTTAATGGAGCTATTGGATAACTCTCCTTACGACTTTGTTCTGGATCACAAAACTTCAGATTTGGAAAGACTGATGCCTTTTGTTCACAGAACTTTCAACGGTAAGGATCTCATTCAATTTATTATAAGCTTAAAGCATATTTACGCCAATCATAATGGGCTGGAAGCTGTTTTTGTTAAACATGCTCAAGCAAATTCACTACAAACATCTATTCATTATTTTAAACGGTATTTTTTTGAGGCAGATCATTTAGCAAGAACTCAAAAACATATCAGCGATCCTTTAAAGAATTCGGCGGCTAAACGTATTAATATGTTCCTGCGATGGATGGTAAGAAACGATAATGCAGGAGTGGACTTCGGGATTTGGAAAGATCTCTCTCCTGCTCAGTTGTCTTGCCCCTTAGATGTGCATTCGGGTAATGTTGCAAGAAAACTAGGTCTGTTAAAGCGCAAACAAAACGATTCAAAAGCTCTTCTAGAACTTGATACTGCCTTGCGCGAATTAGACCCAAATGACCCTGTAAAATATGATTTTGCCTTATTTGGCCTTGGTGTGTTTGAAAAGTTCTAGAGAAGAATATCGTTGGTTTTAAACCAAAAAAAAGTAAAACATTATGTTTTACTCTTTTTCCATTTATTTCGTTTTAGTCATTTTCTGGAGAGTAATTTCTTGTTTAAAGTAACCTGATCCTTGTATTTTTTGCCACTCATACCAATACATTCACCATCTTTTAATTGAGAGGTGTCACCGTTCTTTAAAACCAAAGTACCATCAGGCTTCACAATCGTTCCATTTTTTAGAGTAATTTCTTCGCTTAACAGAGTTACACCATCAGTATCATAATGATATACTTTTTCATTCAATAAAATACAGTAATTACTATCTACAGCAAGATCTTGAGCCAATAACATCCCTGAGGTTAAGAAAAGAGTCAATACTAACAAAACTAATTTTTTCATTTTATCTTAATTTATACAATTATTAATTATTGTAATTACAATTTACAAAAATCAAGCCAAAAACTCGCTATTCAATTAACCTTTTAACCAAGCCTTACGCAATTGCTCCTGAACTTTTGTAGATTCTTCAAACAAAGCAATTTTTTTACCAATAGTGTAAGATTGAACTGTTTTAGTTTTTATAACTATCTCTTCTCCATTTCTATCCAGCTTTACTTCAATGTCAATTCCGGGTTGCCACATATAGACTTTTGTAAAGACTAATTGAGCATTTTGAAGACTTACAGCATCTCCATTTATTTCTTTTATGATATCACCCTCTGTTACTCCCAGATCGTTCCAAAAACTATTGTCTTCTACAATTTTACCAAAGGCTATGGTCCCTGTTGCCATATCCGGTTGTAATATAATAGCACCATCATTCATTATATAATTGGTTTCCACCTTGCTTTCAATAATTTCTAAACCTACTTTATTAAAATATTCCTGATAATCTATTGGGGTGGTACCTATGACATGTTCCTTAAAGAATTCTCCAACACTAGGATATGTCATTGCAGTTATTTCATCAATTATAGTATCATCATTAAACGGTTTGTTATTACCGTATTTCATCGACAACTCTTTCATCAGTGACAATATTCCTCTATTTCCGTTGCTTTCCTCTCTTATCAATATATCCAAACACATATTGATCAATGCTCCTTTTTGATAGACGTTATAATAATTTCTGGAATAAGGCTGTTCCAAAACATTTTCACTCATCACGGTAAAGCTCATGGTGTCATCCATAGCAGAGGCCGTTTTAATTTTATTCATTATTCTGGTATAGAATTCGTCCTCAGTAATAAGATCCTTATTGATCTGAAAATGATTTGCAAAATATTCGGTAAGTCCTTCATACATCCACAGATGTTTTGAAAAAGTAGGATTATTATAATCAAAATAATGAATATCCTCTGAATGCAATGTTAAGGGAGATACAATGTGAAAAAATTCGTGAGACACAACATCTGTCATACTTTGGGCTAAAGCCTCGGCAGGAGAATTTTCTGGAAAGACTACCATTGTGGACTTATGATGCTCCAGAGCTCCAAAACCCTTAGGAGCTCCCTCACCCATTGACGACAGATATAAGAAAATATCGTATCGAGCTGTGGTATTTAAGTCACCCAAATACGCTTTTTGCGCTTCCATCATCTTAAGCATGGCATTTTTAATACTGGATGCCGAGTGAATTTTATTTGGAGAATAAACACTTAATGCAATTTTTATATCACCTACATTGAATTCTTCAACATCCAATTTCCCAAACATCATTGGATTGTCCGTTACATCAAAATATCTTGTCGCATTGTAGCTCGTTGTAATGGTTCTACCCATTGGTCCGGATTCCAAACCTGTTTCCTGCAATGCAGACGTTCGAACAAAAGTTGCCGGAGATGTAATATCCAATTTATATTGATTGTTGACAAAAGAATCGAAATAACCAATAAAACCGTGTAGATTCAATACAAAATTATCTGGTTCTATATTGGTTCCTGCCGGCGAGAACGGTATATCTTGTCCAATGCCCCCAACTTCCTCCTGATCGAATGTATCATTGACCCAATAGGTCAGTTTATCCATATTACTTGCATTACTTATAGACCATGAATTGTCGTCTATTTTAGTGGCTTCCATCTCGCTTCCATTATAATCAAACACTTTTAAGTCTTCTATATAATTACCGAAATTACTCACAGTATAGGTTCCCTGAACTACTTTTGGCAATCTGAAAATTACTGTTTCCTGGGTAAAACGACCCGGGTCAACAGTTACAGGCACCTTGTCATCTGTTACTTTTGTAAGATCAATATAGGCTACAATAGGATTATTTGAGGACAGATCGTTTGGCATACTTGATTTTGTTGCAGATCCGCAGCCTAATAACAAACCCAGACTTAAGGTGATTAATACTTTTTTCATTTTGTTTGATTTTCTTATTTAAATTGACGCGTAAAAGTACACTGTGTTACATATAATTACAATAAGTTTTTGTTAAAAAGATGAATTAGTATCTTCGTTATATGCAAGAATCTCTGATTAGCATCCTTACTCCCTTTAAAAATACTGAGAAATTCTTAGCAGAATGCATTGAGTCAATTCTAAATCAAACCTACCAAAATTGGGAATTAATTATTGTTGATGACAATTCTACCGATAACAGTCCGGAAGTTGTAAAAAGCTATCAGAAAAACGATCAGAGAATTAAATTGCACAAAAATCCCGGTGACGGAATTATTGAAGCCTTACGTTTTGCTTATGAACAAAGCCACGGAGATTACATAACCAGAATGGATAGTGATGATGTTATGACTCCTAACAAGTTGGAAGTACTTTTTAAAAACCTAAGTAGATTTGGTAAAAAACATGTTGCCATTGGTTTGGTGGAATATTTTAGTTCTGAAGGAATTAGTGATGGCTATTCCAGATATGAGATCTGGCTAAATGATCTGACCATAAAAGGTCAAAACTACTCTGAGATCTATAAAGAATGTGTTATACCTTCTCCCTGCTGGATGATGCATAGGACTGATTTGGAAGCTTGTGATGCCTTCAATCCTGATCTGTATCCTGAAGATTATGACCTTACATTCAGAATGTATGAGTGCAACATAAAATGCATCCCTAATGATAAAGTACTTCATAAATGGAGAGATTATAGTACCAGAACATCCAGAACCCATATCCATTATGCTCAAAACTATTTTCTGGAAATTAAGATCAAGTATTTTTTAAAAATAGATCATGATATTCAAAGACCTTTGGTGATTTGGGGAGCTGGTTTCAAAGGAAAATCAATCGCCAAATATTTGATTGATCATGGCATACAATTTATTTGGATCTGCGATAACCCTAAAAAAGTAGGAAAACGGATCTATGGTCAAAAAATGCATCACTTTGATCAATTGAGCCAGTTAATACATCCGCAAAGCATTATAACAGTTGCCAATGAGATTGCTCAAAAGGAAATAAGATCTTACTTTGCTAAGCAAGGCTTGCGTTCAATGACCGATTACTTTTTCTTCTGTTAATTTTTAAGCTGATTAATTAGTTATTTTGTTTCCATACTTTGACAAGTAAATGTTATTTTTGTAATCAAAATATTAGGAATGCAGTTTAAACATCCGGAAATTCTTTATGCTTTACTCCTACTTGTTATTCCTATATTTATTCACCTATTCCAGCTAAGACGTTTTCAAAAAGTACCATTCACCAATGTTGCTTTCCTTAAGCAGATCACCCTTCAAACGAGAAAAAGTTCTGAAATAAAAAAATGGTTAACACTTCTCACCCGATTATTGCTTTTAGCATCGGTAATTTTTGCATTCTCCCAACCATACATATCAAACAAAGCCAGTTACAAAGCAAACAAGGAAACGGTAGTCTTTTTAGATAACTCCTTTAGCATGCAGGCCAAGGGTGAAAATGGCACTTTGTTACAGCGGGCAGTTCAGGATCTGCTAGAAAATTATGATAATGAAGATGTCCTGACATTAATTACAAACAATTCCGTATTTAAAAATACAACGGTGAACAGCATTAAGAATGATCTCTTACAGCTTGGATACTCTTCAAACCAATTAGATTATCAATCCGCCATTTTAAAAGCGCTAAATAGCTTCAGCAAAGATGAAAGCAGTTTAAAGAATCTGATTTTTATTTCAGATTTTCAGGATAAAAATGGAACACTTTCTTTGAATGATACCCCTAACATAGATATTAGTCTTATTCAGTTAAAACCGGTTAATATCAATAATATCAGTATCGATAGCTTATACATTTCTGACAAAACCACATCTGAATTAGAGCTTACTGTTATCATAAAAAATCAAGGAGAAAGCATACAGGATCTACCCGTTTCATTATATAATCAAGATAAATTGATTGCTAAAACTTCTGTTGATTTAATAGACGAATCACAAGTAACTTTTTCTTTGAACGCCAATGAAATTGTTAATGGCAAGGTCGTCATTAATGATGCGCAACTTCAGTTTGACAATACCTTATATTTTAACATTAATAAGCCGCAAAGAATCAATGTGCTTTCAATTAATAAAGCTGATGATTCTTATTTAAAAAAGATATACAGTGATACGGAATTTAATTACATTAATACTGACCTTGATAAGTTGAATTACAGCGATATTGATAAACAGGATCTATTAGTTCTAAATGAAGTAAAATTAATTCCTAATTCTTTGACAAAAGCCCTTATATCTGTTACAGACAGAAGTGGCAATGTTTTAATTATACCTTCAAGTGATATTGATTTATCATCTTATAATCAATTGTTTAATAATTATTCATCGATTACTTATAATCCGATCGTGAACAACGAGAAAAGGATCATAAAAATAAATTTTTCACATCCCTTATTTAAGAGTGTTTTTAACAACCAAATAGATAATTTTCAATATCCGAAGGTTAATAGTTATTATCCGATAGTATCCAATTCTGTATCCACTATATTGAGCTATGAGGATGGAAAACCCTTTTTGGTTAGCCGGAATAACCTGTATGCCTTTTCAGCTTCCTTAAATATATCCAATTCTAACTTTCAAAATTCTCCGTTGATCGTTCCTACGCTTTACAATATAGGCAAACAGAGTTTGCAAATAGCAAAACCTTATTTTGTCATAGGAAAAAAAAATAAAATAGATATAAATACCACTTTACAACAGGACCAGATTGTTACTTTGGAAAATATTGACACCAACATCATTCCTCAGCAGCAAACTTTTATAAATAAAGTGACTATTGTGACCTCTGAAACTCCTGAATTAGCTGGGGTCTATAAAGTAAAAAATAACGGACAAGAAATAGAAAGCCTAAGTTTTAATTATGATAGAACAGAAAGCAGTTTAAATTATATGAATTTAGATCAATCAAATATTATGGTATCAAATTCTATTGCCGAAGTCCTAACCAACCTAAAATCAAGTACAAAAGTTAACGAGCTATGGAAATGGTTTGTTATTTTTGCTTTAGCAATGTTAATTATTGAAATGCTTATTCTAAAGTTTTATAAATGAACATACTCATAAAATCCGCAACAATTATTGATTCCAAAAGTGATTTTCATAGTCAAACTCAAGATATTCTAATTGAAAAGGGAGTTATTACGAAAATTGAAACTTCAATTAAAAATCCAAAGAATTACAAAGAAATAAAGCTTGATAATTTACATCTTTCGCAAGGCTGGTTTGACAGCAGTGTTTGTTTTGGAGAACCGGGATATGAGGAAAGGGAAACCATAGAAAACGGACTAAAAACAGCGGCAAGTTCGGGTTTTACAGCGGTTGCAGTTAATCCTAATACAAACCCTGTAATTGATAGCAATTCTGATATCGCATTCTTAAAAAGTAAGGCAAAGGATAATCTTGTATCCTTATTGCCAATAGGAGCTCTCACAAGAAGCAGCCTTGGTGCAGAACTGGCAGAATTGTTTGATATGAGAAATGCGGGAGCTGTCGCATTTGGAGACTATAAAAAATCCACTTCCAATTCTAATCTGTTGAAACTAGCACTTCAATATGCCAGTGGATTTAATGGATTGATCTGCTCTTTTCCTCAAGATGACAATATAGCTGGAGTTGGAGTTATGAATGAACATATAACCAGTGCCACTTTAGGACTAAAAGGAATACCGAATATAGCAGAAGAATTGCAGGTTTCAAGAGATCTGTTTTTATTGGAATATTCCGAAGGTAAATTACATATCCCAACTATTTCTACAGCAGTATCAGTAGAACTCATAAAGCAGGCAAAAAGAAAAAAACTGGATGTGAGCTGTAGTGTTGCTATACACAATTTATGCCTGACAGATGAAGTTGTATCAGAATTTGATACCAAATATAAGGTGTTACCGCCATTGAGAACCCAAACAGATATTGAAGCCTTAATCGAAGGCATAAAAGATGGAACCATTGATATGGTGACGAGCGATCATAATCCGCTTGACATTGAACATAAGAGAGTGGAATTCGATCATGCCGCATATGGAACAGTAGGATTGGAAAGTGCTTTTGGAGCCTTGCAAACTAAATTTACCTTAAAAAAGACTATTGAACTTTTAACGAGAGGAAAAGATCGGTTTGGCATACCCACTGAGTCGATCAATATTGGTAACAAATTGAATATCACCTTATTTAATCCAAATTCAAATTATACTTTTTCGATGAACGACCTTGTATCTAAATCAAAAAATAGTATTTTTGAAGATCGGAAATTGAAGGGAAAGGTTTATGGTGTTATCGCCAAAAATCAAATATATTTAAATCAATAACAATGACAGAAGAAACCATCCTTGAAGGCAGATCTTATGCTATTGTGAGTTATATTACCATTTTTGGAACGATCATAGCTTTTTTTATGAATAATGATAAAAAAAATGAGTTCACCAGTTTCCACATAAGACAAGCTTTAGGTTTGTGGCTGATATTTTTCGCTTTGGGATATATAGTTGGGATTTTTGATAATTGGCTGATTACATTTGGTTTTTGGTTGTTCTTTGGGATCTTATTTATTTATGGATTTATGAATGCTGTTGCAGGAAGACCTCAATCCGTCCCTATTATTGGTGAATTTTTTCAAAAAATATTTTCAAGCATTGGATAATAAAATACATAACCCCAACCTATCTTTAACCCACCTGGTGAGAGAATCTAATATAGTATCGGATAAAGCTCCGCTACTTATAATGCTCCATGGCTATGGCAGTGATGAAAATGACCTATTTTCATTTTCTTCAGAATTACCCGAAGAATTATTTATTATCTCCCTAAAAGCACCATATAATCTGGAACCATTCGGGAATGCCTGGTATGCTATAAATTTTGACAGAGAACAAAATAAATGGAGTAATAATGAACAAGCAGCCAGCTCAAGAGATCTGATAGCTAAATTTATTGATGAAGCAATTGAACACTATCCTGTAAAAAGTGATTCGGTTACCTTATTGGGTTTTAGCCAGGGTACTATATTAAGCTATGCAGTCGCGTTAAGCTATCCTGAAAAAATTAAGAATGTTATTGCCCTAAGCGGATATATTAACAGTGATTTATTACCTGATCAGGCAGATACTAATGGATATAAGCACTTGGACTTTTATTGCTCACATGGCACTTTAGATCAGGTCATTCCGGTTGAATGGGGCAGAAAGGCACAACCATTCTTAAACTCGCTGAACATCAAAAACAAATTTTCAGAATTCTCTGTGGGTCATGGTGTCTCTCCTCAAAATTTTCATGAATTGAAGGAATGGCTTAAAAACAGAATTTAATTACTGCATAGGATACAGAAAAGATTCTACTAATTTAAATTTGAGTTCCTTGTCAGGAGTTATTTGGTATGTCAGAAATAATTCTCCCCAAAACTCGCCATCAGAAAAATCGGCAATGATCCATTTATGATTTAATAGTTTGATATTGTTTATCATCAATTTTCTTCCTTCAGATGAACCATATGGAATCAATGGATGTTCACCTTTTATCTCATTTAAAGTATAAAGTTCATCCTTTATGAATGGAATAAGCTCAGAAACATCAAAGCCTTTGTTTTCAAAATAAGTGATTGCATCTTCATTTCTTTCCAGATTGAAATATGACAGATCCAATATTTTATCTTCAAGGATCGATAATGAATCCTTTAAAAAGGTATTCTCTTCTTTTATGGATTTGATATCTGCTTCATATTTATCAAGAACATTCTTTGAATTAACATACTGAAAAAGTACCAGTAAAATTGAAAAAATGAATAGATACATAAATATTTTGTTCTTCATAACTAAATTGTTATTTGTAGATTATCATACGCAAGGAAGACGCCTTTAGGTAGTTTCTGCTGTACTTCCTTGTGGAAACCCATATAATTGCTAATATGGGTCAAATAGGCTCTTCCTGGTTTTACCTTATCAATAAATTGTAAGGCCTCTTCCAAATTAAAATGAGAATGGTGAGGTCTTTCTCTTAAGGCATTCACAACTAGAACTTTTAAACCTTTTAGTTTTTCCACTTCATGGTCTTCAACTGTTTTCACGTCTGTCAAATAGGCAAAATCATTGAAACGAAAACCAAAAACTTGAACTCTGTTATGGAATGCATTTACTGGGATTACAGTCAAATTACCCAATTTAAAAGGTGAATTTTCAATTTCTACTTCCTTAACACTTGGTGCTCCCGGATATTTATCTACAGAAACAAAAATATAATCAAATCGCTTTCTAAGAGTGGCTAGTACACGTTTATGAGCGTAAATAGGAATATCTCCTTGATTAAAGAAAAATGGTCTGATATCATCTAAACCTGCTACATGATCACTGTGTTCATGGGTAAAAAGGATACCATCTATTCTATTACATTTGGTGTTGAGCATTTGCTGCCTGAAATCCGGACCACAGTCAACTACATACTTATAATCATCCCATTCCACAAGAACAGAAACCCTTAATCTCTTGTCCTTAGGATCTGTACTTAAGCAAACCGGATGATTACTACCTATTACAGGAATTCCTTGAGATGTACCAGTTCCTAAAAATGTAACTTTCAAATTGCTCAATTTTACTACAAAAATAGTGTTATTTTTTTGTTTGCTTATTATATGTGACTCATTAAGAAAAGTACTTAATGATTAGTAGATGTCTAACTTTAGCTACACAAATATTTTATAATAGCACTGTTTTTTTTTCTACTTTTGTTACTATAATAAAAAAAGATGGCTTTAAGATTAAAAGGAGATAGAGAAATTAGTAAAACTCTAACTATCAAGCAGAAATCTCTGCAAATAAACCTTAACGAACATATTTATGGAACCTTTGCTGAGATAGGTGCAGGACAGGAAACCGTTCGTAATTTTTTTAGGGCTGGTGGTGCCTCCGGGACTATTGCAAAAGCAATGTCCGCTTATGATAAAGATTTTAGTGATGCTATATATGGCGTTGAGAATGACGGCCGTTATGTGACCGAAGATCGTTTGCGTAAAATGTTAAACCATGAAGTCAACCTTGTTGAAGACCGAATAAAAAGAGACAGGCATCCCGACAAGCTTTTTTTCTCATATGCTAATACCGTTGCAACAATAGATTTTTCAAAAAAATTTAAAGGTCATGGTTGGGTTGGTGTTAAATTTCAATTAGATCCTTTGGAGGACTATAACGAAATAATTATTCATATAAGGTTTAGACAAACTAATAGTCAATTACAACAGGAAACATTGGGTGTTTTGGGTGTTAACTTAATTTTTGGAGGGTTTTATATGCATGATGACCCAAAAGAAATAGTAAAGTCGCTCTATGATAACATTGAAAAAGACCAGATTGAAGTTGATATGATAAATTTCGCCGGTCCTAGATTCGCATACGTTGACAATAGGCTAATGAGTTTGCAATTAGTCAAAAATGGAATGACAGAAGCAGTAATGTTTGGGCCAGATGGCAATAACATGCTTCCTGCATCAGAATTATACAAAAAAAATATTCTGGTTCTTAGAGGTAGCTTTAGGCCGGTTACTCTTGTCAACATGGATATTTATGAAAAATCTAGAAAATTATTTTTGGCAGAAAAGACCGTTGTTAAAAAGAACACAAAAATAATTTTTGAAATAACCTTGGATAACCTTAGAGAGGAAGGGAAAATCAATGAGCGGGACTTCTTGGATAGAGCTGAGTTATTATGTTCCCTAGGCCAAAACGTAATGATTACCAGCTTCCAGGAATATTACAGATTGGTAGAGTATCTTGCTCAATTTACTAAGGCTAGAATGGCCATGGCAATGGGGGTTTATAATCTTATTCAAATATTTGATGAGAAGTATTACCGGCATTTAAGCGGTGGTATATTAGAGGCATTTGGTAAATTATTCTTCAAAGACTTGAAGATCTATTTATATCCATTAAAGAATCATGAAACGGAAGAATTTATAACCAGTGAAACGGTAAAGGTTCATCCACGGATGAAAGAATTATATAAATTCTTTAAATTCAATGGCAAATTGGTAGATATTAAAGACTTTAACCCTGACAATATGGATATTTTATCCAGAAATGTACTTCAAATGATCGCTTCAGGAGAAAAAGGCTGGGAAGAAATGCTACCTGAAGGTGTAGCCGATATCATTAAAGAACACAGGCTTTTTGGTTGTTCAAGAAGTAGAAGTAACAGTCGCAAATACTAGTAATTTTCCAGTATCTGACTGGCATGGTCTTTAGTTTTAACCTTTTCGATCACATGCTCTATAATACCGTCTTCGCTGATAACAAATGTTTTTCTGTGGATTCCGTCATAGACTTTACCCATGAATTTCTTTTCGCCCCAAACTCCAAAACTATTGATCACTTCTTTATCAATATCAGCCAATAACTGGAAAGGGAAATTGTATTTAGATTTAAAATTAGCTTGTTTTTTCTCTGGATCGGCACTGACTCCTAATAATTCAAACCCACGATCCTGTAATTCCTTGTAATTGTCTCTTAAATTACATGCCTCGGCCGTACATCCGGGAGTGTTAGCTTTAGGATAGAAGAAAACAACTAATTTCTTCCCCTTAAAATCACTTAATGATATTGGTTTCCCGTCTTGATTATTAACTTTAAAATTTGGAACCTTATCGCCTGCTTTTAATGTGTTCATGTTATAGTTTTATATATTGATTCGTACTTTTGATAAATTTAAACAAAATTCATGACCAAAGCCGAAAAAGTTCAGTTTGTAATTAAAACTCTTGATAAATTATATCCTGATGTGCCCATTCCTTTAGAACATAAAGATCCATATACATTGTTGATAGCTGTCCTCCTATCTGCCCAAAGTACAGATGTTAAAGTTAATCAGATCACACCGGTGCTTTTTTCAAAAGCCGATAATCCTTATGACATGATTAAATTATCGGTTGAAGAAATACGGGAAATCATCAAACCTATTGGTCTTTCTCCTATGAAAAGCAAAGGCATCTATGGTCTTTCCAAGATCCTAATAGATAAACATGATGGTAAGGTCCCAAGGACATATAAGGAACTTGAAGAGCTGCCTTCTGTAGGTCATAAAACAGCGGCAGTAGTCTTGTCTCAAGCATTTGGAATTCCGGCCTTTCCAGTGGACACTCACATTCACAGGCTAATGTACAGATGGAATTTAAGTAACGGTAAAAATGTAGTGCAAACTGAGAAAGATGCTAAACGACTATTCCCTAAGAAGCTGTGGAATAAATTACATCTTCAAATTATTTGGTATGGCAGGCAATATAGTCCGGCACGTGGCTGGGATCTGGAAAAAGATATCATCACAAATAAAATAGGCAGAAAAGCTGTCATTGATGATTACAAAAAAACAAATTAAAAATAAATTAGTGGTACAATAGTTGAAGCATAAATAATAAACTCAACTATGAGGTCATTAATCTGTGTTTTATTTATTTTAATGATATCTTCCTGCATTCCTATTAGAATAGCTCCCACAATTAAAGAAGATAAAATTATGAAGGCCAGCAAATTTAAACGCAAATTACCTAAACAATATGCGTTTATATTTGAAGATCCTAAAGAAGCTGATGAGTTCTATAATTATGTAAACACCAAGTTTCAATTGGATCATCAGGATGTTGATTGGGGAGTGCCTTTTGAAATTGATAATATTGTGTACTACATGTCCTTTTACGAATCAGAAATACCGAATAAAACATTTAATCTAATTCCGTTTTTGATTGATGCCAAACGAGACAGCAATGGAAACAGCCCTTTGTTTGACGGATCATATGTTTCCCGATATGGGAACTGGTATATAGTTATAACTGTAAATAATGACGTAAGTACTGATTGCCTCTACCCGGAGTATGAAAATAGACATAAGATCATTTCATATTTAAAGGAGCTGAGGAAAGAGTATGTAAATACATACAATTATGAAGAAGTATTACTAAAACAAAAAAGTCCTAATTAGCGACTAACTTTTAATTAGGACTTTTTCAAAGTTTAGTTCAAAAGAGAATTGAACGATAGCTTATTATAATTTATAACACTTAAAGCTTTTGAATAACTAAGCAGAAATTCAATTGTCTCCTTTTTTGGAACTAATTTACTTGATTGATGTTTTTGGTGTTGAGAGTAAAGTTTTGCCATTTACTATATATTAATTTGTTTAATATAGAAACGGACATTAAATTACTTTATTATATTAATTCGTTAAAATAATATTATGCTTATCAATAATTTTGCGCATATTGATCAAGGCATATCTCATTCTTCCAAGTGCTGTATTAATGCTAACCCCTGTTTTTTCAGATATTTCCTTAAAACTCATATCATTGTACATACGCATTACCAAAACCTCTTTTTGATCGTCAGGAAGTTCTTCAATCAATCGTCTTACATCCTCTTCCACCTGACTTTTGATAAGCTTTTTCTCGGCATTCAGATCACTGTCACTCAAAACTGAAAAAATACTGAACTCTCCTGAATTGTCAAATTTTGGCATTCTATTATTTTTTCTAAAGTGATCAATGACCAAATTATGGGCAATTCTCATTACCCATGGTAAAAATTTACCTTCTTCGTTATAAGCACCTCGTTTTAAAGTGTTTATAACCTTAATAAATGTGTCTTGAAAAACATCTTCGGTAATATCTCTATCCAATACTTTGGAATAGATGAAACTGTAAATTCGTTGTTTATGTCTTTTAATTAAGATGGACAGGGACGATTCGTCTCCGTTAATGT
The DNA here is from genome assembly GCA_963722665.1 of uncultured Flavobacteriaceae bacterium. Classification (GTDB taxonomy): domain Bacteria; phylum Bacteroidota; class Bacteroidia; order Flavobacteriales; family Flavobacteriaceae; genus Site-B1. Next base: position 15,479 of record CAVRNW010000038.1, read on the forward strand.
AATTAGATACCAATACAGCGTCTGTGATTGTCTCTTTTCTCATAATCATTACTTTTAGTCGCACAGAAGAAGTCTTCTTAGCTTGGGGTTAATAATTTAAAAGTAATGTTTTGCTATAGGCAAATATTATGATTTGAGTTTAAAGATGGTCAAATATAACAACAATCATCTATAAAATGCAAAAAAAACAGATTATTTTCGATGAACTTTAATTCTGAAATCTATTTTTTATGCTTAATTACTTATAGTATCTTTGCAAAATTATTTCACTAAAAAGCTCATGATCACTAACATTTCTGAGGTAAATCCTAAAAATAACATCATAATCAAGGGTGCAAAATTGCATAACTTAAAGAATATTGATGTTGTTATACCTAGAAATAAGTTAGTGGTTATTACGGGTTTATCAGGATCGGGTAAGTCCAGTTTAGCCTTTGACACTCTTTATGCAGAGGGCCAAAGAAGATATGTAGAGAGCCTATCAAGTTATGCAAGACAATTCCTGGGAAGATTAAATAAACCTAAGGTCGATTATATAAAAGGTATATCACCTGCAATTGCCATTGAACAAAAAGTGAATTCCACAAACCCAAGGTCAACCGTTGGAACCTCAACAGAGATATACGATTATCTAAAATTATTATTTGCACGGATTGGAAGGACGTATTCACCAAAATCAGGAAATGAAGTAAAAAAAGATACTGTATCGGATGTTCTTAATCATGTCAAAACATTCTCAGATGATGAAAAACTATTGCTCCTCGCTCCTATTCATTTGGAAGATGGACGAGCAATGGAGGATAAATTAAAGGTCCTTAATCAACAGGGGTATGCCAGAATTAAAGTTAAGGATTCTGTTATAAGAATTGATGAAGCTGATAATTTAAAAGGTAGTGTCAAGGACATTTTCCTTGTTGTTGACAGAGTTGTAGTAAAACATGAAGAAGATTTTTATAACCGTTTAGCCGATGCTATTGAAACTGCTTTCTTTGAGGGTAAAGGCGAATGCTTAATCGAGACTTTAAAAGACAACAAACAAAGGTCCTTTAGTAATAAGTTCGATCTGGATGGCATATCATTCCTGGAACCAAATATTCATTTGTTTAGCTTTAACAATCCTTATGGAGCATGTCCAAAATGTGAAGGATATGGAGATGTAATTGGAATTGATGAAGATCTGGTCATACCAAATACGGGATTATCTGTTTATGAAAACGCTATTTTCCCTTGGAGGGGAGAAAGCATGAGCTGGTTTAGAGACCAATTAGTCAATAATTCGCATCATTTTGATTTTCCTGTACATAAGCCTTTTTTCGAACTCAGCGATGAGCAAAAACAACTTATTTGGAATGGTAACAAGTATTTTGAAGGTCTAAATTCTTTTTTTACAGAATTAGAGTCCAAGGCTTATAAAATCCAGAATAGAGTCATGTTATCTCGTTACAGAGGCAAAACTAAATGCACCCTTTGTAAAGGAAAACGATTAAGAGAAGAAGTTAATTATGTTAAAATTGGGGACGCTACTATTACCGATTTGGTAGAACAGCCATTGAATAAATTAAAAGGCTTCTTTGATCAGCTGGAATTAAATGATTATGATTCTAAAATTGCTGAAAGGCTTCTTAAAGAGATCAATAACCGGCTCCTTTATTTATCAAATGTTGGATTGGATTATCTCACATTGAATAGAAAATCTAATACCTTATCCGGTGGAGAAAGTCAGCGTATTAATCTGGCAACCTCGCTTGGTAGTAGTTTAGTTGGTTCCATGTATATTCTGGATGAGCCAAGTATCGGATTGCATCCAAAAGATACAGAACGATTAATTACTGTTTTAAAATCATTGCGGGATCTAGGAAATACAGTGATTGTGGTTGAGCATGACGAAGACATCATGAAAGAGGCCGACGAAATAATCGATATTGGCCCAGAAGCAGGAACTTTTGGAGGTCATGTGGTAGCAAGCGGAAGCTATCAGGATATTTTAGTTTCAGATTCTCTCACTGCCAAATATTTAAATGGTCGTATGGAAATTAAAGTTCCAACAGACAGAAGACACCATAAATATCATGTCGATATTATTGGAGCCAGAGAGAATAACCTTAAGAATATAGATGTTTCTTTTCCACTAGGAGTGCTTACTGTTGTTACCGGAGTATCAGGAAGTGGAAAAAGCACATTAGTAAAAAAAATATTATTTCCAGCTCTTCAGAAACAATTGACTGATTTTAGTGATAAACCCGGTCAATTTACGAAGCTTGAAGGAAATTACAGCAATATAAAAAAGATAGAATTTATAGATCAGAATCCTATTGGAAGATCATCACGCTCTAATCCTGTTACTTATATTAAGGCCTATGACGATATAAGAGCCTTATATGCCAGTCAAAAACTAAGCAAAATTAGAGGTTATCAGGCAAAGCACTTTAGTTTTAATGTGGATGGGGGAAGATGTGAAACATGTAAAGGTGAAGGTGAAGTCACTATAGAGATGCAGTTCATGGCCGATGTTCATTTGGAGTGTGAGACCTGCCAGGGCAAACGCTTTAAAAAAGAAGTTTTAGAAGTAACATTTGCAGAGAAGTCCATTGATGATATCTTAAATCTTACAATTGATGATGCTATTAGCTTTTTTGAAGCAAATTTGGAGAAAAAAATTCAGTCCAAACTAAAACCTCTGCAGGATGTAGGATTGGGCTATGTAACACTGGGTCAAAGTTCTTCAACACTTTCAGGTGGTGAAGCTCAACGAATAAAATTGGCTTCTTTCTTGGGCAAAGGCAATACTGCAGATAAAACACTGTTTATTTTTGATGAACCCACGACCGGACTCCACTTTCATGACGTAAAGAAATTGCTTAGATCATTTGACGCATTAATTGATAAAGGTCATTCTATAATTGTGATTGAACATAATCTTGAGCTCATTAAATGTGCAGATCATATTCTGGACCTTGGACCGGAAGGTGGAGAAAACGGAGGTTACCTGGTCGCACACGGAACTCCTGAAGCTATAGCTGCAAACAGTAAATCCGTAACTGGGCAATACTTAAAGGGAAAGCTTTAACCAAGCATAACTAATAAAAGAAAAACGACGCTGCTGCAATTATTCCTATAGCAACCGGTATAATAAACATCATATATACAAATGCCACTAATCCTGATTTAAAGAAGGTCAGGAAGTAACCCTGTTTGTAAAAATATCGCATGGATAACCATAAATAAATAAATGTGTAGAGAATAACTATTCCACTCAGCCAACCCGGAATATCCCATAAGAAATGATTCACACCAATTAAAATACCCAATATTATAAACAAGAACGAAAAGTAATAAAAACTAAATACCAAATGGTATGAAAATCGTCCTTTTCTCCAATAAAATATCTTCAAAATAAAAGCAAATATTGGCAATAAGAAAAAAAGTGCAATTGGTATGGTATCAAAAAATGCCTGTACTATTCCACCTCCTTCCTGCTTATGGAATTTTATTAGTTGTTTCGCGAAAGCACGTTGCAACATATTAGGATTTTCACTTAATACCAATGTTTCTTATCATTACATCTTCAGAAGCCCCTACTTGCAATTAAGGAATCTAAGGCTCTTGTATTGTAGCCAAAATTAATGTTGTTATTTATTCGGGTCTGCATAGTTCTTTTGTTAATACTGAATCTAGAAGTTTTCGTTCTTCTTCATTAATACCTGTAACTAGGTTGGGATTATTTAAAACAGGATTTATATATATCAGCGACAGCTGTTGAATCGATTGGGTTTACATTTATGGAGTCTTGACTCTTTTCTAATTCAAATCCTTTTTTTATTGACTTATCTACTGTTGCGTTATATTCCCTGACATTAAAGGAAAAGATAAAAAAGAAGACCACAGATACAAACAGATAATACTGTGCCGGATGCAAGTACATCAAGCGTTTGCCTTCAACAAACTTTCTGGCCAAAAAACCTGGTTTAAACATCAATGGAATAAAACTCCTGAAAAATCGGGCATCTACAGAAAAGTAATTACTTATGGTATTGTTGAACAACACCCTCAGGTTCAGTTCGTCATCAACCTTTTGCCCACATTCAGGACAATACTTATACTCTTCCTTTATAGGTGCATCACAATTCTTACAGAAATCAGATTCGAACATCCGGTTGATTAGTTTTTATAAAAATAAGGCTTTATTTATAAGAAGTCAAAAAGACTAAACAAAAATAGAATCGTCGTTGTGAGTGAAACGAAGCAATCTTACTCTTTAATCTTCAATTTATAAGAATGTCACATCACTTTGTTCCTCGCAATAGCGTTTTAATTAATAATTCATACAGCTGTTAATCAGATTCTTACATTTTTTGGCACGTTAATTGAAATTACTAAAGCAAATAGCGTAAGCCGAAAAGCTATTCCGAATAGTTCGGGAGATCAGGCAAATTAAAAACCCTAGAATTATGAAAAAACTAGTACTATTATTTACAGGAATGTTAATGGGTTTAACAACTGTAACAGCAACAGAAACAATATCTAAAACACAATTAGATGATAATGTATCTATAACCAATCGCTATCATCATGCTCAACCAATACTATTTGTAGAGCGTGGAATTGAATTCATCATCTTCCCAAATGGAGATTTTGATTTTAACACTGCAATGGACTCTTATGGTTACAATGATTATGGTAATGACAACATGTATTACAGAACTAGTAATACAACCACTCGTAGAGGATCTGTAACCAGAACTGTAAGTGCTCCGGGAACCACTTCAAGATATAACGATTATGGTCCACGAGGTGTGCAAGTAATCCACGACAGATACGGAAACGTCCGAAGAGTTGGAAACGTGTTTATTAGCTACGATTACTATGGTAGAGTAAAAAGATTAGGATCTGTATATGTAAAATACAATAGAAATCTTTTAGTACAAGTAGGTGGATTACACTTAAAGTACAACAAACGAGGTAAGTTTATTAAAACTCATGGACAAGTAAACAGACACTGGAACCGTAATACTACTTATAACCATTTTAATTTCGATAATAACAATTGGAATGATCAAGACGATTATTATTACTATAAAAAAGATGGTAAAAAAGTGAAACGATCTAAAGCACTTAAAAAAAGAAAATAATTTGATTTCATATTTATTTGATTAGTTAGCAAAAAAACCCAAAGCGAGAGCTTTGGGTTTTTATTTGCATTTTATCAATTTGACATTAGTCAATTTTTTACTTCATTCATTTTTTCTTTGATAAAATCTTGTTTATTTGGTTTATTTAATAATCCTTCTTTTAATAAATTATTGAACCAAATTGAAAACTTTTCAGCACCTAAATTGTTTAAATGTCCAAAATCCTTATGTTCTATATTTTCGATAGGAAAATTACTAAAGTCTAAATATTCAATATCTCCAAACACCGAATCTTTAAGCTTAATAAAGTATTTTTCATTTTTATAATCAATATAATATTTATGATGCGGACTCCTCGTAAAATACACATTCAGACCATTAATTTTTAAAAAGTCCACTGTTTTTCTCAAATACTTTAAATTCTCGTTAGCATAGTTAATGGTATTAAAATCTAATGAATCTTTTTTGTAATCCAATAACAATTGGTCCATTTCACTACCTTCCAGGCTTTGATAACCTCCAATTGAATTTGAATAATCATACTGCGAAGTAATCACCTTAAAAACGTTTTTTCTAAATGTTTTAGAAATAGCATTTAAAAAGGTTCTTTTATTGTTTTTATACAATAACTTTATTTCATTTTGAGGTATAAACGGAAAATAAATTGGTAATCTTTCCGACATATATAAATCTCCCCAAATCCAGTCATTCATTCGATCTGTTATTGAATTATTAGAAAACTCAATAAACACAGTATTAATATTTGGATTGTGTACAATTAGTTTTTTAATCTTAACTAAAGTATAAAAATAGGATTCCCCAGAACTGGAATAATTAGCAGACCTATCTATAAATGAATCGTTAAAAGCACATTCAGAATGTGAATGACCTAGAATAACATTAGTTAAATTGTCATCAATTTTAAAACTTCCTTTCTTTTTTACTATACTATTTGATACAAAAAATAAAATCACCGTAATAAGTAAAGTGGAAATAATAAATAATATAGATTTTTGTAAAAATTGTTTCATTAATTATTATAATGGAAAATAAATAAACTGTTGTACTTTTCCAATATGTATCGCAATTAATGGTGTAGAACTTTAATAAAATACAAATCGAACTTTTCTATAAAATACAAAACTTGAAATTACTAAAAGCATAAATTAGTTTAAAACAAAATATTTCCTAACCCTTCATAATCTGAAGGATAAAGAATGCCTTTTTTAAGTGTAAATAAATCTTTAAATGGATCGTCCAATAGATCTAAATGGCCGTCAAGATCTGCATATTCTATATTTGGTCTGCTCAAAGCAAAATGAAGCCCTGCCGAAATACCAAGCTGACATTCGTCTAAACAGCCAACCATAACTTCCATACCGGCAGCTTTTGCAACCGAATTAATGTGTTGGGCTTCAATAATGCCGCCAACCTTCATTAATTTAATATTTACCATGTCTATCAAATTATTACTGACCAAATGGTAAGCATCCAGTAACGATTTTATGCTCTCATCTGCCATTACAGGAATTTTAACACTATTAGTAACAATGCCTAAACTTTTATCTTTGGTTTGATCTGTTGGTTGTTCTAAAATTTCAATTTTAGCTACTTTGGTTTTATTAATAAATTCTATTGATTGATCAATTGTATATCCCTGATTAGCATCAAACCTTAGTTTGAAATCACTCCCAAGGGTTTCTCTTAATCTTATGATTTTTTCAATATCCTCTGAAATGTTCAAACCGCCCTTTAATTTGATAACAGAAAACCCCTTTCTTTTAAATTCTATTGCCTGTTTTAATGTCTCTTCCAAAGGTAGAATTCCTATAGTAATGCTTGTTGTTATTGAATGTCTAAACCCTCCCAATAATTGATATAAAGGCAGTTTTGCCTTTCGCGCCATCATATCATGCAATGCCATATCTACCATTGCAAGAGTTGAAGATGTTTTTTTTAATTGTTGTTTTAATTGATGATCTGTTTTGACTATTTGAAATGGAGATTGACCTTTTAATAATGGGATAATTACTTCTTTAATGTTGTCTAATAACATCTTCAGGTGATTCTCCCGTTACAGCAATATCTGGAGCTGCACAACCCCAGCCTGTCAACCCAGTATTTGTTGTGATTTTTAAAATTATATTAATGGCATGATCTACTGTTTCATAAGCAATAGTGTATGGAATTGCCAATGGCATATTTAATTTGAAATATTCAATAGATTTTATAATCATTAATATCTGTTTTGATAGAGTTCATCTGAAGGTGTGTTTTTTATGGTTTCAACAAATTCGGTCATTTTAGCTATCATGATTTCCCACATTTTAATTCCTTTTTCCACGGTTGCCAATGAAGCATTACCCATAACTCCGGATTTTGATAATAGTTTAGTATGAGCATACCAACTCACACCTCGATCTGAAGTGAAATCTAAATATTCGTTATTAAGATCTAAGGTTTCATCTACTGCTTTTGACATATCTACTAAATCAGGTCTAACGGCCAATGTTGTACTTGTCTCAATTTCACCGGCATGTATATCGTTATGGGTTTTTATTAGATCATAAAGATCAATATCACTGGTCTCACCGGTTTCTACACAGACAAATATTTTGGCATCGCGATTAATCATTTGAGCAGCATATTCCAGAGTAGGTTTATTGTCGCCATGGCCATTTAATATGACTAATTTTTTAATTCCGTTATGAGCAAGACTCATACCGATATCATATAACAATGATGAAAGCGCAGTGTTTGTTACCGAAATTGTACCTTTAAATTCACTATGGTGATAAGACACACCATACGGAATTGGCGGAATAACAAACGGTTTGGGATCCTGACAATTTTCGGCAACTTTTTTTGCCATGTAATATGCATCAAAAAAATCAACATCCAAAGGTAAATGTGGACCGTGTTGTTCGATGGCTCCACAAGGTAATATAGCAGTATCTACAATTTTCAATCTTTCTTTTATTTCCGGCCAGGTTAATGTTTCCCACATATAATCTGGATATTTTTCTTTATTTCTCATCTATTATATAATTTAATTCATTTAAAAACTCTTCATTTAATGTAACTTCCTGCCAACGATTGTCCATTCTTTTCACTGCTCCATCTGCATATTTGT
>CAVRNW010000039.1:0-135289 GCA_963722665.1 uncultured Flavobacteriaceae bacterium
CGAAGACATAATCGGTGAATGTGGATGAGTTTTATCTTTTCTTTGGCAATAGCTGCGAGATTCTTAACCGCCAGATGATTCAGGGCATCAGCGATCTCCACCTCAGTCTCTGCCTTATCAACAGCTGTATAGGCGGCACAGTTAATGATGACCTCAATACGCTTATCCTCTATATACTTTTTAACCCCTTTATGATCTGTTAGATCCAGATTATGGATGTCTGTAAAAAAAAACGAGTACTGTGCATACTCTTTTTCTAATTCCCGTATCTCGGAACCTAATTGTCCGTTGCAACCGGTAACTAGTATTCTAGACATATAGATCGGTTTTATAGTCAAAATACTCCGCGTTCTTAAAGGCCGGTTGCTTGGTATCTTTTTGGGACAGTATCAGTTCTTTCTGAGGGACTTTCCAGTTTATATTCAAAGTCTTATCATTATAGGCAATGCCTCGGTCATTTTCCGGACTGTAATAGTTGTCCACCTTATAGGCAAAGCGGGCGAATTCACTCAATACCACGAATCCGTGAGCAAAGCCTCTGGGGATCAATAATTGTTTCTTATTCTCACCCGTCAGTTCCAGGTCAATATGCTTCCCGAAGGTCGGTGACCCCTTGCGAATATCCAAAGCTATATCCCAGACTGAACCTTCAATAACGCGCACCAGTTTGGTCTGTGCAAAAGGAGGCATTTGATAATGGAGTCCGCGTAACACGCCAAAGGATGACCGCGACTCGTTATCCTGGCAGAAATTGATCTTAAATCCTAAGAAGGCCTCCAGCTTATCAGCTCTGAAGGTTTCAGAAAAATAGCCGCGATCATCGCCGTAAACATCGGGTTCGCAGATTATGACATCGGGATCTCTGTTCTAATAAACTTCATAAATTATAATTCTTTTGCTCTTTGTATTAAGTACTGTCCGTAGCTGTTCTTTTTTAAAGGTTCGGCCAGTTTTAATAGTTGTTTTTTATCAATATAGCCCATTTCAAAGGCTATCTCCTCTATACAGGCGACCTTTAATCCCTGCCTGTTCTCAATAGCATGTATATAATTGGAGGCATCCAGCAAACTCTCATGGGTTCCCGTATCCAGCCATGCGAATCCGCGAGCCCATCAGCAATACCTTTAAATTCTCGTCTTTTAAATACTTTTGGTTTACCGAAGTGATCTCCAGTTCGCCCGGGGACTCGGCTTTAAATTCTTTGCGATATCGATCACGGAATTCGGGTAAAAATAGAGTCCGACCACAGCAAAGTGGCTTTTGGGTTTCTCCGGTTTTTCCTCGATGCTAAGCACATTTCCGCTTTTATCGAAGTCCACCACACCATATCTCTGTGGGTCCTGCACGTAATAGCCGAAGACCGTAGCCTTCCTCTTGTCCCTCACATTCCTAACCGATTTGGCAAGCATCTCATCGAGTCCGTGGCCATAGAAGATATTATCTCCCAGCACCAGACACACATCGTCCTTGCCAATGAATTCCTCCCCTATGATAAAGGCCTGTGCGAGACCATCCGGAGACGGTTGTTCCTTATAACTGAAATTCATGCCTATATCCCTGCCATCGCCTAGCAACTGCTCAAAGCGGGGCAGATCGATAGGTGTGGAAATAATAAGTACGTCCCGTATGCCTGCCTGCATGAGTACCGACAGCGGGTAATAGATCATGGGTTTGTCGTTGATGGGTAGGAGTTGCTTTGATGTTCCCCTGGTTAAAGGGTATAATCGTGTTCCTGAGCCTCCGGCGAGAATAATTCCTTTCATTGTTTCGTGATTCGTGATTCGTGATTTGTGATTTTGGGTCGTGATTCGTGAGTCGTGAGTCGTGATTCGTGATTCGTTATTCGTGATTTGTTATTTGTTATTTGTTTTTTATGTAGCGGATCAAACCGAAAAGCATTTGTTTTAGTTGTTCAATCTGTTTCAGAAGGTCATCAATTGAATCTGTAAATCTTAAGCGTTTTGACAACAACAATTGTGTTTCAAGTTCGGATAATGATCCCATTGACATGTAAAGAAATTGAATAAATTCTTTATCTCCTTTTCTGCCTGCACCTTCTGCAATATTACTAGGTATAGATACTGCAGCTCTTTTCATCTGGCTGGTCAAACCATAAGTCTCTTCAGAAGGAAATCCTTTTGTAAGAGCATAAATATCTTCGGCCAAAGCCATGGATTGTTTCCAAACATCAAGATCCTTATGTCCTTTCATAGTTTCGTGATTCGTGATTTGTAATTCGTGATTCGTGAGTCGTGATTCGTGAGTCGTGAGTCGTGATTCGTGATTCGTGATTCGTGAGTCGTGATTCGTGAGTCGTGATTCGTGAGTCGTGATTCGTGATTCGTGATTCGTGATTCGTGATTCGTGAGTCGTGATTCGTGATTCGTGATTCGTGAGTCGTGATTCGTGATTCGTGAGTCGTGATTCGTGATTCGTGATTCGTGAGTCGTGAGTCGTGATTTGTAATTGGAGTTACAATTTACGGTTTACGGTTTACGGTTTACGGTTTACGGTTTACGGTTTACGGTTTACGGTTTACGGTTTACGGTTTACGGTTTACGTTTTACGGTTTACGGTTTACGGTTTACGTTTTACGGTTTACGGTTTACGGTTTACGGTTTACGGTTTACGGTTTACGGTTTACGGTTTACGGTTTACGGTTCACAGTTTACGTTTTACGTTTTACGCATTACAAATTACGATTGACATACTGCTTCTTATAATACTTCTTATAATCACCCGAGGTCACATGCTCCAGCCACTCCTCATTGCTCAGATACCAGTCGATGGTTTTTGACAGTCCTTCTTCGAATGTAACGGTTGGACTCCAGCCCAGTTCTTTGTTTAGTTTTGTTGCATCGATCGCATACCGCAGATCGTGTCCCGGACGATCCTTGACAAAGGTGATGAGTTTCTCGCTGCTGCCTTTTGCTCGTCCTAACTTTTCATCCATTTGCTCACATAGGAGTTTTACCAGATCCAGGTTCTTATATTCATTGAATCCGCCAATATTATAGGTATCACCTTGTTTGCCTTTATGGAATATCAGGTCGATGGCCAGCGCATGATCGATCACATACAACCAGTCGCGCGTGTAATTGCCATCACCATAGACAGGCAGCGGTTTGTTGTGAATGATGTTATTGATGAACAGGGGAATCAGTTTTTCAGGGAACTGAAAGGGTCCGTAATTATTGGAGCAGTTGGAGATCACATAAGGCATTCCGTAGGTTTCTCCATAGGCTCTTACAAAATGATCGGAACTCGCTTTGGAAGCTGAATAAGGCGAATTGGGATCGTAGGATGTGGTTTCGGTGAACAATCCGGTTTCTCCAAGCGTGCCATAGACCTCATCGGTACTGATGTGATAGAATAATTTGTTTGTCCAGTTGTTTTTCCAGAGTTCTTTAAACGCATTGAGCAGCACCATGGTTCCCAGGATATTGGTCTTAGCAAAAGCTAAGGGATCTGTAATGGAGCGATCCACATGCGATTCTGCTGCCAGGTGGATGACAGCATCGAATTTATATTTATTAAAAATTGAGTTGATATAGGATTCATCACAAATATCACCATGTAAAAAGCTGTAATTGTCCTTGATCTTCAATATCCTTTAGATTCTCCAGATTGCCTGCATAGGTGAGGGCATCCAGATTATAGATGTGATATTGCGGATATTTGGTTACGAATCGCCTAACGACATGTGACCCGATAAATCCGGCACCACCGGTAATGAGTATATTTTTATTTTCCATAGAAATTTCTCTTTATTTGCGGCTTGATCTAACTGACCAGTGAAATCCAGTTAAACTTTTTTACTGGTTTCACTGGACAAGCACGTTTTGAGACGATTTCCCAGATATATCTTACCGCAATGTGTTTTTAAATATTTTTATGTTTCATAAGATGATTACTCTCAATCTTAATTTAATTTCTTTTACGGCTTCGCCGCTGCCAGTCCCAATTCAGGTGCTGACCATTCATTATTTTATAAATTTAGAGTCAAACCTGATTCAACTTTCCAGCTGGAGTTTGACAATATAACCCAGGTTATCCAGAACCACCCAGCACTGGTCTCCTGATACATATTTCACGACTCCTTTCTGGTGCTTTCAACCCCATGGAACTCAGGTCTATCTTTTGTCCGGGTGCCACAGCAACCAGATCGCATTTTTTATAATCCTCATTTTCGAAGGACTGCAAAGCTTCAACTTCCTTTTCGGTGACAATGGCCGGTTTGCCCAGCCAGAACAGGTACCCTCTCACATGTGGAATGCTAAAAACGCGATCCCTTTCGGCCTCAGCGCAATTTACTAAAATCATCGATGGTAATAAAGGGACCTTAACTTTCTTTTTTCGGTCGCTCCACTGGCGAATTTCTGTCCTCACGGGACAGCAGGCATCTATTTGCAAAGCCTGCAATTGTAAGGTTACTTTTTTCTCGGAATTGGGTTTTGTTTTTAGAACGAACCAGGGCATTTCTATGAGTATTCTGATATTGGATTTACAAATATGCTAATTAGTTTTGTAAGATAAATCTTTTCTTTATACATTAAAAATTTGTAGTCTTGTTTCTTCATTAGTTTTTTTTAAAATTTGAGTGCTATAAAATTAATCAAGAATAAGTTCTAAATTTCATTAAACATTTACTTATAATATTAAGATCTTCCTTGTCAAAAAAATATCCTATCTTTAGAATTAACTAAAGATTTGAGATATGAACAAATTGATATTATTATTTGTCTGCTTTATAATTTCTACAACCTTAATGTATTCTCAGAAATATAATGTCTCGCAGAATAAAAAAGAGAAACAAATGAACTATCAGGTCAGTATAGGTGTAAACGCCATAGATAACTCTGGGGATCGTTCTCCAATTAAAGGTGATTGGGCTTTTGAAACGCCTTTTTCTATTGGTATCGAGGCCCGTTCTAATATTAAAAAAAATCTGGCTTTAGTAGGCGATTTTGGATATAATGATTACGATGGCCTGCGATATTACAGCGTTGATGGTGGCTTTAAATACTATTTAAATGACTGGATACGATCTGAGAAATTTGAAATAGCACCAACCGTTGGTGGTGGTGTGTTCAATATAAACAGAACCAACGTTTCCTTAAACATGGGTGGAAGTGTGGCTTACTGGTTCAGCAAAAGTTTGGCTCTGCGTATAAAAAGTTTAGCTAAATTCGCGTTAAATAATAACGATCCAAACTATAATATTAGTAATAAGCACTTTATGCATAACCTGGAAGTTGTTTTCTTATTGTAAAGTATAGAGAATCAAGAGATTTGAAATAATCAACTTTCTTTAGACAAGTCCTATTGAATGGCAAGTAAACATTAAAGCATAGAAAAGGCAAGATAGTAAGGTTTTAATATCATTATGGAAAAGTATAATTCATTATTTTAATATTATATACTATATTTGTCTATTAAAATCAACAACATGAAAAAATTGCCCCTAACTTTCATTTGCCTGCTTTGTTTTACAACTTTGTTGTTTTCACAAACATTGAATACCACACAAAATATAAAAGAGTTCAAGACCATCTATCAGGTAAGTATTGGAATAAATGCCATTGATAATACAGGGGAGGGCTCGCCCGTGAGCAATCCCGGTGACTGGTCCTTTGGAACCCCCATTAGTATTGGCGTGGAAGCCCGGTCCTATTATAATGAAGATATGGCTCTTGTGATGGATTTTGGATATAATGATTATTTCGGGCTGCACTATTACAGTATAGATGGCGGTTTTAAATACTACCTGAACGAGTGGATACAATCGGATAAATTTGAAATAGCACCCATGGCAGGCGCCGGTGTTTTCAATATTAACAGAACTAACATGTCCATCAATCTTGGTGGCAGTGTCGCGTACTGGTTCAACGACAACATTGGAGTGCGTATTAAGAGCTTTGCTAAAATTGCTTTAAATAACGGTGAAGACTATAGTATCAGCAATAGTCACTATATGCACAATCTGGAAGTGGTCTTTAAACTTTAGGAACCGATATCCGGGTAAACATAAAAAGAAAGGCTTCTTATAAATAAGAAGCCCTTTTTTATTGTACTAGAACTGACTTAAAAGAAATTTTAACAAGTCTGTCGTAGTAACAATACCAACCAACTTTTTGTTATCTACAATAGGAATGGCGTGAAAGTTCTTTTGGGTCAGCAATTCCGCAACTTCCTTGATCGAGGCTGTTGGCGGCATACTAACTACTTTTTTGACCATTACCTGTTCTATTGTAAACATATTGTAAACTACCGAATCTATGGACATTTCATCTTCACCGATAGCATCGGCAAAACTGATACGCAACAGATCGGTATAACTTATCATACCTTTGAGTTCTTCTCCCTTAACAACCGGAATATGTCTTATTTTATACGTCTTGAACAAATGCTCCGCCTTTTCCAGGTCGTCCATATAACCGACGGTCACCAGATCTCTGCTCATTATTGAAGACACCATTGCCTGTTCTATCATGACATCACTCTTTAATATTCCATGTTAAAGATAAATTTAAGGAAGCTAAAAAAGTATGACGAAAATCATTTATTCCTATTGTTTTTTTGATTATATGATATTAAATTTCTTAAATAATTGAATCATCCTGATCCTTTAATTTAAAATTGAATATCTATATAAACCGGTAAATGATCTGAAGGATACCGGCAATCTTTAGAATCACTTAATACAGCAAATTTATTTACTTTAATTTTTGAGCTAACAAAAATATAGTCGATTCGTCTGGTCACCGGTTCATGGAATTGGAAATCATTAAAGGTTCCCGAAGGACCAAAAGGCTCTGTAAGTGAGTCTTCTTTGGAATCATTCAAATGTTTTTTTAAATATTGAATACTTTCTGATTCAGGTTCCAGATTAAGATCACCCATTAGGATGACAGGGAGCTCTTTTTTATTGAGCTCATTTATTTTACTAATTATCAGTTTAGCACTATTCTTTCTTGCTGCTTTACCAACATGATCAAAATGGGTATTGAACACCCAGAATTTTTGCTTTGTTCTTTTGTTTTTAAAAAGAGCATAGGTACATACTCTGTTACAAACAGCATCCCAGCCCATGGAAACTTTTCCCGGCGTTTCTGATAACCAAAATGTAGACTGCTCAATGACTTTAAGCGTATTCTTATTATAAAATACAGCTGAATATTCACCTTGTATCTTTTCCGTCATCACGTCCGACACCAACAAAATTATAATCTTCTAAAAGCGTATCCATATCTCTCATTTGATTTGGCATGGCTTCCTGAACTCCTAATACATCCGGATGGTAGAATTGTATCTGGCCAATCAAAAACGGTCTGCGGTTATCCCAGCTATTTTCACCTTCTTTTGGATGATCCAGTTTTATGTTATAGGTCATCACGGATAATTCCTGTGCATTCAAGGTCAGTCATCATCAAAAAAGTTATGGTATATAATATTAGCTTCATAGGTTTTACGCGTTTGATCATCTGTAAATTTACTCTACAATAAATTAATTTCTTTAGGTTTTGTTTAAAAACTCGCTTTTGTCGTTGATTGAGCAAAGCCTTACTGATAGTTCCCATTAATTTATGGGATGGGATTAACTGCTCTCTCGCATACTGCAGCTGTAGCTCAGTCGCCCAGGAAGATCACTCCTGCAAATACAAAACCAAAGCTGACGTGTTCAGCTCATTAAGGGATTAACTTCCCTGCGGTCATACTACAGCTCGCCCATAGCTCACGCTATGTCGCCTCAAAACATCCGCTTTGAAAATAAAAAACCCTGCAATCGTTAAAACTTCAAGTAAACGTCATCACGGTTCGATAGGGGATTAACTTCCCTGCGGTCGTTGATCCCTGCAAAGATCGACTCCTGCAATTCAAAACTATTCACGATTGATCCCTCAGCTCTGAGGGATTAACTTCCCTGCGGTCGTCCTGAATCACTCGAAATTCAGCTTTCACGATATGTCCCTAAAGCTCGCTTCGAAGACGGGATTAACTGCACTTCGTTTGTTGATCCCTCAAAGCTCCGCTTTGAAAACAAAAAACCCGAACTTAAAAATTCAAGTAAACTTGATTTTACATTCAGGTTTTTTGTTTATTCGTGACCGCGAAGGGATTCAAACCCCCAACCCTCAGAGCCGAAATCTGATGCGCTATTCAGTTGCGCCACGCGGCCAATTTATTATTATGAAAGTTTTTGCCTTACAATAGTTGATATGGTCTTACCATCTGCCTGTCCGGCTAATTCCTTGCTAACGATTCCCATGACCTTTCCCATATCCTTCATGCCTTCTGCACCAACTGATCCTATGGTCCTTACCACGACCTTCTCTATTTCTTCCTCACTCAGTGCTTCCGGTAAAAATTGACCTATTATCTCTGCTTCAGCAATTTCAGGAGACGCCAGATCCTTTCTGCCCTGTTCCAGATAAATAGCAGCACTGTCCTTGCGTTGTTTTACCTGTTTCTGAAGTAATTTTAACTCCTGCTCTTCAGTTAATTCGCCAGTTGCCCCACTTTCAGTCTGTGCCAGTAAGATTGCCGATTTTACGGCTCTTAATGCTGTTAAAGCCGTTTGGTCCTTAGCCTTCATAGCTGCCTTTAAAGCTGTCATAACCTTTTCCTGTAAGCTCATTTTCTTTTGTTTAATTTATTTGCGAAGATATAAAAAAGTATGCAGTTGGAGGTATGCAGAATTCAGTTAAAATTCATTAAAAAAGATGGATCTGTTAAAAGACTTTCGTATTCACTGCTGCAACCCCGCCCGGTTCAATGATACATGCATGAATAAGAAAACCGAAAAGATCAGGGGGTCTTTTCGGTTTTAATAAATAATAGAACAATGGATCAATCTAAAATCATTTTCTAGTAAGATCCCGCATAACTGAGGGTTTACTATAACCTACTGCTTTCATTAATCTACATTATCATGCAGGAACGAATTATTACTTCGTAACTGGATCTCGTCGTTCTCATCCAGACTTACCGATGTCCGTGATGAACTGTTATCTGATGAGTGCTGTGTATTGCTTAATTCTATTCCCTGGCGCTTATAGGCAGGTTCTCTTTCAATATCATCGATCTTTGCGGTATTGAACTTGTAATTGAAATCCTTCATTTTTTTTCTGCGCTCTGCTGCCCTCTCCTTTAGAATTTCTGAAATTGGACTGTTTATAGGATCGATATCCTCTGAAGGTTCTTCTATTTCTATTTCCTTTTCAATAACCTTCTTTTCAAAGATCACTTCTTCCTCCATTTCCCCTTCAGAATTTGAGGATGCTCTCATTGGTTCGTTCATTGAAGATTCCAGTTCGATATAACTATCCAGCGCGTAATGCGTTTCTCCTGAATCATTGGCTTCCGTTACCGGGATCAGTTCAATATAATCCTTGACCTTGATATCTTTTAACTTTTCGTCCAGATCAAATTTGATCATATCCTTTTCTTCAGTCTTCTTCTTCTTAACCTGGTTGATAGGCAGGTCAAAAGTAAGCGTTATCTGCTCTTCTTCCGCCGGTTCTTCCACAACCATCTCTTCCTGCGATTCTTCTGTCATATTGGTAATGATGAAATCTGGATCGAGATCTTCAGTGGTCGTTTCCTCGATCAATACTTCCTGATATTCAACACTTATATTCTTTAATAACTGGGTAGTTGGAATCAGTTCCATTTCAACTTCAGCCGGAACTGATGGTTTTTCAACATTAGTTATTGTTTCTTCATTCAACTCCTCAAGGTCCAAAGTATGCCTTACCACTTCTTCTTCAGGTTTGTTAAGTTCTATATCTGGCATAATAATGGCCGGTTCCCTGTCACCGGTGCTGAGATCCTGCTCCAGGTACTGGTCATCTTCCAAAGCATGCACGACCTTTTTAATTTCGGTATTGGAAATTTCGTTTTGTTGCTCAATATTGAATCCGGTAGCAATGATAGTCACTGAAATTGCTTCATCCAGACTGTCATCTTCTCCAACTCCCATGATTATATTGGCACCATGCCCAGCTTCATTTTGAATATGGTCATTGATCTCTCCTATCTCATCGATCGTAATTTCCTGAGTGCCTGAAACGATTAGCAGCAATACATTTTTGGCACCTGTTATTTTATTATCGTTCAACAGCGGAGAATCCAAAGCTTTAAGAATAGCCTCATGAGCCCTGTTCTGTCCGGTGGCTTCAGCAGAACCCATAATTGCGGTCCCGCTATTGCTTAATACGGTCTTGGCGTCACGCAGGTCAATATTTTGAGTATAATGGTGTGTAATGACTTCGGCTATACCACGAGCAGCGGTAGAGAGCACTTCATCAGCCTTTGAGAAGCCGGCCTTGAACCCAAGGTTACCATAGACTTCCCTTAATTTGTTATTGTTTATTACTATCAATGAATCTACGACATTGCGCAGCTTCTCGATTCCTTTTTGCGCCTGATCGTTACGTAACTTACCTTCAAACTGGAAAGGCATGGTCACAATACCAACAGTCAATATATCCACTTCCTTGGCCATTTGCGCAATGATAGGGGCTGCTCCTGTTCCGGTGCCGCCACCCATGCCTGCTGTAATGAACAACATTTTTGTGTTGGTCTCCAACATATTCTTAAGTTCTTCATAACTTTCTACGGCGGCCTGCTCACCTATATTTGGGTTTGCTCCGGCTCCGAGCCCTTCGGTCAGGTTCAGTCCTAACTGTATCTTATTTGGCACGCCACTGTTTTCCAGTGCCTGTGCATCGGTATTACAGATCACAAAATCAACACCTTTGATCCCTTGTTGAAACATGTGATTTATTGCATTGCTTCCTCCGCCTCCGACTCCTATCACCTTAATGACATTGGACTGGTTCTTTGGCAAATCGAATGCGATATTTGAGAATTCTTTGTTGCTGCTCATAAATGCTATATTGGGTTAATTAATTATATTTTTAAAATTCTGTTTTTAATTTAAATCTCACTCTGCATTATCTAAAAAGTCCTTGACACGCTCGGTCAACATGTCTAAAAAAGTTCGTCTTTCTTTTCTGGGTTCCTCAGGACTTGTTTCTGTTATATCCTCATCATCATCTTCTGCTTCCTCAATGGCGATCTCTGCTTTTCTGCGCTCATGACGTTTGACACCGTCCATGACCAATCCCACTGCAGTCGCGAATAAGGGGCTTGTTACTTCATCATCACTGTTTCCTGCCAAATGCTCATTAGGATAGCCTATCCTGGTATCCATTCCGGTTATATATTCTACCAGCTGCTTTAAATGCTTAAGCTGTGCACCTCCTCCGGTCAATACGATACCGGCAATCAATTTCTTTTTTTGCTCTTCGTGTCCGTAATTCTTGATCTCGACATATACCTGTTCAATGATCTCCACCACTCGTGCATGGATGATCTTGGACAGATTCTTTAGTGTGATCTCCTTAGGTTCACGTCCTCTAAGTCCCGGAATAGAGACAATTTCATTGTCCTTATTCTCCCCGGGCCAGGCGGAGCCAAATTTGATCTTTAATAATTCTGCCTGCTTTTCTATGATTGAACAGCCTTCCTTGATGTCTTCAGTAATGACGTTTCCACCGAATGGAATTACGGCCGTATGACGGATGATCCCATCTTTAAACACTGCAAGATCTGTTGTTCCGCCACCTATATCAATAAGGGCAACTCCCGCTTCTTTTTCCTCCTGGCTCAATACAGCATTGGCAGATGCCAAAGGCTCCAGAGTTATTCCTTCAAGCTGCAATCCTGCACTTTTTATGCATCGCCCTATATTACGAATGGACGAGACCTGACCTACGACCACATGAAAATTAGCTTCCAGTCGGCCGCCATACATGCCTATAGGTTCCTTTATTTCACCCTGACCATCTACTTTGAATTCCTGTGGCAGCACATGGATTATCTCTTCACCGGGAAGCATGACCAGTTTATGAACCTGATTGATCAATCTTTCTATATCCTCCTCATCGATCACAACCTCTGAATTTGCTCTGGTTATGTAGTCACTGTGCTGCAAACTGCGGATATGCTGACCTGCAATACCGACGGTGACTTCTTCTATTTTAGTTCCGGCCGCTGCTTCTGCTTCCTGGACGGCCTGCTGAATGGACTGGATGGTTTGCGTAATGTTGTTGACAACACCACGATGTACTCCGAGACTTTTTGATTTGCCAATACCCAGGATCTCTAATTTGCCATATTCATTCTTGCTTCCAATCATGGCCGCAATCTTGGTGGTCCCTATGTCTAATCCTGCCGCGATATTATTTTCCATAGTTTACTTTTTGGTACATACAACCTGATTATCAAATTGTAAATTAACGATGCTATAACTGTTCAATGTTCTGTCCTTTAATGCTTTTTGATAGAAGGCCTTGAGATTGCCAATTTTCTTATCTAAATTGTTAACTTCTCCCAGGTTCACTTCAAAATTATATTGCCTGAGCTTCAAGGAAATGGTCCTGTCTTTATTTTGATGGATTTCTACAACATGCTTACTTAAAACATCGTCATCATATACTTTTTTAGCTACTTTGAAAACAGTTTTTAGCTTGTTTTTTTCTATTTGACCAGTCACCAGAGGTACACGTGCCGAATAATTGGACGACAACGGCATATAGGAACCGCTTTCATCTATATAATAAGATGCATTTGTACTCACTCTTGCAATTGGATTTTTTTGTTTAATTTTTGCTGTAAGTCCCCCATTTACAGACATATACACTTCAGCATTTTTGATCATCGGATTTTCATTCAGGGCATTTTCTAATTCATTCAAATCTAAAATATCTTTGGGCACTCCCGTAAGTTTCTTATTTTTTTGTATTAACAATTTACTAACATTCTCTTCTGTCAGGAATGGATATTTATAATCTACAAATTCGATGTTCACCGATTCCACTTTTCTATTTGAATTCCTGCCTGATGTAAACGCATAAAGGAGCACCACTATAAATAGCAGCAGGATCATTTTCAATATATTCCAGTTAACTCGCAAGGCTCAAATTATGTTTTATTAATTTCACTTCTTCTCCAATATCTCCGGCACCTATTGTAAGTACTACTGTGGCCTTACTTTTTTCGATCTCGGCAGATATGTCTTTTTTTGCAATTAGTTTTTTATTGGGATTCTTTATTTTATCCAATAACCAACCGGAATTGATCCCTTCAACAGGAAGCTCTCTTGCCGGATAAATATCTAACAAGAGCAATTCATCGAACTGTGACAGACTTTTTGCGAAATCATCTGCAAAATCCCTGGTTCTGCTAAATAAATGAGGTTGAAAAATCGCCAATGTTCTTTTATTCGGGTACATTTCCTTAATGGCATCATAAACGGCATTGATCTCCTGTGGATGATGGGCATAATCATCAATAAGGATCAGGTTCTCTGTTTTGATCTGGTAGCTAAAACGGCGTTTAACACCTTTGTAAGATGCTAAAGCCTTGGCGAGCTGATCAGAGGGACATCCATACTCCACAGCCATCGCCAAAGCTATTAATGCATTCGACAAATTATGTCTACCAGGCAGGTTAAATTGTATATTTTTAAGCATTGTCTTTGGTGTAACTACATCAAAAACATAAGCTCCGTTCTCTATTTTAATATTTTCTATCGTATAATCGCTGTCATCTTCAATTCCGTATGTTATCCCATCAAGCGGCAGGCCATTTCTCACAAAGAGTTTGCCATTTGGTTTTACTTTTTGGGAGAACTGGATAAATGATCTTTTTAAGGCTTCGGCATCTCCGTAAATATCCAGATGATCGGCATCCATAGAAGTAATGCAGGCCATATCCGGTGACAGTGTTAAGAACGACCGATCGAATTCGTCGGCTTCCACCACGGTCACCTCATTACCCTTTAAAATTAAATTTGAATTATAATTTTCGGCTATACCGCCTAAAAATGCCGTCACTTTCACATCACATTCAAATAACAGATGCCCCAGAATACTCGTTGTAGTTGTCTTTCCATGGGTTCCTGCAATGGCCAGGCAAAATGTATTTTTGGTGATAATTCCAAGAACTTCTGAACGTTTTAAGACCTCAAATCCGTTATTTTTAAAATACACCAATTCCATATTGTCCTTTGGTATGGCCGGTGTGTAAACTATCAATGAACTTTCCGGATTTAAAAATCTGGAAGGAATGTTTGCAACAGTATCTTCAAAATGGATCTCCATGCCTAATTTTTCCAGGCTGTCTGTGATCTCGGTTTTGGTCTTATCGTAACCCGCAACATATTTCTTATCAGCATGGAAATATCTGGCCAAAGCACTCATTCCAATACCTCCGATGCCGATGAAATAGATGTTATCCCATCCCAAACCCTTCCCAAGAGGAAGGACTTTGTTGACATTATGTTGCTTATTATTGCTCATTCTTTTATTTGCATTCTCACTCTTCCCTTAGGGAAGATTAAGATGGGATTAATAGTTTCTCTACTTCGTCTGCGATCTGTTTTGTTGCATTTACCAATGCCAGTTGCTTAATATTATCTCCTAATAACTTCTGTTTTTCCTTTGATTTGATCAACTGCGTGAATTTGTTTTCAAAATCTACTTCCAAATCGGCTTCCCTTATTAAAATAGCGGCCTCCTTATCGGTAATTGATAAAGCATTCTTAGTTTGGTGGTCTTCCGCTACATTTGGCGAGGGAATAAATATGACCGGCTTGCCTACAATGCACAATTCTGATACCGAACTTGCTCCTGCTCTGGAAACAATAAAATCGGCTACCGAATAGGCCAGATCCATTCTGTTCAAATAAGCATGGAGTTTCATATGTTTATTATGTCCGTCAATTTTATATTCTTCATAATACAATTTGCCGCATTGCCAGATGACCTGAATATTATTGGTATGGAAATAATCGATCTCCTTTTTGACCAATTGATTAATACGTTTTGAGCCTAAACTGCCTCCAATGACCAATAGGGTCTGTTTGCCTTTTTGCAAATCGAAATATTTCATTCCTTCCTCGACCTTGTTCTCTATATCCAACAGGTCCTGACGTACAGGATTCCCGGTTTTAACAATCTTTTCGGCGGGAAAGAACCGATCCAGATCATCATAGGCGACACATATTTTATTGACCTTTTTAGACAGTAATTTGTTGGTAATTCCCGGAAAGGAATTTTGTTCCTGAATTAAACTTGGGATTCCCATAGAGGCTGCCGTCTGCAATAATGGTCCGCTTGCAAATCCACCCGTACCTATGCAAACATCAGGTTTGAATTCTTTAATGATCTTTTTCGCATTCCATAAACTGCTAATCAGTTTAAAAGGGAACATCAGGTTCTTAAGTGTCAGTTTTCTTTGAATGCCTGAAATCCACAATCCCATGATCTTGTAACCCGCCTGCGGTACTTTTTCCATTTCCATTCTATCCTTAGCACCCACAAATAAGAAATCAGCTTGAGGATGTCTGGCCCTTAATTCATCTGCAATGGCAATTGCAGGATAGATATGCCCACCTGTTCCTCCTCCAGATAATATGATCTTATATTTTTTAGATTTTTGATTCACCCTTTTTGATTCACGATTACGACTTACGATTTACGATTTTTGATTTACGATTTCTCATTGTTTTAATAGATGCAACTACTATTGACAGCAGTTCATTTGCTTCTGCATGTAACCTTTTTATTTCTTCATGTTCTTTTTTACTAACTTCCAAAAGCAATTCCAAGAAATACATACTTTCATCAGCTTCTTCCTCTACAATTTTTAATTTATTTATAAAATCAGCATCTGATTTTGCCCTACAAGCAGCTCTGTAATTTGCTCCAACAGAGCTTGAACATCTTATCAATTGATTACAAAAAGCATTATATTCACGAGAAACCGGAAACTTTTTACAGAGACTCCAGCAATCAATTGCAAATTTTTTAGTTCTATTTTTTAATACTTCCTTCATTAAATCTTAATTCTAAAATCGTATCTCGTAAATAATCAAATTGTTTCACTTAAGATCTTTAACGGATTATCTTCTAAATTTTCCTTTTCTATAATTTCCTGTCTTTTTGCACTCACACTTAAAATAATTCCCAAGGCCAGGCAAGTCATCCAAATGGATGTCCCACCGCTACTTATCAATGGCAGGGTTTGGCCGGTTACAGGAAACAGCTCTACTGCTACCGCCATATT
This sequence comes from uncultured Flavobacteriaceae bacterium, assembly GCA_963722665.1. GTDB lineage: Bacteria > Bacteroidota > Bacteroidia > Flavobacteriales > Flavobacteriaceae > Site-B1. Next base: position 16,138 of record CAVRNW010000039.1, read on the forward strand.
TATCAATGCCTGAAAGACAATTGGGATACCCACACCTATTACTACTAATTTTCCGAAAAACGAATCTGCCTTCTGTGCAACGATCACAATTCGAAATAGCAACATTAAGTACAAACTCATCAGGAAAAGCCCGCCTAACAATCCGTATTCTTCTATGATAATTGCATATATGAAATCTGATGAGGATTGAGGTAAAAAATTCTTTTGAATACTCTTTCCGGGACCTACTCCTTTTATGCCACCCGTGGCTATGGCTATTTTTGCTTTTTCTATCTGATAATCCTGCTCTGTATCTTCACCATTCGTGAAATTTTCAATCCGATTCATCCATGTATCGATCCTGTTGGGCATGGCATCCGGAAATGCTTTTGCCACCAGAACAAATAATGTTAGTGCGACCAATCCGGCCCCAATCAAAGCTCCTAAATATTTTAGAGGATAACCACCTAAAAATGAAATCATTATGATCATTGCGAAAATTATTGCCGCTGTTGAAAAATTTGCCGGAAGGATCAGTATCAGAATTATAAATACCGGCAGCCACAAAGGCAAAATGGTTTCTTTAAAGGAAACTTTCCTGTCCTTTATCTTGGAAAGATATCTGGCAACATATACCATCAAGTACAACAGAAGCCAGAGTTGATGTCTGGAATGACATACCCACAAAAGGAATCTGGATCCATCTGCTGGCATTAGCTCCTTCAACGGTAGTTCCTTGCAGCATAGTTACCACTAATAGCACCAGAACAATGGGGATCATGATCATGGATAAACCCCTGAAATATCTGTATGGAATTTTATGTACACCATACATAATGGCAAACCCAAGGAACAAATGCATAAAATGTTTTATAAAGAAGCTAAAGGTGTTCCCGTCACCACTTACATAAGCCAAATTACTTGCGGCACTGTAAACAGGCAGAAATGAGAAAATAGCGAGTAAAGCAGCGATAGCCCATATTAACCGATCTCCTTTTATGTTGTTAATTAATTGCCTCCATTGTCCTTCAGACATTTCCCCAAAGGGGAAAGTATTTATGTTTTTAATAAATATTTAGTTCTCATCTGTATCTAATCCCTTTGGGAAGATTACAGATTGGGATTATAAATTCCTTACTGCCTCTTTAAATTGTCTTCCTCTATCCTCATAATTTTGAAACAGGTCAAAACTGGCACAAGCCGGTGACAACAACACATTGTCTCCTGCTTTGGCAATTTTGTACGCTATCTTGACCGCTTCACTCATAAACTGGGTCTCAATAATAATATCAACCATATTCCCAAAAGCCTTGAATAGTTTTTCATTATCAACTCCTAAACAAATGATAGCTTTTACCTTTTCATTTACAAAAGGATACAATTCCTCATAATCATTTCCCTTATCTTCTCCGCCAACGATCCAAACTGTAGGAGCTTCCATACTTTCCAGGGCATAATATGTAGCATTTACATTGGTAGCCTTGGAGTCGTTTATGTACTCCACTTTATTGATCTTAAGTACATGTTCCAGCCTATGCTCGACGCCTTGGAAATTCTCCAGACTTTCCCGAATGGTTTGTTTCCTGATCTTCAATAAATGAGCAACAGTTGAAGCTGCCATGGCATTTTTAATGTTGTGATTCCCTTCTAAAGCTAAATTTGCTGTTGGCATAGTTATTTTGTTATTATTAATAGTTATTATTATTTCCTTTTTATCTAAATACGCTCCATTTTTCACCTTTTCCTTTAATGAAAAGGGTAATAAGATTGATTTAATCGAATTGTTCTTCATCCATTTTTGAATGACCTCATCATCTGCATCGTAGATGAAATAATCCTTGGCGGACTGATTCTTTATGATCCTGAATTTAGAATTGATATAATTCTCAAACTTGTAATCGTATCGGTCTAAATGGTCAGGAGTGATATTGGTCAGAACGGCTATATGCGGATTAAAATCGACAATACCATCTAATTGAAAACTGCTTATTTCCAGCACATAATTAGGATGATCCTTTTCGAGTACTTGTTTAGCAAAACTATCTCCAATATTTCCTGCCAAACCCACTTCCAGATCCTGCTTTAGCAAATGATGCGTCCATGTTGCCGTTGTGGTCTTACCGTTACTGCCTGTAATTCCTATTATGGTTGCATCGGTAAATCTGGATGCAAATTCAATTTCAGAAATAACAGGAATTCCCAATTCTATAAGTTGTTTCACTAACAAAACCTTATCCGGAATTCCAGGGCTTTTCATAACCAGATCTGCATTCAGAATTAATGATTCAGTATGCTTTCCTTCTTCCCATTCAATCTCATTATTTATAAGAACGTTTTTATATTTTTCTTTTATTGATCCTTTATCAGAAACAAATACTTCGTAACCTTTTGCCTTTCCCAGCAGTGCAGTTCCTACTCCACTTTCGCCTGCCCCCAAAACGACAAGTCGTTTTTGGATTTTTGATTTACGATTCATGATGTACGATTTCTCATTGTTTTGATTGATGCTACGACAATCGACAATAATTCATTTGCTCCAACTGAACTTGAACATCGAATCAATTGATTACAATACGCATTGTATTCCCTTGAAACTGGAAATTTGGTGCATAAATACCAGCAATCCGTTGCAAATATTTTTGTTCTTTTTTTTAAATCTTCTTTCATCAATAATTCTAAAATCCAAATTCGTAAATCGTAATTTTCTTTATCTTAATTTCAGCGTTACTATTGATAATATTGCCAGAAAAATTCCAACGATCCAGAACCGAGTAACTATTTTACTTTCATGATATCCTCCCTTTTGATAATGGTGATGCAATGGTGACATTTTAAAAATTCGCCTGCCTTCTCCATATTTCTTCTTCGTGTATTTAAACCAGCTCACCTGAAAGATCACGGAGAGGGATTCGGCAAAAAATATCCCACATAAGATCGGGATCAATAACTCCTTCCTGACCGCAATCGCAATGACAGCAATGACTCCGCCTATTGTTAAACTCCCTGTATCTCCCATGAATACCTGGGCCGGAAATGTATTGTACCATAAAAACCCAATAAGAGCTCCGGCGAAAGCCGCAATAAAAACAACCGTTTCTCCCATTCTGGGTATGAACATGACATTTAGATAATCTGAAAAAATGATGTTACCAGATATCCAGGCAAAAACTGCCAAGGCAAAAACGATTATCGCTGAAGTTCCCGCAGCCAGACCATCAATACCATCGGTCAAATTTGCTCCATTTGAAACTGCAGTAACAATAAAAATGACGATTGGTATAAAAATTAACCACGCATATTTTGCCCAATCCTTATTGATCCAGGTTATTAATGTGGCATAATCAAATTCGTTATTCTTAACAAAAGGAATCGTTGTTTTGGTTGATTTCTCTTCTGGACTAAATACCTTATCAGAGCTTTCTGTAATACTGATCGTTGTCTCACTGGTCACTAATTTTTCCTGCTTGATCGTTACTCCCGGATGGAAATACATCACAGAGGCTACAAAAACTCCTAATCCCACCTGACCCAGGATCTTAAACTTACCACTTAAACCGTCCTTGTCCTTTTTAAATACTTTGATGTAGTCATCAATAAATCCTATAAATCCCATCCATACCATTGCCACAATAAGCATCACGACATATATATTATCTAATCTTGCTACTAACAGGACCGGGATCAATGTGGCCAGAATAATGATTATTCCACCCATGGTAGGTGTTCCTGCTTTTTCGATCTGACCGTCAAGACCAAGATCTCTGACAGATTCACCAACCTGTTGACGTTGTAAATAAATAATGATCTTTTTTCCAAATATTGTTGAAATTAACAGAGATAATATGATAGCAACAGCCGCTCGAAAGGAAATGAACTGGAATAGCGATGCTCCCGGAAATTGATATAGTTTCTCTAAATATTCGAATAAGTAATATAACATACTCTTTATTTCATTTTTTATGATGCTTCACTTCGACTCCGCTCAGCGATCTTTATTTTTGCAACTGTTTTAAAAATTCTTTTGCTATTTTAAAATCATCAAAGTCTATTCGTTTACCATTTATTTCCTGATAGGTCTCATGTCCCTTTCCTGCTATCAGAATTATATCATTTGGTTGTGCCAGCTGGCAGGCCGTTTTAATGGCTTGCTTTCTATCAACGATCGACATTGTTTTTTTAAAATTCTGTGGCTCCACGCCTTTTTCAATTTCTTCAATTATGGTTTCCGGAACCTCACTTCTGGGGTTATCACTTGTAAAAATGACCTTTGTACTCAAGTCCGAAGCAATTTGTCCCATTACAGGCCGTTTGGTCTTATCCCTATCTCCTCCACATCCCACAACGGTAATCAATTCTTCATTTTTTGTTCTGATATTATTGATGGTCTCCAATACATTCTTTAAGGCATCCGGTGTATGCGCATAATCGATGATAGCCGTTATTTTTTCATCAGAAATGAGATATTGAAATCGGCCGCTAACGCTTTCCAATTCGCTAATCAATCGAAGAATTTCATCTTTCTCCAGCCCCAGCAGATCAGCTGCTCCATAAATGGCTGCCAAATTATAGGCATTAAAACTTCCGATCAATCGCGCCCAGACTTCATTATCATTAAGTTTTATCAGGAGTCCGCCAAACTGATTCTCCAGCATCTGAGCCTTGTAATCTGCATAGGTTTTTAGGGCATAAGTGTACTTTTTGGCTTTAGTGTTCTGCAACATGACCAGGCCATTCTTATCATCGACATTAACCAGAGCAAATGCCTTTGGAGACAGATTATCAAAGAACCTCTTTTTAACATCCCGATAGTCTGCAAATGTCTTATGATAATCTAAATGATCATGGGACAGATTGGTAAATACGCCACCTGTAAAAATCAATCCTTCCGTCCTGTTTTGATGAATGCCATGAGAACTCACCTCCATAAAGCAGAATTCAACACCCTCATCGTTCATTTCCTTTAAATATTTATTTATGGTAATTGAATCAGGCGTAGTATGGGTTGCCTTATATTCAATATCGTTAACCATTACCCTTACTGTTGACAGCAATCCTACTTTATATCCTGCTTTTTTAAATAACTGGTATAAAAGTGTGGCTATAGTTGTCTTACCATTGGTTCCCGTTATACCAACCAGCTTTAAATTTTCTGACGGCACACCATAGTAATTGGATGCCATTACTGCTAAAGCCTGACTGGAACTGTCAACCTGAACATAGGTTACTCCATTAATAAATTCTTCCGGAAGCGTTTCACAAACAATTGCTATTGCTCCTTGATTTATCGCTGTACCAATATATTTATGACCATCAACCAAAGTGCCCGGTATAGCAACAAAAACGTCATTAAGTGAGATCTTACGGGAATCAAAATCCATATTATTGATAGCCACAGAAGTCCTGCCTACCACAGAATTCAGGGTTACCTTATATAATATGTCCTTTAATTCTATCATGATGTTTCCAAGACTACTGTTTGATTCTTTTTAACTTTTATTCCCTTGTTGACAGATTGGTTTTTTACCACACCAGAACCTGAAAGTTTTACTTTCAATCCCATATTTTCCAACAAGGCCAATGCATCCATGGCCGGCAGCCCTTTAACATCAGGCATAATGGTCAAATAGGTTTGTGCAGTTTTGTAATAGCTTTCATATTCACTTTCAACTGATGCGTTCCTAACTTCCAGAGTTTCCACTTCATCTATAATTGGTGTATCTGTAAATATTTTTTGAGCGACCTTTTTAAAGACAGGACCTGATACATCTGCACCATAATACCCCACACTTTTATCAGGTTCATGAATGACCACAATGCATGAATACTTTGGATTTTCGGCCGGAAAAAACCCAACGAAGGATGAGATATAGTTCAATTTATCCTTGTCTCTGTAATCTTTTTGGCATGTTCCGGTCTTCCCTGCCATTGAAAAGTTTGGAGAATATAATCTGTGACCGGTCCCATGATCTTTATCAACGACGTTCATCAATAGCTGCTTCATTATTGCAACCGTTTCTTTCGAGCAGATCCGAGGGTTTATCACTTCTTTCTTGAATGGTACAACTACTCTGTCAAATTCCTTGACTTCCTGTAAGAACTGTGGTCTTACCATTTCACCGTCATTGGCAATTGCATTATAGAAGGTTAAAGTTTGCAATGGCGTAAATGACACTCCATATCCATAAGCCATCCATTGCAAAGCGATTCCACTCCATCTTTTTTTGTCATCGGGATGTGGAATTATTGGTTCAGGTTCTCCAATGATAGGCAGGTCAAGTTTATGGTTCAAATCCATATCATATAGTCCCTGCACAAATTTCTTAGGGTTGTTCTTGTAGCTTTGATCTATAATTTTAACGAGTCCTGTGTTTGACGAAACTTCAAAGGCTTTTGCCACACTGATCTTTCCATAACCCCCGTGCTTGGAATCCCGGACCTTTTTGCCATAAAAACTGATGACCCCATTTTCAGTATCAATAATATCAGTGGTATCGATCACCTTATCTTCCAGGGCTACCGTTAAAGCCATCGACTTAAATGTAGAACCCGATTCATGACTTTCTCCCACAGCATAATTTAGTCGTTCATAATAATGCCCGTTTTTATTCCTGCCTAGATTTGAAATAGCCTTAACTTCTCCTGTTCTGGTCTCCATTACCACTACACAGCCATGATCTGCCTTGTACTTTTCCAACTGCTCCAATAATGCATGATGAGCTATATCCTGAATATTAACATCAATTGTCGTGTACACATCATACCCATCCTTTGGCTCTACCTGATTGAAATCCTGAATAGGTTTCCATTGTCCTTTACCTATCTTTTGTTTTAAGCGTTTACCATCGGTCCCTCGTAAATATTGTTCACCAAAAGCGCCATCTATTCCGGGTCTGGTCACATTGCCCTGATCATCAAAACGCTCATAACCAATGGTTCTTTGGGCGATTCCACCCATAGGATGCTCCCGTTTTGTAGATTGTTCAACAATTAATCCTCCTTTGAATGCGCCCAAATTGAGCAAAGGAAAATTCCGGAATCTCAAATAATCAGAATAACCAATATTTCTGGCCAATAAATAATATCTGTTTTTGTTTGCTCTCGCTTTTCTTAAATTTTGCTTATAATAAGCCGGTGTTCTTCCATGGTATTTTGCCAGTGAGTCACATAAAGGCTTTAAATAGGTATTAAATGTTTTTTCGCCTGGTGTCATGGCATCGATCAAGATGTTGTATTTTGGAACTGAGGTTGCCAACAGATTACCATTGGCTGAATAGACATTCCCTCGATTTGCAGGTATCACAACATTTTTTATTGTACGATCCTCCGCTATATGTCTGTATTTATCACCATCAACTATCTGGATACTGACCAATTTAAAAATCACGAGAATGGCGAAAATAAACATACATCCGGCTACAAAATACAGGCGATTCAATATGTTCTTCTCGTTATTCAAGCTAGTTCTTGTTTTGTGATTTTACTTTAATTTTTTTTGGCGGAATTACGGATGGTGCCAATCCCTTATCTGTCATTTTTATCAGTACTGATGATTCCATTTTCATGCCCATCAATTTTTTTCTTCCTTCTACAAAAGCAGATCTTAATTCTTTTACTTCATTATTCAATTTGGCTATCTGGTGTACTTTTTTATCTGCGCTATGCGAACTGGCAATCATTATTATAGCCAAGATGGATATGAAGATTATCATTCTCCAGTTTTTAAAGGAATCGTCACTTATTAAAAAAGTGCCCTTTAAAATGCTATAAATACTTTTCTTCATCCTATCTGTCGCTTTGCGACATCTTCCCTAAAGGGAAGAATTATTCGTTATCCGTTAAATTGTGTCTTCTCAAATTACCCCTTCATTAAAACCTTCTTCCCTTCGGGAAGGATTAAGGATGGGATTATAATTTCTCCGCTATTCTTAGTTTGGCACTTCGTGCTCTATTATTAATTTTTATTTCTTCCTGACCAGGTGTTATTAAACCACCTACTTTTTTGAACGGCACTTCAAAATTCCCATACATATCACGCTCCGGTTCACCTTCAAATAATCCGTTTCTTATAAAACGTTTCACCAGTCTATCCTCGAGAGAGTGATATGAAATCACACTCAATCTTCCTCCCGGTTTAAGCAAGTCCTGAGTTTGTAACAGAAATTCCTTTAACACTTCAATTTCCTGATTGACTTCAATTCTTATGGCTTGATAGATCTGGGCCAACACTTTATTTTCCTTTTTATGCTGCAAAAACCTATGCAACACTTCTTTTAATTGATCTGAAGTTTTAATAGGCTCATGCTTTCTTTGCTCTACTATTATTTTAGCCATTGCGGGTGCCTGTCTTAATTCGCCATATTGAAAAAGAACTTGTCTGATCTGCTCTTCATCATATTCATTTACGACATGAAATGCTGACAACTTATCGTTCTGATTCATTCTCATGTCCAGATCGGCATTAAATCGAGTTGAAAAACCTCGTTCTGCGACATCAAACTGATGAGAAGAAACTCCGAAATCGGCTAAAATTCCATCAACCTGCTTATATCCATGAAAACGAACAAACCGCTTTACATATCTAAAATTCTCATTTATGAGTGTGAATCGATCGTCATTAATCGTATTTAAAAGAGCGTCCTGATCCTGATCAAATGCTATGAGTCTTCCTTTTGGACCTAATCGGTTTAATATCTCCTTGCTGTGCCCTCCTCCACCAAAGGTGACATCTACATAAACACCATCTGATACAATGTTCAATCCATCCACAGATTCCATTAACAATACGGGTCTATGATATACCTCCATCATCTGTATCATCTTTTCCCATGACCTCTTCGGTCAGATCTGCAAAATCCTGAGCTGCATCATCAATAGCCACTTCATATTTATCTTTGTCCCATATCTCGACAATATTTATTGCGGTAGAGACTACTATGTTCTTGGAAATACCGGCAAAAGCAAATAAGTCTTTGGGTATAAGTAAACGTCCCGTGTTATCCACTTCTATAACTTTTACTCCGGCTGTAAACCTTCGGATAAAATCATTGTTCTTTTTAACGTAGCGATTCAATTTGCCTATTTTTTTCATTTCAACTTCCCATTCATCCATAGGATACAACTCCAGACAGGTTTGAAATACCGCACGTTTTAACACAAATCCTTTTTGAAGCACCGGTGACAACTGCTTTTTTAAGGCAGCAGGAAGCATGAGCCTTCCCTTGGCATCTACCTTGCATTCGTATGTCCCGATCAAAGAGTTCATGATAAACTGTATATAAGGCCCAAATATATTGAAAAATATACCACTTTTTACCACATTTTACCACTTTGTTGATAAGTTTTCGTTCATGATAGAGATTTTATCGACAAACACCTTGAATTCAGTTTATTTCATTTGACCCAAACAGTTTTGAAAAACGGAACTAATATTGCTTTCTAATCGATCAGAAATATTTTTTTTGAAATGGATTAAATTGACAACTATGTTTTGTGAATTAACTATATTTGCTTTTTTACAAACTTGATTGACTGGTCAATGACTCAAAATTTAAAGAAAGAAGGGCGATACAACTATATTGAAGTAGGTGAAGGACAACCTATAATTGTGCTTCATGGGTTAATGGGTGGTTTAAGTAATTTTGATGGCGTGGTCGAATTCTTTTCAAAAAGAGGCTATAAGGTTATCATCCCGGAATTACCTGTGTATTCAATGTCTTTATTAAAAACAAATGTCAAGAGTTTTGCAAAATACCTTCAAGAGTTCATTCAGTTCAAAGGGTTGGACGATGTTATTTTACTTGGAAATTCATTAGGCGGTCATATAGGTCTGTATCATACCAAACATTATCCTGAAAAGGTAAAAGCTTTGGTTATCACGGGGAGTTCAGGATTATATGAAAGCGCCATGGGTGGAGGTTACACCAAAAGAAGCGATTACGAGGTGATTAAAAAGAAAGCTCAGGATGTATTTTATGACCCAAAAATAGCCACAAAGGAGATAGTTGATGAAGTTTATGAAACGGTAAACGACAGACATAAATTAATTAAGACGCTTGCGATTGCCAAAAGTGCCATAAGACATAATATGGCCAAAGACCTGCCAGAAATATACACTCCAACTTGTATAATATGGGGTAAAAATGATACTGTTACTCCACCAGCCGTAGCGATAGAATTCAATGAATTATTACCGGATTCTGAATTGTTCTGGATAGACAAATGCGGCCATGCGGCTATGATGGAACATCCTTATATTTTTAATGACATTCTCCACAAATGGTTAATGGAAAGGGATTTTTAAGTATCTGCTTTCACCAATAATTGTTCAAATTTCATGAAGATATCCACTGCCGAATTTGTAATAAGCAATTCAGATGTTTCTAAATGTCCGAATAACTCCTTACCGGAATATGCCTTTATTGGGAGGAGCAATGTTGGGAAATCTTCATTGATCAATATGCTCACCAGCCGTAAAAGTTTGGCTAAAATATCCGGAAAGCCAGGAAAAACTCAATTGATCAATCACTTTTTGATCAATAAGAACTGGCATTTAGTGGACCTTCCCGGTTATGGTTATGCCAAAGTATCTAAATCGGCTAAAAAGACCTTTCAAAAATTTATAATTGATTACTTTAATAAACGCAAGCAACTGGTATCTGCCTTTGTTCTGGTAGATATCAGGCACGAGCCTCAACCCATAGACCTGGATTTCATGCAGTGGTTAGGTGAGAATTTGATCCCTTTTTCTATAATTTTTACCAAAGCCGACAAACTCAAACCCAAAGCTATAGAAAGAAATGTAGAGGACTATAAGAAAATCCTTCTTGAAACCTGGGAAGAAATACCGAATTACTTTATTACTTCATCCTCTAAAGGAATTGGACAGGAAGATGTGTTGGAGTACATTGACTCTATAAATAAAGAAATTTGATTACTTCTTCAGTTCAAGTTTTTCCGCAAAATAATCACAGAAGTCTTTCATAGTGGCAGTCATTTTTTCGTCTTGAGTGGCTTTTTGAAATGTATTACTCATAGCAACCAGTGTTTGATGAAAGAATACTTTCATATGGTCTACTGGCATATCCTTGGTCCAAAGATCTATTCGCAGGGTTTCCTGTTCTTTTTCATCCCAAACTGACAGCATTATCGCTTTTGCTTCCTGGTTCTTTATACCTCCATCTTCAGCTGTCCAGTTAAGCTTTTCAGGAATGCGGTTTTCATCTAATTCTACTTTTAACTCTATGGTTGATGTATGTTTTGACATTATTTTCGAGGTTTAAATTTTGAATTCTTATAAATTTCTGCTGGATCTGTAATCAACATCTTGCTTAACGAAACATCGTTATTTTTCATATAAGCTCTTACAATTTGCCAACCAATATATTGGCCTATTCTTCCTGGTGATTCGCTGTCAAGTTCCAGATAAAATTTACTGAAAGGTGCCGGATTCATAAATCTGCCAGATAGACTGGGATCTGTGTTATATAAAAGTTCATTTTCAACAAAAAATCTCCAAATCTTCACTTTCATTAGCCTTGGCCCAATCCAATTGGCCTTGCGTATAACCAATTTTTTCAGGATCTGTTTTTAAGGGCAGGATCATATCCTTAAAATAAAGGATCTTCCCAAAATAGATCATCTCATCTAAAAATGTTCTTTGTTGCTGCTGATAACTATATTTTTTAGCGTATTCTGCAGCCAAATCAGGTGCAATCTGGTTCTTATTGAAATTTTGAACTAAATATTGTGGAATTCCACTGTAGAATTCATGCTCTTCTCCAAGATAAGTGTCCAGAGCAATTAGAACTATCGAATCTGTTACTATTACTTTATTTCTGTAATCCACGTTCGAGGTTACGGTAATAACCCGAGGTATTTTAAACTCCGGAAAATAATATTTCAAATGTTGGAATAGTTGTATTAATTCAGACCTGGTATTTTTAAAATCACTAAACACTCTATTGGTTTCATTTAATAACTGAAGCTGAAGCGTATCTTGCATTTTATCTATCCAAATAGAATCAGAGAATTTACTTGAGAATAAAAAAGGAAATGCCTTTTTTAACTTAGGAAGATCCTGAGGTGACGATTCTGCAAAGATCCTGTCAAAGCGTTCAACCGTGAAATCAATATCTATTTTTGCAATATCCTTATCAATTCCTTTATCTTTCTTACAAGCGTAAAAACTGCTCATGATCAAGAATACCATTATAAGTCTTTTCATTTTTTAAAGAATTCTCAGATATTAAAAAGGATTATAAAGTTAAACGCCGTTAATTTTTATTAATTATACTATTCGCTTATTTTTGTGTGGCAAATGTACTATTCTTTTATTATAAAAACCATTGAAAATGAAAACTGAAAAAGTAATCGATCATATAGTAAAATGGCTTAAGGACTATGCTAAAAATGCCAAAGTAAATGGATTTGTAATTGGTGTTTCCGGAGGTGTTGATTCTGCAGTGACCTCTACCTTATGTGCCAAAACCGGACTACCAACATTATGTCTGGAAATGCCCATTCATCAGGCAGAAAGTCATGTTTCAAGAGCTCAGGAACATATTTCACAACTTAGGGATCGATTTGAAAATGTGACTGCACAAAGAGTTGATCTCACACCGGTATTTGAAGAATTCAAAACGGAGGTATCACTCGAGGGTAAACCAGAGACCGTTGATATGGCATTGGCAAATACAAGAGCCAGATTGAGGATGACCACTTTATACTACCATGCCGGTCTATTAGGGTTTTTAGTGGCAGGAACAGGGAATAAAGTTGAAGATTTTGGAGTTGGCTTCTATACCAAATATGGAGATGGCGGCGTTGATCTGAGTCCAATAGCAGATCTCTTAAAAAGTGAGGTGTATGGCATTGGAAAAACTTTGGATATTCCCGATTCCATTATGAATGCTGCACCAAGTGATGGCTTATTTGGTGATGCCAGAAGTGACGAAGACCAGATAGGTGCAAATTATGATGAACTGGAATGGGCAATGCAAATGGATGAAAAGGGGAAATCACCAATGGACTTTAAGGGAAGACAAAAAATTGTCTTTGAAATTTATAAACAATATAATAATGCTAATAAACACAAAATGATGCCCATTCCTGTTTGTTTAATACCAATAGACTACAAAAATTAGCAGGTTGCCAATTAAGAAGACCTTAATTCAATTATTTTTAGTATATTTAAAATAGCCTTTCCCCTTTTATTTTGCTTTATAATTGATTATTGTAATGATAATTCCGTTTAGAGCGCTAATAAGAAAAACTAATTATTATGATTAAAGTACTGGTTGTAGACCATCACCCTATTGTTAGAAAAGGGATTTACTCTTTATTTGAATCCTCTCCGGATATTCAAATAGTTGCTACTGTTGATAATGGAAGAGAGTTATTTGAATATGTGAGTAAGAATCCTGTTGATATTGTTATTTCTGAAATTGATCTTCCCGGACTTAATGGCATTACGGCATTACGAACGATAAAGCGCGAATATAGTGATGTTAAGATCATTATGTTTAGTTCGCATCCGGAAGAAGTTTATGCTGTAAGTACAATTAGAGCAGGAGCTTCCGGTTACCTTCCTAAAACTGTAGATACACATACTATAAAGGAAGCAATATTAAAGGTTCATAACGGAGGTATTTATATCAGTAACAATTTGGCTCAACGGCTTGCATTTGACGAAACCGGTAACAAGCCAAGTAAGTTGTATAAAAAACTATCTACCAGAGAAATAGAGGTTCTAAAACTATTATCCTCAGGAAGAAAAAATAAGGAAATAGCTTTGGAATTGGAAATTAATGAGAAGACTGTGAGTACTTATAAGGCGCGTTTGCTTAAAAAACTGAATGTTACCAATATTGTAGACTTAATCAATCAGGCAAGACATTTGGATATTGACTAAAGCGGTTTCTGCAACTTTCTGGATAACAAATTATCTAACTTTTTATAACTGATCACTTCATCAAGAATATCCTTGTTTTGTTCTTTCAGGTCCTTCTGAGTTTTTAAGCTCAATTCATCTATCTTTTTACTTATTAAGAAACATCTTAAATTTAGAATGGTCTCATTGACCAACTGCGCTATTTTTTTCTCTTTCCCTTTAGGGAAAATATTCTTGCTCTCCCAATTATGTAAACTGTGCCTTTCATCTTCCATTAAAATAGTTGTTATTTCATTGGCAACTTCTGGTTCAACAGAATTCACAAAGTTCTTAAGTCCCAGATCCGGCTCCTGGTTAAGGGTGTCGACAATAGTATAATATAAATCCTTAAATCTCGGATTGCTAAATTCCATTTCATCTTCCTGAAGATCCAAATAGATCTTTTCAAATACTTTTGCCTGATTAACAACCGGTTCAAGAATTAATTCTCCCGCTTCATTTTCCTTGAGGATCAGATCTTCAAAATCCTCTTCTTTGTTTCCATAAAGCAATAGGATTTCAATAATCTTCCTTTCCAGTTGATATTGCACATCAACTCGTTTAGAAGGTTGCTCATGCTTTATTACTTCAAATGCCTTTTGTTTGCGGGTAAATTCTTTATTGGCTTCCTGATGCTCTTTTTTCCCGATTTGTGCTAAAGTACTGAATAAGACCTGTTCACTAATATCCATGATCCTGGAACATTCCTGAATATAAACTTCACGTTGTATCCTGTCCGGGATCTTGGCAATACTATTTACAATATCTCTAATGGTATCGGCCTTTTTTATAGGGTCATTCTTGGATTCTTCAAATAATAATGAGGCTTTGAACTGAATAAAATCCTTCGCATTTTCCTCTAAATAAAGGGAAAGTTCTTCCAAGGTATTCTGTTTGGCAAAACTGTCAGGATCTTCTCCATCTGGGAACATACACACTTTAACATTCATTCCCTGCTCCAGAATGAGATCAATACCTCGCAGTGAGGCCCTGATTCCCGCTGCATCACCATCAAATAAAACGGTTATATTTTTGGTCAGCCTGTTAATAAGCCTGATCTGGTCTGCTGTCAAAGCAGTACCCGAAGATGACACTACGTTAGTAATTCCTTTTTGATGAAATTGAATTACATCTGTATAACCCTCAACGAGATAACAATTATCTTGCTTGGCAATACTTTGTTTCGCATGAAAAATACCATAAAGAACTTTACTCTTATGATAAACTTCACTTTCTGGAGAATTTAAATATTTAGCTGCCTTTTTATCATTGGTAAGTATCCTTCCGCCAAAACCCAAAACACGTCCACTCATGCTTTTTATTGGAAACAAGATCCTACCCTTGAACCTGTCAAACTGTTTATCTTCCTTGACAATAGTCAGACCGGTTTTCTCTAGAAACTCCAGTTTATATCCTTGTTTTAAGGCTTCATCTGTAAAAGCATGCCAATCATTCAATGAATACCCTAAATTGAATTTATTAATGGTGTCTTCTGTAAAACCCCGTTCCTTAAAATAACTCAATCCAATAGACTTCCCCTGATCGGTTTTATGAAGTATATTCTGAAAATATTTATTCGCAAATTCATTAACTAAATAAAGGGATTCTCTTTCATCGGCCTGTTCTTTCTGTTCACTGGTCTGCTCGGTTTCTTCAATTTCTATATTGTACTTTTTGGCTAAATATTTAATAGCCTCAGGATAGGTAAAATGCTCATGCTCCATAAGAAAAGCAACAACATTTCCGCCTTTGCCACTGGAAAAATCCTTCCAGATCTGTTTCACGGGAGACACCATAAAACTAGGCGTTCGTTCATCACTAAACGGGCTCAATCCTTTGAAATTACTCCCTGATTTTTTAAGCTGCACAAAATCACCAATAACCTCCTCTACTCGAGCAGTTTCAAACACTTGGTCTATGGTGGATCTTGATATCAAATTATTAAATTATTTAGGCTAAAATATAACTATAAGAGAAATTAAACTAAAAAATAGGAATCTTGTTTATCGAATTAATACTTATCGCATTCTAATATTAAAAAGTATCTCAGAACAAATTTCTTCTATAGGTTTATTAGTTACATTAACAATTGTCCATTTTGGATGTGTTCTGTAAATTCTTGAGGCATAATTTAATTCTTGCAGAACATGAGATCGACTAGAATAATTTCCCGTGAATCCTCCTAAATACTTATCCCTTACTTGCCTCAGCTCGGACAATCGGCTAGAAATGGTTGTTAAACAAAAAATACGTTCCGGAGGCAAATTAAAAACAATATCAGGAACAGGAATATTTAAAATTATAGGAACATTTGCCACCCGCCAACCCCTATGAGCCATATATACACTTAAAGGCGTTTTAAAAGTCCTTGATACACCTAGTAAAACAATGTCTGCACTTTCTAATTCATCAATGTGCTGTCCATCGTCGTGACGTAAAGTAAATTCTACCGCTTCAATTCTTTGAAAATAGGCTCTATTCAATTTATAATATATACCTGGTTTTTCTGAAGGTGAATTCTCAAAATGATTTGATAATTGCGCCAAAAGTGGGCCCATTAAATCAATAGTGTGAATTTCATGAAGCCTTCCTTGCTCCAAAATTAAATGTCTTAGGTTTGTTGACACTAATGTGTGAATGATGAGTCCGTTAATAATATGTGCTTCTAAGATGATTTCTAAAACCTGTTGTTCGCTTCTAACATTAGGTCGTATATGAGTTTGGACTTTAGTTAATTCAAACTGAACCAAAGCTGCTCTTAACGCTTGTTTAGCTGTTCCACCTGTACCATCTGATACTACGAAGACATGTTGTAGCATATAATTTTCTTTAATTCGCTACTAGTTTTCATTAAAAGTAGTAAAAAAAGGCTTCATTTAGACTCTTTTGTATCTTACAAAGTTCAAAAGAGATTAATTAGCACAGGCATTCAATACTGTATATAATAAATTACTATAATATTAAAAAACTATACAAATTTTAGATTTTGAGGTTGTTATAAATTAACTAAATTCGTTAAAACTTGAATACATGTTATAAAGAGTAATAATACTTTTTATATTAGCAATGATCTAAACAGATTAAAAAATAAATTAATTATGAATCGCAATTTTAAATTCCACATCTTTCTCACAATTTCAATTGTTTTCATCTGTTTTACAAATGCGCAGGAAAAAGCCCAGCCAATATTTGAAAACGGGGAATCGCAAATAGTTCCTGCCTTTAATGAGCCGGACAAATGGGTAAGACATGATCTGTGGGTAGAGACTGAATTTGATACTGATGGCGATGAAAAGTTAGATAGAATGCATGTTGATGTTACACGACCTTATCAAACAGATTCGGAAGGATTGAAACTTCCTGTGGTATATGAGTCAAGTCCTTACTTTGCCGGTGTAGCTTCTGGTGGTAAAGAGCTTTTTTGGGATGTAAGGCACGAACTTGGGGAACTCGGCAAAGGTCATATTCAGCCTGTGGTTGTTAGAAGAGGTAACCGCCCAATAATTTCTAATTCTCAAATTAGAACCTGGGTTCCCAGAGGATATATTGTTGTGCATTCTTCATCTCCGGGAACCGGACTTTCACAAGGATCGCCAACTGTTGGTGGTGACAACGAATCTTTAGCTCCAAAAGCAGTCATAGATTGGTTATGTGGAAGAGCTAAAGGTTATACAACACCCGATGGAGACCAGGAAGTAGTAGCATTTTGGTCAACCGGAAAAGTTGGAATGACAGGAACTTCTTATAATGGCACCATTCCCGTTGCAGCTGCAACAACAGGCGTCCAAGGATTAGAAGCCATTATACCTATCGCGCCAAATACCTCGTATTATCATTATTATCGCTCTAATGGGCTGGTGAGATCTCCAGGAGGATACTTAGGCGAGGATATTGATGTCCTTTATGATTTTATTCATAGTGGTGATGAATCAAAACGAGCCTACAGTAACAAAGTTGTCAGGGATACCGAAATGAAAAACGGCATGGATAGAATTACAGGTGACTACAATGATTTCTGGGCTGGGCGTGACTACTTAAATGATATGGAGCCGATGAAAGCTGCATTACTTATGTCACATGGATTCAATGACTGGAATGTCATGCCCGAACATAGCTACAGGATTTATAAGGCTGCCAAAGAAAAAGGGTTGCCAACTCAAATTTACTATCACCAGAATGGTCATGGTGGCCCACCGCCTTTAAAAATGATGAACCGATGGTTTACACATTACCTGCATGGAATAGATAACGGAGTTGAAAACGATGCAAAAGCATGGATAGTTCGTGAAGATGAAAGCCGTGACAATCCTACACCTTATTTAGATTACCCTAATCCGGATGCGTCTCCAGTAAAACTATATCTCGGCAAAGGTGCTCCCGGATTTGGAAGACTAAGTCCCGATAAAATTAAGAAACAAGGGAAAGAAACATTAGTTGATGATTATAACTTTTCAGGTGAAGAGCTTGCAAAATCATTAACCTCAAAAAACCGATTGCTTTATTTGTCATCTGTTTTAACAGAAGATCTCCATATTTCAGGAATTCCAACTGTGACTATTAATCTGGCAAGCAGCAAACCCGCGGCAAATTTATCTGTTTGGCTGGTTTCACTACCATGGAACCAGGAAATAGGATCTAAAATCACAGATAACATTATTACTCGTGGTTGGGCAGATCCGCAGAATTATAAGTCATTGACAGAAAGTGAACCCTTAAAACCAGGAAAATTCTACGAAATCTCTTTTGAATTGATGCCTGATGACCAAATTATTTCAAAAGGACAGCAAATTGGTTTAATGATATTTTCAAGTGATAAAGAGTTTACCTTATGGCCGGAACCAGGAACAGAATTGACCATTGATCTGGATAAAACTTCAATAACATTACCTGTTGTTGGAGGTGCAGATGCATACAGTGAAGCAGTTAAACAAAATTAGAAATTCTGAACTGGCATATTCTTGCCTATGAAAGAAAAAACTACTGACTTCGTTTAACATAAGATATAGATCACTCATATTATCCTGATCCCGATGGCTATCGGGACTAGCGGGATTGTTTCAGTATTAAACAAAGTCAATATCATTAAAGTTACCTATAGGCGAAAAAACGCAAGAAATTAACATTTAAAACGAGATAAAGGCTAACAACGTTTGATCCGTTTTAGACTTATGATATGGCGGCCAATATTCTTTCAGGAGTTATTGGCATACGATAGACCCTTGCACCACAAGCGTCAAAAATAGCATTGGCAATTGCTGCACCTACACAAATAATAGCGGGCTCCCCACCACCTTGTGGTTTGGCATCCATTTTATCGATGAAGACACATTCTATTTTTGGAGTTTTTGAAAATCTAGTAATTTCATAGCGATTAAAATTAGTGGTTTTCATTTCGCCTCCGTTAAACTCTATTTCTTCATATAAAGCATAACCTATACCCATAGTAATTCCTCCTTCAGTTTGTAAAGTAGCTCCATGTGGATTTACTACCTGACCCATATCCTGTGAACAAACGACTCTGATTGGCTGTACCTCTCCTGTTTCCTTATCAACAAAAACTTCAGCAATCATTGCCACCAGAGTACCCGCATCTTGCCCGAGTGCAATACCATAGCCATATCCCGGTTGTTTTTGTTTGTCATAACCAAACGTTTGAGCAGCAAGTTGCAGTGTTGCAATCATTTCTTTATTTTCCAGATTATTCAATCGGAAATCTAACGGATTAATCCCGGCTGCATGTGCTACAACATCTATGTGAGATTCTCGTGCAAATGTGGTGGTGTTATTTCCCGGAGCTCTCCAGGCACCCGTTCCAAACGGATGAACACCTGATTGATTGAAAGATCGAATTCGTTTATTTGGAATGGTATAAAACAATTCTGTACCTCTTGTTCCTGCGCAGTAAATATCAAAATCCCAAACTTTTAGTTTCCCCTTGTTATCAGTACCACCTGCAACTTTTACTACAGCTGCAGTACGGAAATTATCATACATAAATTCTTCTTTCCGGCTCCATACCAATTGCACCGGTTTACCGCATAATTTTGCTATGGTAGCCACCTCTACGGATTGCTGGCTGTTTGATTTTCCACCAAAACCACCACCCAAAAATATTTGTTTGACATGGACTTTCTCTAAAGGCATCTGCATTGCTTTTGCGACAGAATCCCGGGTACCAAACGGACTTTGCGTAGAGGCCCAAATGGTAAGTTTATCTCCTTCAAAATAACAGGTAGCCACATGCGTTTCTATGGATGCATGTGCTTTATACCCATCGTGGTAGGTTGCTTCCCGGTAAATATTTGAAACCTCTTTACCTACTTGTATACTTCCTTCTTTTTGAAACACTTCGTTATCTTGAATAGTATCTTCCAAATATTGAAATATAGTTTCTTGATTTGCCTTAGCTGCCGGAGCATCCCAAGTTACCTGAACGCTATTAGCCGCTCGTTTCGACACTTCCGGATCGCTATGCACTACAGCTACAAGATTATCTTTTTCAACTAATTGTACTCCCGCAAAATCAGATAATTTTGAAGCATCGACTTTTACTTTCTTAGAACCAAATACTTCGGGTCTCACAATAGTTGCATGTACCATTCCGGGCAAAAGGATATCTGCTGAATATTTCGCTTTTCCTGTAACTTTTGCCTCTGCATCCAAACTCCTGATAGGTTTGCCAATTAACTTGAAATCTTTGGCCTTTTTTAATTCAGGTTTCTTGGTCAAACTTCGAACAATCTTTTGGCCTTTGGTCAATTCTGCATACGTTACTTTTTTAGATGAATCATTCTTCACTGAAACTACCCCTTGTATTACCTGAAGTGAAGTCTTGTTCACACCAAAATGTTCTGCTGCAAGATCAAGTAATACCTCCCGTGCTTCTGCAGCAGCAGCTCTCAATACCGGATCTGTAAAACGTGTAGTTAGAGAACCCCAAGTACCCCTATCATAAGGACACAATTCTGTATCGCCCATAATCATATCCACATCGTAAATTGAAACTTCCAATTCCTCTGCCACTACCTGTGCCAGTGATGTAATAATGCCTTGTCCCATTTCAATTTTACCGGTAAAACAGTCTACTCTACCATCTTCTTTTACGCGCAAATAGGCATTAAAATCGAGTTCTTCAGGTGGCTGACCTTCTTGTGCAAAAAGGTAGCTAAAGGACATTTCACCCAAACAAAACACAACAACCACACCTCCACCTAAATTTTTTAAAAATCTTCTTCTGCTATATACAGCTTCATTATTAATAACTGATTTCATAATTTTTCTTTTTAAAGCATTTCTTTACCTGCTGATTGAATAGCATCTACAATACGATTATAAGCACCACATCTGCATAGATTGGTTTCCATTCCTGCTATAATTTTTTCCCGACTAGCATTTGGATTTTGCAACAGAAAACCATAGGCATTCATGATCATTCCAGAAGTGCAAAAACCACATTGCAAGGCATCATGAGAAATAAATGCTGTCTGAAGCGGGTGCAATTCTCCTTCGGTACTTAATCCTTCTATCGATATAATTTCTTTTCCTTCTACATCCTCTGCTAGTGTCATACAAGATCGCACAGGTTCTTTATCGATAAGTACTGTGCACGCACCACATTCTCCAATGCCACAGCCATATTTTGTGCCTGTTTGCTCCAAATATGATCTAATTATAGTTAATAAAGACTCTTGGCCTTCCACTTCTAAAGAAATAGACTTGCCATTTAGAGTAAAATTAATCTGTTTCATCTTTTACTATTTTTAATTTGTTAGATTGAATTTGCTTTTTTCAACCTGTAAAAACCCTCATCAATTTAAGAAATAAATGTCAAATCCTGATGTATCTCCTGTTAAATTATATCTCGGTAAAAGTGCACTCAGATTTGGAAAACTAAGTTCTGTGAAAATCAAGAAACAAAGAAAAGAAACTTTAGTTGATGACCATACCTCTGCCGGGGAAGAACTTGCAAAATCATTAACTTCAAAAAATCGATTGTTTTATTTGTCAGCTGTTTACAAGAAGATCTGCATATTTCAGTTTTACCACAAGTTACCATCGATCTGGATAAAACTTTAATTACAATACCTGTTGTTGGAGGTGCAGATGCCTTTAAAAAAGCAATTGAAGAAAACTAAATTCTGAAAATTGCAGCCTATAAGTAACCAGGCAAAAGAAAATAAATTTATTGGATTTTTGACTTCTAGGAAGTTTGAAAAAAAAATTTATATTTAATAAAATAAATTAACCTAAAAAAACAAATATTTATGAAACCAACTTTTAAATTAGTCGCCTTTGCCTTTGTATTGTTTGCTACAATTTCCTGTAATCAAGGTAAAGATCCTGAAGCTGCCAAAATGGAAGCAGAAAAAATGGCATTGGAAAACAAAATGATAGAAAATAACAAAACAATGTTTAAAGCCTGGAACGAAGGCAATCCGGGTTTACTGGATGACATCACGGTTGAAAATTTTACGAGATATCAAAATGGTGAATTGACTGGCAATGACCGAGCAAGTTATGCCGAATTAATGAAAACATTTCAAACCGCCTTACCAGATATTAATTTCACTTATGATATTGTTGTCGAAGGAAATAAAACTTACACTAAGTGGTCGGCAAAAGGAACAGCCACAGGTATGTTTGGAGATATTAACCCTACAAATGAAATAAGTGAAACACATGGATTTACTATATTGACTTTTAATGAAGACGGTCTTGCCACAGTAGAAGAAGCCTATATGGATCCAATGACCTATTTAAAACCTTGGGGCTATACTATGGTTCCACCGGCATCAGAATAAAACAGGTAATAGATTTATATGATTTTAATAAAAAAGGCTTCAAAATTGAAGCCTTTTTTGATTACTAAAGTTTTATTTAATCCATATCAAATCGTAAACCCAGTGAGATATTATTCTGGTCGATGACCTGATCATTAAAGATTGGAGACAAGTCGTATTTAACGTACAATGCAATGTCATCAAAAGCAACATAACCACTCAAGCCGTAAACCAAATCACTGGTGTTATAGCTTCGTTTTAGTTTGTCTTTAACTCGATTCCCATCAATCTCGTATTTTAATTTTTGTCTTGTCCCAATATTAAAACCGGCATAACCACCCAATCCTACTTTAAACTGATTGCTTGTGGTATACCTGAAATAAGTGTCCTTTTCTATTTTTTTGGATGGCCCGAATTCAAAATGAACCGGAAATACCAGATTGGTAATAGTGAGTTTGGACTTTTTAAGATCGGTTGGAAATTCGTCTAGATATGTTAAGTCATTATCCTGCACAAAATATTGATTGTCCTTAGGTTTCAGACCATTCATTTGAAAAGAAAAACCATATTTTAATCTTAAAAAATTTGAATTATCAAAGACTCTTGTTTTCCAGGCCCATCCAATTTCAAAAAATCGGGAGCCGCCAAATTTATAAGGAGAATCATCTAACTTTTCTCCTTCTATTAACGCATTGTTTAATCCGAAAGCCAATACCAGGTCGTTGGTCGTACGTCTGTCGTACTTTCTTGGCTTATCATCTTCTTCGTTACCAATAAAAATAAAATCTTCACTCGTATCATCACCACTGCCTATTCTAATGTAATTAATACCACCACCATTAGCGTATACGTCATAGCCATCTTCATTACGCTTTATCAATTCAATTTGGTTATCGATAATAGCAATTCTATTTTCTATATTTAAAGCTCTTTTCTCGGCATGCTTCTTTTTTAACGCTTCTGCTTCTTCCTGAGTAATTTCACCTTTTTCTAAACGTAGGTTAATCCCTTCTACTTCAGTTTTTAGAAGTTCTCGTTCACTGGTTTTGATAGTTTCTTTTTTTTCTTCCAGCAACTTGATATTATCTTGGTTTACTGTTGTTTCTTGTGCATTTGCGATCTGTACACTTAAACTTAACATGATGAGTGCCAAATACTTAGTAATTGTTTGCATAATTGTTTGTTTTTTAATTGATGATATATTAATCGTTACGTTCTGCAACTACTGTTTTAACTACATTGTAACCGGATATTAGTGTCTTAAATACTTTATCCCTAAACGATTGATCCAAAGCTGTTTCCACATCCTGGAGCAGGGAATTAGCATCAACTGTTTTAGTGTTTTCTCTATTAATTGTATTTGCAAATAAATCTTTCTGTGCACTTTCAAGAAGGGATTCTATTTCAGAATCGATACCCTTATTATCATTTTTTTCAAGTTTAACATTCTGAACTAGCGCCTCATTATTTTCCTGTTGCGTCGAAATAATCTCTGAATCATTTAATTTTTTAATTTTATCTTTAGATTCTGCTTTACTGATGTTTACCAAAACTTCCTTATTAGATTTATAGTTATTTTTCTTTTTGACATTGACAGATTTTTTGGTTACATCTTTAGCAGTTGTTATTGCCTCTTCTATATCAACTTCCTTGTTGGCTAAGGCGTCATTCCTGTTATTTTCAATTATTACAGGTAGTGTTTCATTTATTTCTGTCGAATCAATAACAGGTGTTTCTACAAGTGTTGGTAAAACAGTTTGATCTTCACCAGATTTAAAAAATAGTGATGTTACTAAAAAAACACCTACTAAGCTAGCTGCTATCCCAAGCCACCAAGCCAATTTATACTTTGACCTAGCTTCCTGAGCATCAAGTTTTTCAGACAACCTGTTCCATGCATTATCAGATGGTTGGATGGTTCTTTTTTCAAGCTTGTCTTTTATATGTTGTCCTCAAATTTATTTGGTGCCATAGCTTGTTTTGTTTAATTCTTTTATTTTTTGTTGAAGCATTTTTCGTGCTTTAAATAATTGTGATTTAGAAGTGCCCGGGGATATTTCCAGTAATTCAGCAATTTCATTGTGCTTATATCCCTCAATAGCATACATTATAAAAACCATTCTGTAGCCTTCCGGCAGGGCGTCAATAAGCTGTTGAATTTCGTCAAGGTCTAATTCTGTGTCAATAAAACTTTCATAGTTTTTATTGACATCAACTTCATTTAAGGAAAATTCTATCTTCTTTTGACGTCTTAAAAATGAAATGGACTCCCTTACCATAATCCGTCGTATCCAACCCTCAAAACTGCCTTCACTTTTAAAGCTGTTCAAATTAGAAAACACCTTAAAGAACCCTTGCAGCATAACGTCTTCGGCATACTGCAGATCGTTGATGTAATATCTGCAAACACTAAGCATTTTGGGAGAAAACATATTGAATAGCAAACATTGAGCTTCGCGATCTTTATTTAAAGCTTTTTTTATAAGCTTGTCTTCGTCCCGATGGTTATTGGGATTATACAGTTGAATTACTTTCAAAAGCGAGTTCATTTGGTCTTATATTTATATAGACGCAAAAATTAGGCAAAAGGTTGCCTGCAGGAAATTATTTTTTTCTTTCAATCACATAATTGACCATGATCTCCAAGGAATTCTTGTAGTCGGAATCAGGAAAACTCTTTAACATCAATAATGCTTCCTGTTGAAATTCTTCCATTTTTTTAATGGCATAAGTCAATCCACCATTCTTTTTTACAAAGGCAATGACCTCTTTAACCCGTTTAGAATCTTTATTGTAGTTTTTTATTGAATTGATCAACCAGGATTTATTTTCTTTTGACACATTATTAAGAACATAAATTAAGGGCAAGGTCATTTTTTGTTCCTTAATATCAATTCCGGTTGGTTTGCCAATTTGTTCCTTCCCGTAGTCAAACAGATCATCCTTAATTTGAAAGGCCATTCCAATGAGTTCACCAAACTTCCTCATGGATTCAACCTCGGGCGAATTAGGCTTAACCGAAGCTGCTCCCAAACTACAGCAGGCAGCAATAAGCGTAGCTGTTTTTTGTCGGATTATTTCATAGTAAACCGCTTCCGTTATATCCAATTTTCGAGCCTTTTCAATTTGAAGAAGCTCACCTTCACTCATCTCCCTTACTGCTACAGAAATTATTTTAAGCAGATCAAAATCGTTATTATCTATCGATAGAAGTAGTCCTTTTGATAACAAATAATCACCTACCAAAACTGCGATCTTATTCTTCCAAAGGGCATTGATCGAGAAAAAACCACGTCTCCTGTTACTATCATCCACTACGTCATCATGCACCAAGGTTGCGGTATGGATCAGTTCGATCACAGAAGCTCCCCGATAGGTACGTTCGCTTATTTCACCATTGGAAACCATTTTCGCAACCAGGAATACGAACATAGGTCTCATTTGCTTGCCTTTTCTATTTACCAAATAGTGGGTAATTCTATTGAGCAAAGCCACCTTACTGGACATGGACAATTGGAACTTTTGCTCAAAAAGTTCCATTTCAAAGGCTATAGGCTGCTTTATTTGCTCAACAATTTTCATCTAAAATCAAAGGTAAAAAATTAAATCATACAAAATATTTGTATATTTGTGCCCTTAAACACCTCAAAATGAAAAATATATCTACTTTACTTATAGGTTTACTTTTTATAAATTTCAATCTAAATGCTCAAAATATCTGTGCAAACTGCTGTAATAATTACAGTTGGAACTCATACAGTTTCTGGAATATTTCCAGGAGGCCCGCCACCTGTTCCCAATTGTGCCGCTAATTATGGAGTAGCAACTTCCGGAGCAGCATGGTATCATTATCACAGCAGGAGTTGATGGCGTGGCTACAGTATCAAGGATTTACCGGAAAATGGCAATACGGATACAAGATTAACTGTTTACACAGGAAGATGTAGAAGTTTGGTCTTGTTTAGCCGGAAATGATGACATTGATGGATCTGGACCAATAAAAACTCTCGAAGTTTCTTTTCCGGTATCTAATGGTTCAACTTCTATTACATTGCATGGGATAATCCGTTGGGCCCCTTCTTGGTTTGATTTTACCTTAACTGAAACAGCAGTAAATTGTGCTCAATGGCACTTTACCAATTAATGAAGATTTTGATGACCTGACTCTTTTGTGGCATGTTTAGACTGAAAGATGTTGATACCAATAGTACGATTTTAAACAGATCGTTGTTTTTGATGGATGGGGATGGAACACCGATGAAGACTTTGCTTCAAATGGTTCAACTCAAATAATGCCAAGGATGATTGGTTATTTTCTACTCCGTTAATTTGACATTTTGGTACATGAATTACAATATAATGTTTAAATATAATGGCGCTGCTGGCACATTTCGGCCAATGAGAATCTTGATGTTTTCTTAATGGATGGACCTTCATCTGGATCATTCTTCTTAACAACTTTGTTTACTGATGACAGGAATTATTTAAAAATGGGACAAATGCAGCAGGCAGAAAGCATGGCACAATTCAGATCAGTTTCTTATACTTCTACAGCTTCGGGAACCTATTATTTGGCATTTAATGCTACATCTCCAGTCGAATACCGGTTCCTTGTTATTGTTTGATTATTCTGTTACAGATAATACACTTGGGGTTTCAGAGTATAATCTGGAAGGTATCACGAACATCTTTGATAAACGGACAGATGTTCTTAACAATTAATTCAAGCAATATACCTCTTGATACCGTTGAAATTTATGATATCCTTGGGCAAAAAGTCTTGAGCCGACAATTATCTAAACCGGTTGAAAAAATAGATCTTTCAAATTTGTTAGATGGTATTTACATTATAAGAGTTTCGTCAACAAAAACCACTGTGACAACTAAGTTATTAAAACAATAAATTTATAAACTTTTATTTGCCAGTTGCCCACAAGCAGCGTCAATATCCTTACCTCTGGAGCGTCGAATTGTTACAATTACATTTCTTGCTTCTAACATATCAACATACATTTTAATAGCAGTACTATTGGCTTGTTGGAATTCATCATCATCAATTGGGTTGTATTCGATAAGGTTAACTTTACTCGGTGCAAATTTGCAGAATTTAATAAGAGCTTCTACAGCCTCCTTAGTGTCATTGATTCCTTTCCAGACCACATATTCATAAGTAATTCGGTTTTTTGTCTTCTCATACCAATATTCTAACGCCTCTCTTAAATCGGATAATGGAAAATTTTCATTGAATGGCATAATAGAAGTACGGACTTCATCAATTGCTGAGTGCAGTGAGACAGCCAGATTAAATTTAACTTTATCATCTGCCATCTTTTTTATCATCTTAGGCACACCGGAGGTTGAAACCGTTATACGCTTAGGAGACATTCCTAATCCTTCTTTGGAAGTTATCTTGTCTATGGCTTTTAGCACATTGTTATAATTCATCAAGGGCTCACCCATTCCCATAAAGACTATGTTGCTTAAAGGGCGGTTATTATATAACCTGCTTTGTTTATCAATAGCGACCACCTGATCGTAAATTTCATCCGGGTTTAAATTACGCATCCTTTTCAAACGAGCTGTGGCACAAAATCTGCAATTCAAACTGCAACCTACCTGACTGGAAACACAGGCTGTTGTTCTTGATTTAGAAGGTATTAAAACCGATTCGACCAACAACCCATCATGCAATCTTACAGCATTCTTTATGGTCCCATCATTACTTCGCTGCATGGTATCGACCTGGATATGGTTTATAACAAAATTATTCTCAAGCATATTCCGTGTTTCTTTTGAGATGTTGGTCATATCGTCAAAAGTATGGGCAGATTTGTTCCAAAGCCATTCATAAACCTGATCTCCACGGAATGATTTATCGCCTTGATCTAAAAAGAAATCTCTTAATTGATCCTTGGTAAGTGCTCGTATGTCTTTCTTTTTTATCGACATTATTTCTACAAAAAAACCTCGATATACGAGGCTCTTAAGTTATTGATTTTAAAGATCCTGGAATCATCCCGATAGCCCTGATAGCCATCCAGATCGGGACAGGATTAAATGATTAACATGGCATCGCCATAACTATAGAATTTATATTTCTCTTTTACGGCTTCTACATAAGCCTTTTTAAGAAACTCATGACCGGCAAAAGCAGCTGCCATCATTAGTAAAGTCGATTTTGGTGTATGGAAGTTTGTGATCATACAATTAGCAATACTAAACTCATATGGTGGAAAAATGAATTTATTTGACCAACCTGCGAATTCGTTAAGAGTACCATCAGATGAAACTGAGCTTTCTATTGCTCTCATAACAGTGGTTCCGACTGCGCATATACGTTTTCTGTTTTCAAGCCCTTTGTTCACAATATCAACGGCTTTGGAATCAATAAAAATTTCTTCACTATCCATTTTATGCTTAGACAAATCTTCTACTTCAACCGGATTAAAGGTTCCCAATCCAACGTGCAAAGTAACTTCAGCCAAATGAACCCCTTTAATTTCCAAACGCTTTAATAGATGCTTAGAGAAGTGAAGTCCGGCAGTAGGTGCAGCAACTGCTCCTTCATTTTTCGCATAAATCGTCTGGTAACGCGTTTCATCTTCGGGTGTTACTTCCCTTTTAATATATTTTGGAAGTGGTGTTTCACCCAGTTCAGTTAATTTAGTTCTGAACTCATCATAGGAGCCATCATATAAAAAACGTAATGTTCTTCCTCTTGAGGTTGTATTATCTATAACCTCAGCAACAAGGGTTTCATCATCACCAAAATATAATTTGTTCCCTATCCTTATCTTTCTGGCCGGATCAACTAAAACATCCCATAATCTCTGTTCCTGACTTAACTCTCTTAACAAAAACACTTCAATTCTGGCACCGGTCTTTTCTTTATTTCCAAATAATCTTGCTGGAAAAACTTTAGTATTATTAAGTATCATGACATCGTTAATATCAAAATAGTCAATAATATCTTTGAACGATTTATGTTCAATTGTTTGATCCTTCCTGTTTAGCACCATCAATCGGGATTCATCTCTGTTTTCAGACGGATATTCCGCCAATAGATCGCCCGGTAGATCAAAGCTAAAGTGCGATAATTTCATTTTATACATAATATTTTTCAAGCCGCTAATATACAATCTGTAACTAGTCGTTGTCAAGTTTTTAACGAAGTATTATTTTTTATTTATTGTAACACCAATGTTTACAAGGTCTTTCCAGAAATCCGGATAGGATTTGGAAACAACATTGGCATCCTCAATAATTAATGAAGTTTTAAGTGCTAAAGGAGCAAAAGCCATGGCCATTCTGTGATCGTTGTAGGTAGATATTGATGTATTTTCTTTTAATATCCGGACTTTCTTAAGACACAAACTACTATCAGATATTATAACCTGACCACCTAATTTTTCTATCTCTGTTTTTAGAGCTAAAAGTCGGTCGGTTTCTTTAATTTTTAAGGTATGCAATCCACTTAATTTACATTCCAATCCAAGACCCAGACAAGTCACTGCTATGGTTTGGGCTATATCCGGAGCATTGGAAAGATCTAATTCTATTACTGAATTAAGATCGGCAGATTTTGTTTTATGAATAAATATTAAATTATCCTGATAGTAAGTTTCAAGACCAAATTTTTTATAAATGGTAGATAGAACCGAATCACCTTGCAAACTTTTTTGTTTAAATGATGAAAGAACTAATTCTGTACCAACCTCACTTAATGCCACTAAACTATAAAAATAAGATGCCGAAGACCAATCAGATTCAACAACCACTTTACAGTCATCAACATTCTTATGAAAAGAGTCTACACGAATAATATTACCTTCAAAAGATGATCTAACTCCAATCTGGTTCAATAAATTTAAAGTCATTTTAATGTATGGTGTTGAAGTAATAGCACCATTCAATCTTAATTCTATGCCATTCTTCAACTTTGGAGCGATCAACAGTAATGCTGAAATATACTGGCTACTCACATTAGCATCCAACCCAACCTGACCTCCTAATAAATTTTTACCTTTTATTTTTAAAGGTGGAAATCCCGGATTTTCTAGATATTCAATATCAGCTCCCAATTCAGTCAAGGCATCGACTAATATTTTGACAGGTCTTTCCTTCATTCTTTTAGATCCGGTTAGCACTATTTCACGATTTGATTGAATTGAAAAATAAGCAGTTAAAAAACGCATGGCAGTTCCTGCATGATGAATATCAATAATACCTTCGTTTGATTCCAGTGCTTTTTGCATCAATCGGGAATCATCTGAATTGGAAATGTTTATTATTTCTATTCCCGGGAATAATGCTTTTAATAATAATAACCGGTTAGATTCGCTTTTAGATCCGGTTATTTCTATTTTAGGAGGATGACTTTTTAAAGTTGATCTGTTAAGTTTTAAGTTCATTCAAAACTGTCAAATTGTTATGCTCGCAAATCTACTTTAATTTTTCGTTATTATGATGTCTGTCATGGTCGCGTTTCGTTTTTTTATCCATTCTTTTATCGAATGCAACCTGAAGATCAATTCCGGTTTGATTGGCTAAACACAAGACAACGAAAAGCACATCGGCAAGTTCTTCACCTAAGTCCTTTCCCTTATCACTTTCTTTTTCGCTTTGTTCTCCATAGCGTCTTGCAATAATGCGTGCAACTTCGCCAACTTCTTCCGTAAGCTGAGCCATATTTGTTAATTCATTAAAATATCGAACCCCATGATCCCGGATCCAATCATCTACTATTTTTTGTGCGCCTTCTAGGTTCATAATTTTCTTCTATAAGAATTACTTCTTCCTTTTTCTTATCCAGTATTGACTGATAAAACTGCCTGATCTTCTGATATTCTTCTGGTAAAACTAAGGTTTTATTTAATTTTAGTGTTATAATGAATTGAAGTATATTACCAGTTTTTCTAGCCAAATATCTAAATTCCCCATCTTCATTATTAAAATGGAGAATATAATTTTTAGGTAAATATTCAACTTTATAACCTTGTGGAACAATTATATTTATTTTGTATTCATTTACAACAGGGTATTTAAAATCTATAGGGTAATTTCTTGTGTCTTCGTTAAAAATATTTTCTTTATTTTCCAGAAAAAACAAAGGAGAAAAGAATAATTTGTTACCGGTTCTTCTTATTTCACCAATACTGCTAAATTCATAAGACTGATTGATAATGTTTACCAAATCGTGCTCACTTTTTGATTTGAAATTATATATTTTAAGTCCGGCATTATCTTTTCTGATGCTTTGTATTAGATCCTTTTCTGTATATACTTGAAATTGATTTCTGTAACTTGCGGCCTGATAATCTGTGTATTGAGATTTCACATTGCCAGATATTGACAAGTCCGGATTCACTTTCGCGATCACTTCAACTTTTGTTGTAGATGGTGAATTAGGGACTAGATCTATCCATTTTGAAGTGCCGTCACCATTTAGTATCAGTCCCTGACTATTCAGCACTTTTAAGGGCAAAACATTGGGTGAAGAAAATTCATCGGTTGCATCAAAAAATATAGATCTATTATCAATATCCACCGAACATATAACATAATTAAATGCACTTACAGATGGGCTTTTAGGCTGTCCATTGTTCAGAGTATTTATTAAAACAGGTTTTGCATTTAATCCTGCATTTCTTAACATAGACAACAGGGTTAAATTAATATCTGCCGTATTTCCTGAGCCAACACTATAAGCCTTACTAATACCCAGTTTGGGAGTATATCCATCAAATCCATTCCATTTCATTTTTAGCTTAATGAAATTATACAGGATGGTTGCTTTTTCAATATCACCTTCATTACCATTTAATACTGTTTTAAGATCATCTTCAAATAATTCTCTGAGGTTTAACTCTTCTTCCAATCCAAAACTATTGTAAATAGAACTAGAGATTTCATTCCAATTTGAAGCCAAATTCGTCTCTTCATCGATTTTTGGTTGGGCCGGTACTAAGCTTAATTTGGCACGATAATAATCAATATTAGCAAATGGTTCATCTTTTAAAGCTGGAACATCCTGGTTTGTAATAATTATTATGTTTTCTGATATTGCACTTTTACTTTGTCCAATACTTGCGTTTTCTTCAATTGAATTAGAACTGTATTCTCGAACTCTTTTGGATCTATCCACTTTAGGAACAATTGTTGAATTTGGATTGAATATTGTTTCAAAATTCAATGAATCAGGAAGTATTAATCTTACATCCAATCTTTTAATTGGAATATCCATTTGCAGAGGAATATTTGATGTGAAGCAACATTCTGACTCTAAAATGTATTTAAATTCTATGATACATCCTTCTTTAAGTTCTGGTAAGATATATTTGGATGTATTTATTCGTGAATTGTTAATTATTTCAACAATACTATCTTTCTTAAAACTACTGCTAATAATCTCATTATCTACTAAATTATAGGTAACCGCCTTTAGATCGCTTATTTTTTCATTATTATATAAGCTTATGAATTTTGCTGCCTGATCAAAACCATCTCTGCTATAAATTTTTATGCGTTCATATATTTCAGTTTTTTGAATGGGTGTTTTATCACTTGCATTTTCAAAGTAAATGAATTGTTTTCTATATAAAATAGCAGCATTAGCCTCAGGAAAGCGATCGTTTATAGTTTCAATTAATTCTTCTTTACTAACATCTCCAAATTTATATGATTGAGCCTGCGCGATATGAAGTGTTAAAAAAATGGACAAACCGAAGAATACTCTACTGCATTTACTAAATAGATGATATAAATTGAATTAATAATTACTTTGTAGGTCTTTTTGTTATGTAAGATCTATATCGGGCTTTAAAACTTGGTCAGCAAATTTAATTTTTTATTTGGACTAACCGATAAAAAAAAATCGGTTTAATTATTTTTTAAAAAGTATTCTATTATAAATTTTTGTCCTTGGAATCAATAATTATGGTGACAGGACCATCATTGATAAGCTCGATTTTCATGTCGGCACCAAACTGTCCTGTTTGTACTTTTTTACCAAGATCAAATTCTAAACGATTGACAAATTCTTTATAAAGAGGAATGGAGATATCTGGTTTTGCCGCCTTTATATAACTGGGTCTGTTACCTTTTCTTGTATTTGCATGCAAGGTAAATTGACTAACTACGATTGCTTCACCATTTGTTTCAATCAGAGACCTGTTCATGACTCCATCCTCATCAGCAAAAATGCGAAGATTTGCTATTTTATTGGAAAGCCAAAGTATATCTTCCTGATTATCTTCATCAACTATACCCAATAGTATCAATAATCCGTGAGCAATATTTGCGACTTTATCATTATTAATAGTTACACCTGCATTAGTTACTCTTTGAATAACAACCCTCATTCTCTTTCCCAGTTATCAGTTCTGTAACTCTCATCTTCACCTTCTAGTATTTGCAAATAACTTTTATATCTGGAGGGGGCTATTTTATCTTCTTCCAGTGCCTTTTTTACGGCACAATCAGGCTCTTTTACATGCAGACAATTATTAAATTTACACTCCTGCTTTAAGGCAAAAAATTCCAGGAAATAGTCACCTATTTCGTCCTTGTCCATATCAACTAATCCGAATCCCTTAATTCCGGGCGTATCAATTATTTTAGCTTCAAAACTAAGATCATACATTTCGGCAAAAGTCGTCGTATGTTGTCCCTGTTGATGCTGAATAGAGATCTCCTTGGTTTTTAGATCTAAGCCTGGCTCAATAGCATTGACCAAGGTTGATTTTCCAACTCCCGAATGACCGGCAAACATACTCACCTTTCCTCCCATCAATTGTTTTACCTTATCAATATTTATATTTTTTTTTGCCGATATTTCAATACATACATAACCTATTTTTCTGTAGATAGACTCCAAATTTTTAACTTCCAGCAACATGTTTTCATCATAGCTGTCTATCTTATTAAATAGAAGGATCGTTTTAATGGAATATGCTTCCGCCGTAGCTAAAAACCGATCGATAAAGCTTGAAAAGGTGGGTGGATTATCAATAGTTATCAATAAAAATACCTGATCTATATTCGAAGCAATAATATGTGTTTGCTTTGCAAGATTGACAGATTTACGAACAATATAATTGGTTCTGTCATGAATTCTGTTGATGACACCGGTAACTCCATCATTTTTTGTTTCCAGTTCAAAATCTACATGATCACCAACAGAAATTGGGTTGGTACTTTTGATACCTTTTATACGGAACTTCCCTTTGATTCGGCATTCAAATGTTTTGCCATTTTGAGTTTTTACCGTGTACCAACTTCCTGTAGATTTATATACTGTACCAGTCATTAATTATATCGATTCTGAATTACAAATTAACAACATTTCGGAGAAAGAAAATACGTATCTTAGATTCATAATTTTAAATCTCAAATAATAACATGAAAAAATCTTTTTTTACTACTATTTTATTTTGCTTTAGCATCTTAGCTGTTGCTCAAACAAACTTGTACGAGAACCCTGAATTTGACAAAATTGCGGAATCTCATAAGATCATAGCCATTGTGCCATTTAAGACTCAGGTCAAATTACGCCCTAAGCAAATGAAGGATATGACTGGTGAACAGCTACAACGGATGGAAAAGGCTGAAGGTGAGGGTATTCAAACAGCCATGTACTCCTGGTTTTTAAAACGGAAAAAAAGAGGTGACCTTCAAACTCTTGAAGTACAGGATCCTAAAGTAACGACTGCTTTGCTTAAAAGAAATGAAGTTTCCTATGATAACATTACCGACTTCACACCTCAGGAATTAGCTAACTTTCTGGAAGTTGATGCCGTCATTTCAGGTGAGTACGAAACAAATAAGCCTATGTCAGAAGGTGCTGCGGTGGTGCTAGGAGCTTTAGTTGGTTTTTTTGGATCTACCAACAGCGCTGTAGTAAATATGAGTGTACATAATGCTGTCGATGGCGTGTTACTTTGGAATTACAATAAAAAAGTAAGTGGCAGTATTGGAAGCAGTTCTGAAGATTTAATTAATATCCTTATGAGAAAAGCTTCCAGGAGGCTTGCCTATACTAAAAAGAGTAAGGATAAGGATTAGATCATCTTATATATCATAAAAAAAGGCTCGCATTGGCGAGCCTTTTTTTATTCCTTAAATATTTTTTCCTGATGGTTAATGGATTCCTGATGAATAGCTTTAAACATTTTTAGGACAAATTCTTCACTTAAACCATGATCCTGACCTTCTAAAACCATTTTTCCTAAGATCTCGTTCCATCTTTTAGATTGCAAAACAGAAACGTTGTTTGCCTTTTTTAGTTTACCTATCCCGTCTGATACCTTCATTCGTTTTCCCAGTAATTCAATAATTTGATTATCGACAATATCAATTTTTGCTCTCAAATTATTTATGGCATTTGTAAATTCAACTTCAGGATTTGTTTCTTTCCTGATTTTAAGATCTTTCATGATTTGGATCAACGATTTTGGAGTTACTTGTTGTGCGGCATCACTCCAAGCTTTATCCGGGTTATGGTGTGTTTCTATCATTAAACCATCAAAATTTAGGTCTAGTGCTGTTTGCGATATATCAAAAATCAAATCTCTATTACCCGCAATATGTGATGGGTCCAAAATCAAAGGAAGATCCGGGAAACGATTTTGCAATTCGATTGGCAGTTGCCATTCCGGATTATTCCTGTATTTTGATTTTTCATAGGTTGAAAACCCTCTGTGAATAACACCTAATTTTTTAATATCAGAGGTTGCTAAACGCTCAATTGCGCCAAGCCATAAGGAAAGATCAGGGTTTACCGGATTTTTAACCAATACAATCTTATCTGTCCCTTTTAATGCATCGGCTAACTCCTGAACTATAAATGGGCTGACGGTTGATCGAGCTCCTATCCATAGCAAATCTATATCATGTTCTAAAGCTAATTCCACGTGGGCTCTGTTGGCAACTTCTGTTGCTGTTTTCAAACCGGTTTCTTCTTTGACTTTTTGCAGCCATTTGAGTCCTAAGGCACCAACTCCTTCAAAATTGCCAGGTCGAGTTCTGGGTTTCCAAATTCCGGCTCTAAAATAACTTACATCTGTATCTTTTAATTCATTTGCTATTTGTAATACCTGCTCTTCTGTTTCTGCACTGCAAGGGCCTGCTATAACAAGCGGATGATCCAGTTTAAGATCATTTAACCATGCTCCAAATTCTTTATTATTTTCCATAAGTCTCTTATTCTATTCCTTTTAAAATTTGCTTTATTCGGTTGGTGTTCTTCATTTCCTTAAAAATTGTATCAAAATCGTCATTCTCCATTAGGGATTTAAAACGATTTAAATTCTCAATATACTCGTGTAATGTTTCTAAGACGTTTTCTTTATTTTGTCTAAAAATTGGTGTCCACATTTCGGGTGAACTTTTAGCAAGTCGTACTGTAGATTCAAAACCACTGCCTGCCATATCAAAAATGTCGCGTTCATTCTTTTCCTTCTCTATAACCGTTTTTCCGAGCATAAATGAACTAATGTGAGACAAATGTGAGACATAAGCTATATGCTTGTCATGTGACTCCGGATTCATATATCGAATACGCATTCCTAATTCATTGAACAGCTTTAAGTGCTTTTTCCTGAAGTTTAAAAGCCGTTTTTTCTACCTCACAGATTATATTGGTTTTATTTTTAAACAATCCATTAATTGCTGCATTGGGACCTGAATGTTCTGTTCCTGCAATGGGGTGGGTTGCCAATAAATTTCTTCTTTTTGGATGGTTTGAAATAGCTTGACAAAATATCTGTTTTGTAGATCCTACGTCTATCACAAGTGTATTGTCTGAAATTTCGTCTAAAACCTTATCAATAATTTCCACTGAAGCATCAACCGGAATAGAAAGCAATACTAAGTCGGCATTTGCCAATTCATTCAATTGTCCTTTCTTGTCTATTAATTTTAAATTTAAGGCTTGATCTAAATGCGCTTCATTTATATCGATGCCATAGACAGTACTTTCAGGATATAATTTTTTAATATCCAATGCCATACTACCTCCAATAAGGCCAATCCCTATGATATAAACATTCTTCATTTAAAACCTATTTATTGCTTCTTGTATTCTTTCTTCATCAACACATAATGAAAAACGGATATATCCCTCTCCCTGACTTCCAAAAATACTCCCCGGAGTGATAAAAACTCCTTTATTTTTTAGAATAAGATCTACAAACTCAATTGAATTGGTACTACCATCAGGTAGTTTAGCCCAAACAAACAATCCTGCCGCATGAATGTCATAAGTACAGTTCAAAATTTCGGCTAATTCCCAGACTAATTCCCTGCGTTGTCTGTAAATACTTGTTAAACTTGAATACCATATGGTTCCGGAGTTCAAGGCCTTAATTGCTCCTTTTTGCAAGCCGTAAAACATTCCGGAATCCATGTTACTTTTCACCTTTAGTATGTAATCGATATATTTTTTCTTACCAACGACCATACCGACTCGCCATCCTGCCATATTGAAGGTCTTGCTAATTGAATTTAACTCTAATCCTATATCCTTGGCCCCGGTAATATTTAAGAAACTCAAAGGATAGCCATTTAAAATAAAGCTGTACGGATTATCATTAACAACCAATATTTTATGCTTTTTAGCAAAATCAACAATTTCTTCAAACACCTTTTTTGTAGCCTTTGCTCCCGTTGGCATATGTGGATAACTTATCCACATTAATCTAACTTTTGAAAGGTCCTGTTTTTGTATAGCTTCCAGATCAGGCAGCCATTTATTTTCTTCTTCCAGATTATAATAAACAGGTTTGGCCCCCACCAAATTAGTCACTGACGCATAGGTCGGATAACCCGGGTTTGGAATTAATACTTCATCTCCAGGATTTAAAAAAGCCATGGAAATGTGCATAATTCCTTCTTTACTTCCCATTAATGGCAAAACGTCGGTCTCGGAATTTAGTCTTACATAATATTGCTCTTTATAAAAATTAGCCATTGCTTTTCGCAATTCTGGTAGACCCTTATAACTTTGATATTGATGTGCATTTACGTCTTTTAGACTATTTTTAAGCACTTCCACCACCTGTGATGGCGGTTGCAGATCCGGACTCCCAATTCCCATATTTATAATAGACTCCCCTTTTTCTTCAAGCTCTTTTATCTCTCTAAGTTTTTTAGAAAAATAATATTCTTCAACAATATTTAATCTGTTTGCAGGCTCAATCATAGTTTATGATTTATATATTCACCAAGAACCTTAAAATCCTGGGCCATAATTTTCATTATAGATTTTGCCTTTTTATAATCTTCATATTTTTCAAAGGTAACATCAACAAAGAAAGCATATTTCCAAGGCGTATCAATTTTTGGCAAGGACTGGATCTTGGTCAGATTTAAATGGCAATCGCTCATTACATTTAAAATGGTTGCCAAACTTCCTCTTTTATGATGCAATTCAAATTTTAAGGAGGCTTTATCTATCTTATGTTCCGGTATTTCTGAATTGTTTCTCTTTACAATAACAAACCGAGTTTCATTATGTTTAATTGTTTGTATACTTTTTGCTAAAATTGAAAGATCAAAAAGTTCAGCTGCCAAATCACTTGCTATTGCAGCAATATTTTTAAGTTTCTGATCTTGAATTCTCTTTGCCACCTCAGCAGTATCTTTATCTTCAACCAATTTTATATTAGGATAGTCTTTGAAGAACTCTTTACATTGCAATAAAGCCATAGGATGCGAATAAACCTCTTTTATATCATCAATACTCTGACCGTTTAAAGCCATTAGGTTGTGTTGAATATCAAGATAATGTTCACCTACAATATGTAAATGATTAATATCGATCAAAGCATAATTAGGAATGATTGAGCCAACAATGGAATTCTCTATCGCCATAATAGCAGCATCACATTCCATAGAAACCAAACTTTCAACAACCTTATCAAATGAGAGACACTCATGTACAGTAATGTTATTTTCAAAATATTGCTGTGATACAATGTGATGAAAAGACCCTAAAATACCCTGTATGGCTACTGATTTAATCATAAAAATAAAAAAGTCCCGAATTTTCATCGAGACTTCAAATTAATTTATCATTTATAAATTAAACATACATCGTCTCGTTCCTTTTGCTAAAGAAAAAATAGAACCAGTTATAATATGTGTAATTTAATGTTGTCATTTTTTTTTGATTCGGCTAATGTAAATAATAATTTCACAATTCAAAATAGTAAAACCGTGTTTTTTACGTTTTTACATCAAGTTTTAAAGATAAAGACCTAATTATCACTATAAATTATATAATGTTTATTTTTGAACTAAATATTTAACATGTCAATAAAAGTAGAAAATCTTACTAAGGTATATGGAACTCAAAAAGCTCTGAATAATATATCCTTTAGCATAAAAAAAGGAGAGATTGTTGGTTTTTTAGGTCCAAATGGTGCGGGGAAATCCACTATGATGAAAATATTGACAACTTTTTTGAATGCTACTGCTGGGGAAGCAGAAGTAAATGATTTTAATGTTTTAACAGATAGTATAAATGTGCAAAGGAGTGTTGGATATTTGCCAGAGCACAATCCATTATATTTAGACATGTATGTTAAAGAATATCTTGCATTTAATGCAGGTGTTTACAATGTTGATGCCAAGAGAATAACTGAAGTCATCTCATTAACCGGATTAGAATCCGAATCTCACAAGAAAATAGGTCAACTTTCAAAAGGTTTTAGACAACGTGTAGGATTGGCAAATGCCTTATTGCACGACCCTGAAGTATTGATTCTAGATGAACCAACAACAGGATTAGATCCAAACCAATTGGTCGAGATAAGGGAATTGATAATAAATGTCGGAAAGGAAAAAACAATATTTTTATCAACCCATATCATGCAGGAAGTAGAAGCGATCTGTGACCGGGTTATTATTATTAACAAAGGAGAAATTGTTGCCGATAAAAAATTGAGCGAGTTAAAACATGACAAGGAACAAATCATTGTTGTTGAATTTGATTATAGAGTTGAAGAAGCCTTTTTAAAGAAATTACCTAAAGTGAAAAAAGTTATCAATCCGCATGATTTTGTTTATGAATTGACCTTTTCCACTTCAGAAGATATGCGTTCTATAGTTTTCGATTTTGCCCATGATAATGAGCTTAAAATTCTGCAACTCAATAAGAAAAATCAAAGTTTAGAAAATTTGTTCAGGGAATTGACAAAGGATTAATTGTCGAATATTAACCGTCCGGTATACAACTGTTCAATTTCAACTATTGCCGGATTACTTTTTGAAATTAGATTTCCGGTTCCTCGTAGTTCACCAGTTAAAGATAATTGCGGATTTACGACCATATCATTGCTCCCCCTGTGATAGAGATCAATGTTTTGAGCCACAAGGTTCTCTCCTTCAAATCGTCCGGCACCCGAATAAAAACCAATAAAGAGATCATCAACTTGGCCGGAAATATAAAATGAGGAAATGTTATTTGCAACCACTTGTAGTTTTTCCGAATTAATTTGCATTCTAAAATCACCAACAGTAAAACTTCCCGGAGAATTATAATCTTCAGAAACCAAAGTAACATTGGGAAAACTAAGAACCCCTTCTGAGGATACATCATATTGAGTAGAACTTCTAATCGATTTAATATTTGGAGCTGTCACTATTACTTTAGTAATCCCATATTCTCTTAAATAGTTACATGAATTATTGTCTGTAAGTTGTAATTCATCCCCGGCAACAACAACCACTACATCATTCATCAAATTTTCACCTGTTTCGACAATTACTTCATATTCTAAACCTTCTTTTATTATCAATTCAATATCGCGATTTACTAATATCTTTTCGAATGGAGATACCGTTATTTCCTTTTGAATTATTGGCCCTGCAGTTTGAAAACAATCAGAAGCACTTTCGCTATCGCAGGCAAGTAAACTTATTAAAGTTAATATGTATATATATTTTTTCATCCTATCTCTCGCTTTTGCGACATCTTCCCAAAGGGAAGAATTAAATGCTCTTTAAGTTTATAATCTAATTCCTATTCCAAGTTCAACAGCTTCTGCTTTAGCTCCATGGGATTTAAAGTTATAGCACCAAACCATTTTTCTCCAAAATATCGTTTTAAACCCACTCTAAAATACGTTCTGCCTTCAAAATCGTAAGGATAGTAAACATAATATCCCAATTGGGTTAAAAGAGATAGCCTGTTTATAAATAATTCATGACCGGCAAAAATACCAACGCGTTTATAATCTTCATTTCCTATTACATTATTTTCAGGGAATGCCACTGAATTGTAATAGATCAATTCCTTTAAAAAATTTGAAAAGAAAACATCTGCTCCCAATTGAAAAGCACTTTTTTGATTAACGCGTTTGTCGGCATAGGCAGAAAATATATAGAATGGATACTGTCCACTTCCTACGACATCACTTTCATTCACACCGCTTCTGAATACCAGGTTATATTTAATTGGCTGAGTATAATTTTCATCAGTTAGATCACTAATATAGTCTGATTCACCATTAAGATCATATATAATACCAAGGTTAATTGTAATGGAATTTATACTTGTATTGGGAGCTTTAACATTGGCGTTTGAATAATGCAATAAAGATAAGCCAGCCTGTAGGCCAAATCTATCAAAAATACGTTCCTTTTTGTAGTTTAACATTGCATAGGTACTACTCATGATTCGGGAACCAAATGCAATATTTCTGTGATTTTTAATCTTATCGTAAGGGTTAGTTGTGAAGGCTATCCCTTGTCCGATCCGAATCATTATGTTACGTCTAAAAAAATAAAAATTATAATGACCATATAACGAATAATTATTTCCCAACACATCATTCTTTAAATTCTGATATGCAAATGAAATTCCGTAATCGGGATAACCATAGCGTTGTTCCCAGTCTTTTTCTCCAAAGGTTTTCTTATTCCAGCCAATTATAACTCCTTCAGGATGACCGGTAATTAAATGTAAAATGTCATCATTATGCAACGCAATATTGCCTTTGAAGTAATTGACATCAACATATGATGATTTTTGAGTTTCCTGGCTAAAGCCCAAAAAACCGAAAAGTATAAACATGTAGGTTAAATAATACTTCATCAATGCCAATTGTGAAGCAAATGTAAAAGAATAAATTAATTAAAACAGTTTTGAAGCGATCGCTTTGATATTATCACTTTTGCCCATGGAATAAAAATGTAAGACAGGAACTCCTGATTTCTGAAGTTCTTTTGATTGCTTAAGCGCCCATTCCACACCAACTTGTCTCACTTCTTTATTGTTTTTGCATACTTCAACAGCATGAATGAGATCTTCAGGCAAATCTATTTTAAAGACCTGTGGCAGTAACTGGAGATGTCGTTTTACAGCAATGGGCTTTATACCTGGAATGATTGGAACATCGATACCTGATCGTCTTGCCAAATCGACAAATTCGAAATACTTCTTATTGTCAAAAAACATTTGAGTTACTACGTAGTCTGCACCAGCATCTACTTTTTCTTTTAATCGTTTAATATCCGACTGTAGAGAAGGCGCTTCAATATGTTTTTCAGGGTATCCGGCAACACCTATACAAAAATCGGCTTTATCATCGACTTCCATAACATCATGCAGATATTTACCTTCATTCAAATTCTTTATTTGACATACCAAATCCTTTGCAAATTCATGACCGCCTTTTGCTGCTTCAAAATATTTTTGTTCTTTCATGGCATCACCTCTTAGTGCCATAACATTATTTATTCCCAAGTAATGACAATCAACTAAGAGATACTCAGTCTCTTCCTTTGTAAATCCGCCACACAACACATGTGGGACAGTATCTACATCATATTTATGCTTGATTGCGGCACAAATCCCGACGGTTCCCGGACGCATTCTGGTGATCTTTCTGTCTAATAATCCTTGTTTTTCAATATAGATATATTCTTCACGCGAGGTTGTTACATCAATAAATGGAGGTTTGAATTCCATGAGTGGATCAATATTATTGTATAACTCCTGGATATTCTTCCCTTTTTTAGGTGGGATTATCTCAAATGAAAATAAGGTCTTGCCTTTAGCATTTTTTATATGGTCTGTAACTTTCATCTTTATGCCTGCAAAAGCAGGTATCTCTTAATTAAACTTTAATTTTTGGGCGTTACCACAAGGGTCGCGCTTTTCGTTATATCTTTTTATTTTGACAACTTTTCGACTGCGCTCAAAGTGACAAATAAAAAGGATGTCACTGCAATCGCTAACGCACTAATCAGCTAAATTAGGGTTTAACCATTTTTCAGCTTCTTCAAGGGAAACTCCCCGACGTTTTGCATAGTCTTTTAACTGATCTTCTGTTATTTTTCCCAATCCAAAATATTTAGCCTCTTGATTTCCAAAATAATAGCCACTTACACTTGCAGCCGGCCACATGGCCAAGCTTTCAGTAAGTCTTACTCCTATGGATTCTTCAACCTTAAGCAATTCCCAAATTGTTTGTTTCTCTAAATGATCAGGGCAGGCCGGATAACCGGGAGCAGGGCGAATACCTTTGTAACCCTCTTTAATCAATTCTTCATTACTCAAATTTTCATTCATGGCATAACCCCAATGTTTTATTCGAACTTCCTTATGCAAATATTCTGCAAATGCTTCGGCTAACCGATCAGCCAGTGCTTTGATCATGATGGAATTGTAATCGTCATGAGCCTCTTCAAACTGAGTAGCTAATTCTTGTGTTCCAAAGCCTGTTGTCACACAAAAACAACCCAAATAGTCCTGAATTCCAGTTTCCTTCGGAGCGATAAAATCGGCCAAGGCAAAATTTGGAATCCCTTCTCGTTTTTTTAGTTGTTGACGGAGGGTTAGGAATTTAAATAATTCGCCCTTGTTCTCGACTGCGCTCGAACTGACAGTCGAATTACGAACCTCTATATCATCATAATTGACAGTAGTTGCAGGAAATAATCCAAAAATTGCTTTCGCTTTTAAAAGTTTTTCATCAAAAATTCTTTTTAATAATTTCTGAGCATCTTTATATAATTCTGAAGCCTGATTACCAACAACCTCATCGGTTAAAATATCCGGATATCTTCCGTGTAACTCCCAACTTCGGAAAAATGGTGAC
This sequence comes from uncultured Flavobacteriaceae bacterium, assembly GCA_963722665.1. GTDB lineage: Bacteria > Bacteroidota > Bacteroidia > Flavobacteriales > Flavobacteriaceae > Site-B1. The sequence goes on from CAVRNW010000039.1 coordinate 60,927, forward strand.
CAGTCAATGAAGTCTTCAAGTTTTGTGATATCAAAGTCTTCTATGATCTGTACTCCAAGTTGTTTTGGTTTTACAATTTCAGTTGTATTCCATTCAATTTTAAATCTATTCTTTCGGGCTTCCTCTATAGATATAAATTCCTTTTTTTGTGAGCGATTTAAAAACTGTTCTCTAAATTTATCGTATTCCTGCCTTATTTGTTCTTTATAAATATGATTGTCCTTTTGAAGCAAATTACCAACCACGGTAACAGCTCTTGAAGCATCATTAACATGAACAACTGTATTACTATAATTAGGAGCGATCTTTACAGCCGAGTGGGCCTTTGATGTGGTTGCTCCTCCTACCATCAATGGAATTTCAAAATTTTGCTTCTCCATTTCCTTAGACAAAAACACCATTTCATCTAAAGAAGGGGTGATCAATCCACTTAATCCAATAACATCAACATTTTCCTTTTTGGCTGTTTCCAATATTTTTTCCGGTGGCACCATGACACCCAGATCAATGATTTCATAGTTGTTACAGCCTAAAACCACACTAACGATATTTTTTCCTATATCATGAACATCCCCTTTTACAGTTGCCATCAGTATTTTACCAGCAAACTCTTGTTTACCATCTTTCTCTGCCTCTACGAATGGTTGCAAATAAGCAACTGCTTTTTTCATGACTCGAGCTGATTTCACTACTTGTGGTAAGAACATTTTTCCGCTTCCAAACAAATCTCCAACAACATTCATCCCTATCATTAAATGTCCTTCTATCACTTCAATTGGTCTTGAAACTTCTTGTCTTGCTTCTTCAACATCTTCAATAATAAAAGCATCTATTCCTTTTACTAAAGCATGCGTAATTCTATCTTGCAATGCATCACTTCGCCATTCTTGAACAGCACTATCTTCTTCTTTTTTATTGCCTTTAACTGTTTCTGCAAAATCCAGTAATCGTTCTGTTGCATCGTCTCGTCTATCCAAAAGAACATCCTCTACTCGCTCAAGCAAGTCTTTGGGGATTTCATCATAAACTTCCAACATCGCAGGATTCACAATTCCCATATTCATTCCATGTTTAATGGCATGATACAGAAATGAAGAATGCATCGCTTCACGAACAGTGTTATTTCCTCTAAATGAAAATGATACATTACTCACACCTCCCGAAACATTAGCACAAGGTAGATTCTCCCGAATCCACTTGGTTGCCTTAAAAAAATCTATTGCATTTTTTCTGTGTTCTTCCATTCCTGTGGCAACAGGAAAAATATTGGGATCGAAGATGATATCCTGAGGTGGAAAATTTACTTTGTTTACAAGAATATCATAGCAGCGCTTACAAATGTCAATGCGTCTTTGGTAAGTGTCTGCCTGACCATTCTCATCAAAGGCCATTACAATAACGGCAGCTCCATATCGTTTCACCAATTTTGCCTGACGAATGAATTCTTTTTCTCCTTCTTTTAAACTAATTGAATTTACTACAGATTTACCTTGAACTACTCGTAATCCGGCTTCTATGATCTCCCATTTAGAACTGTCGATCATCACAGGAACCCGTGAAATATCAGGTTCTGAGGCAATAAGATTTAAAAAGGTAGTCATAGCATAGACTCCGTCCAACATCCCTTCGTCCATGTTCACATCTATTATTTGTGCTCCACCTTCAACCTGATGTCTTGCTACATCAAGTGCTTCATCATATTTTTCTTCTTTAATAAGTCTTAAGAATTTTCTGGAACCAGTAACATTGGTCCGTTCACCCACATTAATAAAATTACTCTCAGGAGTAACGACCAATGGTTCTAACCCGGATAAGGTAAGATACTTACAGTTGTTGGTTGTTAGTTGTTGGTTATTGGAGTCACTCATTACTTTTTAGATTTAAAATAGTTAATGAATCCATTGAGCAATTTTTTACAAGTCGTGATTTGTTCCATTAATTCTGTATAATTCATTTTCATTTCAATCAACTAATACCTAAACACTAACAACTAATTGTCTTGGTTCGTATTTTTGGACAACATCAGCAATAGCTTTTATATGATCAGGATTTGTCCCGCAACATCCTCCAATTACATTTATGATTCCATCTTTAAGATAGTCTTCAATTAAGTTCCTCATCTCTTCAGGTGTTTGATCATATTCGCCAAAAGCATTAGGCAAACCGGCGTTTGGATGAGCAGAAGTATAAAATTGTGTTTTGTTTGATAAGCGTTGCAAATATGGTTTTAACTGGTCCGCACCAAGGGCACAATTTAAACCAACGCTAAGTAATGGAATATGAGAAATTGATGTTAAAAAAGCTTCAACAGTTTGTCCGGACAATGTCCTACCGGAAGCATCTGTTATAGTTCCCGAGACCATTACTGGAATATCAATATTCTTTTCTTCTCTGTACCTCTTCTATGGCAAATAAAGCCGCTTTGGCATTTAAAGTATCAAAGATGGTCTCTACTAATAGTAAATCTACACCTCCATCAATTAAAGCTTCTACTTGTTCCTTGTAAGCTATTCTTAATTCCTCAAATGTAATAGCTCTGTATTCCGGCTTATTGACATCTGGTGATAAACTTGCCGTTTTATTGGTTGGCCCTATACTACCAGCAACAAATCGTGGTTTTTTAGGATTTTGTAAAGTAAATTCTTCGGCAACTCTTTTGGCAATTTTAGCCGATTCAAAATTCAGTTCATAGACCAGATCTTCCATATTATAATCAGCCATGGCAATGGATGTGCCAGAAAATGTATTTGTTTCAATTATATCTGCCCCAGCCTGTAAATATTTTTTATGGATCTCGGCTATTGCTTTAGGCTGGGTAAGGGATAACAGATCATTATTACCTTTTAATGAGCTTGGATAATCCTTGAATCGTTCACCTCTATAATCTTCTTCGGTAAAATTGTATTGCTGAAGCATGGTTCCCATGGCTCCATCCAATACTAATATTCGTTTTTGTAATTCGGTTTCTTATTTCGCTCATCTAAAAACAAATATTTTATTGATAATTTATTGTAAATGCAAACCGCATTCCCTGTTGTTTAAAACTTTTGTAGGGTCGAAATATGTTTCGTTTTTGGGAAGGTTATTATCTCTTAAATATTTTTCCAGATCATCATCTGTCCAATAATAAAAAGGACTCACTTTTAAGATCCCTTCTTTGCTGTAACTTAAAATGTCTTGTGAATTCCTATACTTGGTTTGTCTTACTCTTATATTTGTAAACCAAATTTCAGGTTGATGCTCGTTTAAGGCTCTTCTAAACGGTTCCAGCTTTACAATTTCAGAAAATTCCTGATGCTTTGGATCATCAATGGAAGGCATCCCTATCAGGGATCTTATATATGCGGTACTTATTAACGGAGAGTATACGCTAATATTCAAATTAAATTTTTTTATTAAATAATGAGCATGAATATAGGTTGCAGGTAAATTGAATCCTGTATCGCACCAAATTACATTAATAGTCTTGTCCTTTTCGAAAAAGGTATTTAAAAGTACTGCCGAGTAGATTCCAAAACTAGTCGAAACAATTCTTTTATTACTTAATAATAAAGCCCAATCAATGATCTCTTGTGGAGTTTTATGTTTTAATTCTTTATTTGATTGTTCTAAATTTATATTTAACATACCTGATAAATTAATTTAATGCCTGATCTAAATCGTCAATAATATCATCCATATTCTCAAGTCCTACGGAAATACGTACTAAACTGTTAGTAATACCTACTTTAAGTCTATCTTTTTCGGATAATTTACTGTGTGTAGTAGAAGCAGGGTGAGTTACAATTGTTCTTGTATCCCCTAAATTGGCAGACAAGGAACATAGTTTAATTTTATTTAAAAAAATTCTACCGGCTTCAACTCCGCCTTTAATTTGAAATGCGACCACATTTCCTCCTTGCCTCATTTGTTTTTTCGCAATTAAGTATTGAGGATGCGAAGTTAAAAAAGGATATTTTACTAAGCTAATTTTATCATGTTTTTCTAAAAACTCTGCAACTTTTGTTGCATTACTACAATGCTTATCCACTCTCACAGCCAGGGTTTCCAAACTTTTAGATAACACCCATGCATTAAACGGGGATAATGCTGGTCCGGTATTTCTGGAAAAAAGATATATTTCATCAATTAATTCTTTTTTTCCCACTGTAACGCCACCCAGTACTCTTCCTTGTCCGTCTATAAGTTTAGTTGCCGAATGAATTACCAAATCGGCTCCAAATTTTATGGGGTTTTGCAAATAGGGAGTGGCAAAACAATTATCTATTACAAAAATCAAATTATGCTTTTTAGCAATTTTTCCTAAATATTCCAGGTCCAGAATATCAACAGCCGGATTTGTTGGAGATTCAGCATATATTATTTTGGTATTAGGCTTGATTAAACTTTCAATTTCTAAAACCTCATCTACTTTAAAATAACTTGTTGAAATATCCCATTTTGGAAAGTATTTAGTGAAAAGTGTATGAGTCGATCCAAAAACTGATCTAGAGGAAACTATGTGGTCTCCCGAATTCAATAAAGCTGCAAATGTTGAGAATACAGCCGACATACCTGTAGCAAAAGCATATCCGCTTTCAGCACCTTCCATCTTACATATTTTCTCTACAAATTCTGAAGTATTTGGATTTGAAAATCGGCTATAGATGTTTCGTTCCTTCTCCTCTGCAAAAGAGGCTCTCATATCTTCTGCATCTTCAAAAACAAAGCTCGATGTTAGATACAATGGGCTTGAATGTTCTAAAAACTGAGAACGCTCAATCTGTGTCCTTATAGCTTCTGTTTCAAATTTTTTCGAATCCATAAAATCTAAATCGCTTTCTTATATGTTAACTCATTTACTTTTTCTCCTTGAAATATAGGTCTCAACAAATTATTCAGTTGGTTGAACTCAATTAAAAAGGCATCGTGGCCATGGATAGATTTAATTTCTCCAATAGTTACATTGTCCTTTATTAATTTAAGATCTACATAGGTTTTCCAGTTCTCTTCTGCTTTAAAAAACAGATCGGAATTAATAGTTATAATATGAATGTTTGATTTAATTGACGAAACTACATCGTGGAATTGCTTTTCTCCTTCAGTGATATCAATTGTTTTTAATATCTGATTCATCATTTTATAAGCCGATAGTTGAAATCTTTCATTCAACGCCTTACCGTGATAATCCAGCCAACTTTCAACGTTATAGTACTGATCACTTTTTAATGTTCTTTCAAACTTTCTTGTAAAGGACTCAGGTGTTCTGTACAAGGTCATAGCATGCATTCTGGCATCTGCCAAACCTTGACTTGAATTGTTTAATATATTATCCTGAATAAAGCAATTGGCTATAATCCAATCTGTTGATTTCCAATCGGCTGCGACCGGGATCAAATGTTCAATTAAATTGGGTTTTAACGCCGCTAATTCCCATGCCAGTCCGCCTCCAACTGATCCGCCAATAGCAGCAAAAAGGTTATTTACATTTAATTTTTCCAATCCAATAGCAAAAATTTCGGCAATATCTTTCGCAGTAAAATCTTTATAATTTTCAATTATACTATCACTTGTTCCATCATATCCGTTTCCCGGAATATTGAATGCCAAAACCGAATAATAATTGGTGTCAATTACCTGATCTTCACCGATTAAACTGTTCCACCATCCATTTTCTCCGGATACACTGGAATTTCCGGTCAACGCATGATTGACCAATACAATTGGAGCTTCATGTAATTCCTGACCAAAGATCTGGTAAGACAGTTTTATATTTGCTGCCTTACCTGTTCTGGTAACATAATTTGGAATATTTATGTATTGTAGTTCTTTCATTTAAACTAATAAAGTGGTTTTTACTTCTTTAAACGCTTCGATCAAATCAGATTTTAGATCTTCAATATTCTCTATTCCAACAGACAATCTTATAAGATCCTTGGTAACTCCCGTTGATTCCTGAGCCTCATCATTTAATTGCTGATGTGTGGTGCTTGCAGGATGAATGATCAATGACTTAGTATCGCCAATATTTGCTAAAAGTGAAAACAACTTTGTTGTATCAGCTATTTTTTTGGCAGATTCATAGCCTCCTTTGACTCCAAATGTTACAATTCCGCTCTGGCCATTAGGTAAATATTTATCAGCCAACGTCTTATAAGGGCTGGATTCCAATCCCGGATAATTTACCCATACAACTTCATCACGTTTCTGAAGCCATTTAGCAAGTTCCAGTGCATTTTCACTATGTTTTTTTATTCTTAGTTCTAAAGTTTCCAGACCTTGAATGATTTGAAAGGCATTAAAAGGGCTTAGGGCTCCACCATAATCCCGTAAACCTTCTATTCTAACCTTGGCAATAAACGCTGCTGCTTCCAAAGCTTCGCTATAAACCAAGCCATGATAACCGGCTGACGGTTCAGTAAACTCCGGGAATTTTCCGTTCGCCCAATCGAAAGTTCCAGCATCAATGATTACACCACCAAGTGCAGTTCCATTGCCATTGATGTATTTAGTAAGGGAATGGATTACGATATTAGCTCCATATTCTATAGGGTTTAACAGATAAGGAGTAGCAACAGTATTATCAACAATTAAAGGCACTTTAAACGTTCTAGCCTCTTTTGAAATTGCTTCAATATCCAATACGTCCAGTTTCGGATTTCCCAAAGATTCAATAAAAAATGCTCTCGTGTTCTCTTGAGTGGCTTTCTTAAAGTTTTCAGGGTTTGACGGATCTACAAATGTTGTAGTTATACCATGTCTAGGTAAAGTAACACTTAACAAATTGTAAGTTCCACCATACAAACTGCTGGATGCCACAATATGATCTCCTGTTTTTAACAGGGTTAACAAGGTAGTGGCGATTGCAGATGTTCCTGAAGCAGTCACTACAGCTGCTATTCCACCTTCAAGAGCTGCTAAACGCTGCTCTAAAATGTCGTTTGTCGGATTGTTGATCCTGGTGTAAATGTTACCTGTCTCTGCCAAGGCAAATAAATTGGCAGCATGATCGGAATCATTGAACACATAGGCTGTGGATTGATAAATGGGAACCGCTCTGGTTCCACCGTTTTTTTGGACATCATGTCCTGCATGCAACGCTTTGGTTGCGAATTTTTGTGTACTCATTTTTCTTTCTTTTTGAGTTAATAATAGATTCCCGCTTTCGCGAGAATGACAGTTAAAAAGGAAACTTCGAAGCAAAGCATCTCAGAATTCTTTTTCGATTAAACCAAAAGTCAAATGCGCCAAATTTTGACGTACTTAATAGAAAAATGTTATAAAGATTTTATAGAAATTACTGAAAAGCAATTTCTTGTAGTTATCTATCCAATGAACCGATAAATGAATCAGTCATTAAGTAGAATTTAGCACCTTCTTTAATAAATTTAAAGGGTTGCTAAGGTTTCACAGGGTCTAATCCCTCCACCTTTCTTGATAACACTTCAATAAGTTTTTGAACTTTGTGAACGCAAATATATATTTTTAAAAAATTCAAATCCAAATTTTTATGCACTTAATTTTATATAATTTTAATATTATTGTGAATATCACAATAATTTCAGGCATATTTTGCCAAATATTTATCTTTAATTATTTGCGCTACAGGTTTATTCTCAATTTTGCTTTCTAACCAGGAGATGATGTCAAGATATAAAAAGGCTCTCTTTTCAAAAGGTCTGTCTTCAAACTTGATCAATACATCATGCAGTTTCACAAATGCCTTTTTAAGATCCTGGGGATATATATCCTGTAAACTCTTAATAAATTTTATCATTTCGTTCTGGACTTCATGCAAATCATTCATTTTGATCAGGAACTTATAAGTGCTTCTCAATAAGGTCTCAATATGATAATCTAAACCAGCTTCATAATGTGCAACCAGGTTTAAAACTCTGGAAAAACAGAGTAAATCTTCACGCATGGATAAGGTTTTATTAGAAATGATCTTTTCCAAATATTCAATACACTTTTTATTGTTTCCTGCCCCAAAATGCAAACTTGCAAACTTATAATAGAAGGTCATGATGTAATGTTCATCAATTCTATCAGAAAAATGCTTTAGTTCTGATTCAATTTTAGGAATTAGTAGTAATCCTTCTTCAAAACTACCATCGATAAAATATAAATTAATCTTATTTAAATTGATATATAAGAACGACAATGCTTCAACATTTTCATCTTTAGGAAACGATTTTGAGGCAACTATTTCCTCCAACTTCGAAAGTGATTCAGCAAATTTTTCTTTATTCTTCAAGAAATATAAGGACTCTAAGAGATAGTTATTCCCTTTTAAGAAAAAAACCGGATTCAAACTAATCATATCCGGGTTTTGGTAGAAAAGATCAACCCATTTTAGAGAATATTTATAGCAATTCAAAAAATCCTGCATTAAAAAACTATACCATAAATAGGCTTTGTATAACCACAATTTTTCCCTAAAACCTAACTCTTCTAATTTAACCTTAGGCAGTCTTGCATAAAAATAATCTGATATCCATTTACTTTCGGCCTCATTCTTTACATATCCTGTTTTCAGGAAAACTCCATATAACTGCAAAGATAAATTAGACAATTTACTGGTTATTACATTGGCTTCGCTTAACTCTTTTGCCTGAATAGTCAACTCATCTGCCCTACCACTTATACTTCTTGTAATATACTGTGACTCAATAATTTTCTCTAATTCAACAATCTCGAAAGCTAAATTCTTTTCTTCATTTTGAATGGCCACATCTTTAGCTTTATCCAAAATTTTAAGGCTTTGTTTATACAAACCTTTATGATATAAAATGGATGCAAAATCCAATTGCTCTCTAATTTGAGAACGAATATTTTGATGAGATGGATTTAATTTTAAACTTATTAATATCTGTTTATACAAATGTGCTTTTACATTTGCTAACTGCTGCTTTTTTACAATCCTCGGTTTTTAAAATGGCTGCTTCATTATAAACAGATGCTTTATCCAAAAAGTTAAACAGATTTAAAAATTTTGAATCTGTATTCACCCCCAAACGACCAACATAAAGTTTGAATTGTCGCTTTTCCGATTTAGTCAAGGATTTGACCAGCAAAAATAAATTATCTTTTTGGGCTTTAGTCATCAATGGATTATAACTGTATATATTTGATTATAAAATACTTAAAGCATTTTTTTTGGTTTGAACGTCGTAATGAGTCACCAATGTAAAAATGAATTACTAATCCAAAATATAAATTCGTTAGACAATACGAAAATATATTTGAATAAATGTCGACGAATAAAGTAGAAATTTTTGATACAACACTGCGAGATGGGGAACAAGTCCCTGGTTGTAAGCTCAATACAAACCAAAAACTAATCATTGCCGAACAACTTGATTATTTGGGTGTTGATGTAATTGAAGCAGGATTTCCTGTTTCCAGTCCCGGTGATTTCAAATCGGTGGAAGAAATAGCAAAATTGGTGAAGAATGCCACGGTTTGCGGATTGACAAGATCTGTCGAAAATGATATTAAAGTTGCTGCAGAAGCTTTAAAATATGCGAGAAAACCAAGGATACATACCGGAATTGGCACTTCAGATTCCCATATCATTCATAAATTTAATTCCAACCGTGAAGAGATAATAGAACGAGCAGCAGCAGCAGTGGCCTATGCTAAATCCTTTGTGGAAGATGTAGAATTCTATGCTGAAGATGCCGGGCGAACCGATAACGAATACCTTGCAAGAGTTTGTGAAGCAGCCATTAAAGCGGGTGCAACTGTACTGAATATTCCTGATACAACCGGTTATTGCTTGCCACACGAGTATGGAGCAAAAATGAAGTACTTAATGGAGAATGTTAAAGGTATTGACAGAGCCATTTTATCCTGTCATTGCCATAACGATCTTGGATTGGCAACTGCAAACTCCATTGAAGGTGTTATAAATGGTGCCAGACAGATTGAGTGTACAATCAACGGAATTGGAGAGCGTGCAGGAAATACAGCCTTGGAAGAGGTCGTGATGATACTAAAGCAACATCCTTATTTAAATCTTGAGACCAATATTCAAACAGAAATGTTATATGGCATCAGTCAACTGGTGTCTGACAGTATGGGAATCTATACCCAACCAAATAAAGCGATTGTTGGAGCCAATGCCTTTGCGCATAGTTCCGGTATCCATCAGGATGGAGTGATCAAGAACAGGGAAACATACGAGATCATAGACCCTAAAGAAGTAGGTGTTACCGATTCTGCCATTGTTCTTACGGCCAGAAGCGGAAGAGCAGCATTAGCCTACAGAGCAAAAAAAGTTGGTTATGAATTGACCAAATTGCAGTTAGATGAAGTCTATTCAAACTTTTTAACCTTTGCTGATAGAAAGAAAGAGGTCGATGACAACGATATTCATCAGATCATTGAATCCAGCAGGGTATTTAACGAAATAAAATCGGCTTAATGAAACTTAAAATTGCTGTATTATCGGGAGACGGAATTGGTCCTGAAGTTACCGATCAGGCGGTAAAGGTCTTAAAGGCCATAGCAACAGAATTCAACCATAATTTTATTTTTAAAAAAGCTATAGTAGGCGCTATTGCCATTGACGAAACCGGAAATCCATTACCGGAAGAAACTCTGGATCTTTGTAAAGAAAGTGATGCTATCTTATTTGGTGCGATAGGTCATCCAAAATACGATAACGATCCATCTGCCAAAGTTCGACCAGAACAAGGATTATTGCGATTGCGTAAGGAGCTAGGTTTATATGCCAATATAAGGCCTGTTAAGGCTTACGACAGCCTGTTGAGCAAATCACCACTAAAAAAAGAAAATATCAAAGGCGCAGATATTTGTATTTATCGCGAATTAACCGGAGGAATTTATTTTGGTGAAAAGCAAATTAGTGATGACGGTAATACAGCATCTGACCTCTGTAAATATTCACGCCATGAAATTGAACGGATCACTCATTTAGCCTTTAAAGCAGCGCAAACAAGAAAAAACAAAGTTACATTGGTTGATAAAGCCAATGTATTGGAAAGTTCCAGACTTTGGCGTAAAGTAGTGACTGAAATTGCTACTCAATATCCAAAAGTGGAACTGGACTTTTTATTTGTAGATAATGCCGCCATGCAAATGATATTAAATCCAAAACAGTTTGATGTGATATTAACAGAGAACATGTTTGGCGATATAATAAGTGACGAAGCCAGTGTTATTGGTGGTTCTATTGGACTTATTGGCATCTGCTTCTGTAGGTGATAAATATGCCATGTTCGAGCCAATTCACGGTTCGTACCCTCAAGCAGCAGGAAAGGGTATAGCGAATCCTATTGCATCTATATTATCTGCTGCTATGTTGTTAGATCATTTTGAATTGACAGATGAAGCGAATTTAATACGAACAGCAGTTGATAAATCCTTGAAACTTCATATAACTACACCAGACTTAAATACCAAATTTGATCATATAACAACCCGTAAGGTTGGTGATTTTATAGAGGATGTTATTAGTAACCCTGATGACTCCAACTTTAACTTTAAAAATATACACTTAGGACAGTCCACTATTATTTAATTGGGTTAGTACAAATTAAATTTAGGATTTGAAAGCGCATTGTTTAGGCAAAGCGCTTTTTGTTTGTTTGAAATTCTGCATTTTTTAATTAACTTTAATAGTAGTTGTTCAGTGCTTGAAATTGTAACTTAAAGAAGGTATAAGACATGTCTTTATTCTATCTTCAGGAGTTTTTAAAGGTTTTAGAAAACTATAATTAAGATGTTTGGCCTTTGCAAATACTTGCATATTTTCTGGGAATTATAGTCTTGTTTTACTCTTTTAAAAAGACAAAATATTCCAATAAAATTATTTTAATAATTCTTTCTGTGTATTGGATTTGGATAGGATTAGTGTTCTGTAGCCTATATTGGGCGCCAACTTATAAATATGCCTATAGTTTTGGCATATTTTAGATTATTCTACAACTATTTTTTTAGTAACAAATCCAGAACCATTTGTAATTCTCAAGAAATAAATTCCCGCTTCATAGTTTCTAAGATGTAATTCATTTTTACCTTGATTTAAACTTCCTGTATTCACTATTTTCCCTAACATATCTATAACTCTGTACTTGCTTTTTATATTTACATCTACATATAGTAAATCCCGGGTTGGGTTTGGATATACCAATAGTACATCTAACAATTCAGATATTTCTGTTGATAAGGTAGCACCACTGCTATTAAACAAGGCATCATTAAATTGTGTTCCGGGAGAACCTGCACAATCATCTAATGCGAGGCCTCCTGTAAAGGGACCACAAGCTGTAAAAAACTGATCTCGGCTATTAGATACTCCGGGAGGTTGTGTTTCATTATCTTCAAAAGCTACCATAGGCAGCTGTCCTGCATCTGTAAATTGTATTTTGAAATGAAATAGTTTCGCTGGAGTAGAGGTAACATTATCGATCATGGAATCCCAGCTTATTCCTTGCTGATAGGCAAATGAAAATCGTGTAGGCGAATTATCATTTGTTACAAAATCGGTATAATAAGCAAATCCATTCTCTAGACCTAAAATATATCCGGCAGGATGACTAATTTCAAGTCCACCTCCAGCATTTATATTATTTCCAAAAGCTGCAGGATTATAGTTAATATAGACCTGTCCTATTCCCAGTTTAAAATCTGCCAGTCCATCTACCGTGGCTATCATGACATCAGCTTCATAGAAGTCATTGCTGCCATCGTTGGTTGTTTGAGCATTAGCAAACGTAAATTCAATGTTCTGAGCATTTAAACTCAGGCTTGTTATCATCAATATTAAAAAAGTAATTTTTGTTTTCAAGTCTTTGTTGTTTTAGTTTATTAACTATCGTCTTGGTGCTATAATTACAGGTATAGGCTCATGATTACTTTCAATACGTCCTGCCTGACTTCCTAGTCCAAGATTTGGTAATAAATCGGTTATATCTGAATTTTGAACCTGGCCATTCATATCCAGATCTGCAAAGGAATAAGATGATATTCCTAATAAAGGTAGTATGCCATACAGATCGGAATTCTGGACTTGACCATTTGCATCAAAGTCGCCTAAAAACAATGCGAAATTGCCATCACCCAAATTAGCAACTGCATTAGCACCTCCAGCTATTAATGCAGTATCTGCGGTTAGATTGATACTTTGGGTTCCTCCTGTGAAACTTACGGTGTTTGCAGATCGGATTCCAAGATGATTACGATGGGCTAATACCACATAGTAGTCACCTGCAGTAATGTTTAAAGTTAAAGCCGATACAAAAATCGTCATCGCCACAATCTATATACCAACGCACAGCTTCAATCTGCTCTTTGCTCACACTTTCAATCAATTGCAACACATTGTGCTGTTTAAAATAGGCAAGAGCTTCCTGTTGGTTAATGTTTTTATCGATATAACGACTTTGTCCATTTAGTATTTCCTCTGCAGTCTTCGGTCCTATATAAGCACTCAAAGGGCAGGCAGACGAGAATAATTCCGGATGGTGCAATGCGTACATAAAAGAGCCTCCACCACCCATTGATAATCCTGCAATGGCACGATAGCGTTTTTCACTCTTTATGCGATAGGTTTTTTCTACATACGGCATGAGCTCTTTAAAAAAATAATCTTCGTATTTCCAATCTCCTTTAATGGAGTTAAAATATCCCAATCTGGTGGTTTTGGCATCAGGCATAACAATAATCATTGGTGTTGCCTTCCCTTCTTTTATGGCTTTATCAGAAATATGTAATACCTCGCCAAATTGCACCCAACCTGTTTGGTCGTCGCCTGATCCATGCAACAGGTACAATACGGGATAACTACGTTGCGAAGTTTCATAATCCGGAGGCAAATAGATCGCGTAATTCCTTTCTACCTTTAATATTTTACTCGTGTGGGATAATTGATCAAATACCTTTCCTGTTTGCCCAAATCCTGAAAATGAAAGGAGTAAACTTAAAACAAGCAGTTGGATGATTCTTTGCATGAGACTGATGTAAATATTTAAGACAACAAGTTACTCGTAATTCATATTAAAATCAATAACATATTCAATTACTTGTATTCCTATTAAATTTCAAGTTTTAAAAATTTACATATCTTACATATGGAAAATCTAAAATTGTTTATGAATAGGCATATAGCAAACTTCTTTATTGCTGTTAATATATTATTTTTTAATTATTCTATTTCTCAAGAATCTTTAAAAAACGAGTACTTTTCAACCTGTTTCCAGTGTATTCTCAGAGGACGAACCGCTACCAATAAAATTGTCCTTTGAAATAAAGGATATTAAAAAGAATTCAAACGATTCCACTTATATCAATTCTTCTCTCTCATATCATTTAAAAGACGGTTCTAAACAGAATATTGCAATAATGGTTCGCAGAAGAGGGAATTACAGGCTCAAGAATTGTTACTTCCCGCCAATTACAGTCAAATTAAAAAAAAAGGATACAAAAAACACCCCATTTGAAGGGCATAAAAAGTTAAAACTGGTAATGCCATGTTTGCTTCAAAAAGATAAAAATGATAACGTTATAAAGGAATATTTAGCCTACAAATTATTTGAGGTCATGTCACCTTATCATTTTAAGACAAGATTAGTGGATATAACTTTTGAAGAAAGTAAAGGGCGAAAAATTAAATCTCATTTAATAAAGGGAATTCTTATTGAGGATGATAGATCAGTAGCAAAACGGTTTGATGCGAAAGTTTATAAAAGGTACTCACACCCTTTAAACCACGAACCTGTAGCTTCTGTAAAGAATGCCATATTTCAATATATGATCGGTAATACAGATTTCTCACAGGCTTATTTGCATAATATGAAAGTCATTTTTGTTAATAATAGCATGATTCCTTTACCTTATGATTTTGATATGTCCGGCCTGGTAAATTGCAGTTATGCGGTAGTGTCTGAAATACAAGGGGAAAGTCTAGGAATGACATCCGTTACTGAAAGGAAATACAGAGGTTTTGTCAGAGACGAAAAGATATTTAGCCAAGTACAAAAGGAAATTCTTAGTGAAAAGACTAATATGATCTCGATATTGAACAACCATGAAAAATATTTTGAAAGCCCAAAAGAATATTCGGTTGCGAAGGAATACATCTTAAGTTTTCTAGCCATTTTATCGGACGATAAAAAGTTTAAAAAAGAAATCATTGACAGTGCCAGAGAGGAATAAGTGCTGACTTAAATCATTGTTTGATTAATTATTTACCCTTTTTACTGTACTTTTTCTTAACAAAAGCATTGGGACCGTAATACCTAAAGTAATGGCGATCAATATGAAGACCATGTTAAAACCATTTGAAAATATCCCATTTATTAGCTCAATTTTCTTAGTTGGATCCTTTTCTAACAAGGTATATTTCATAATATAAAGTACAGTTTCATAAGCGTAAAAACCGGGAATCATAGGAATTATAGCCGGAATCGAAAAGACAACCGGTGGCTGATGAATTTTGTGAGCCATGGGCATACTGATAAATCCAATAAAAAATGCACCCAGAAAACTGGAAAATACTATGTTAATATTAAAATGCAGCATTGTGAATTTAATTAAACCGGACGCAAAACCTAAAACAAAAATGGTCAAAATCGATTTTTTAGGAACGTTAAACAGCACCCCAAAACCTACGGCTGCAATACCTGACCAAATAGACAGTTCAATTAAATTATATATTATTGAATTCATGTTATTTTTAAGTGAAATATTATCATTGCCGCAAAAAGACCAAGTGCAATGAAAAGTACGGTCATTACTCCAACTGAAAACCTTACTAAACCATTTAAAATATTATTATCCATTAAATCTGTAAACGAATTGATCAATGGAACACCCGGGACTAAAAAAAGAATTGAAGTAGCCAATGCAGTTTGTGGGCTGCTTCCCAAATCAAAAAGAATTCCCAAACAAGCTAAAATTGATGCTGTAAATGAACCAAAAAACACCCGTAAGTAAAAATTGTATTTTTTTTGTGAAGCAAATTGAAAGATAAACAAACCTAAAAATGTACATACAAAAGCAGTGGCCATATTCAAATAGTCTCCACCAAATATGTTACAAAAGCCAGCTCCGGCAAAACTTACCGCTATAAGAACAATAATTCTGGGAAACCGCTTATTGTTCTTTATATTATTGATCTCAAATTCAATTTGATCGATAGTCCAATTCTCATCCATTGCTTTCCAACTTGTCAGACTAATTGCTGATATGGTTGAAAAATTCAACAAATAAGGAGGAATACCCTTTGTTTTGGTATTATTTAGCCCAGTTTCGTTTTCATTTAAAGTTAGGACAATGGTTTTATGACTAATTAAACATGAAGCGGAACAATTCAAAACAGATGCAAACCTATCAATATTTAAATTTACTCTGCTGGTGTTTGCCCCAGATTGCATTAAAATTGAAGAAATTTCTAATAAAAGGTCGGCTGCTCTATCTAATTTTTTTAAAGAATCCATCTTAAAAAACCGGTGTCAAAAATATTGGGCAAATGTAATTTATAATTTAAACTTTTGTAATGTTCTAAATGGATATTTAATTAGCCATATTCATTTTTTCTTTAATCTCCTTTAAACACAAATTATGAATGCTGCCGACATGCGAATGCTGTTTATCCATATCCGGCTTATAGGATCCATCCTGAACTTGTGAACCTATTTTTTGGTAGGCTTCTCTAAACGACATACCATCTACCACAAGATTATTAATACTATCAACTGTAAACAAGTATTGGTATTTTTCATCTGTCAGATCAATGTCTTTTACAATCACTTGTCGTATAGCATAATTGAAGATATCCAGAATGTCTTTTACATCTTCAAAAGCATCAATCATATTCTCCTTTAACAACTGAAAATCTCTGTGATAACCACTTGGTAAATTGTTTGTTATTAATAGCATTTCTGTATGCAAAGCTTGAATTTTATTGCACTTCCCTCTAATTAATTCAAAAACATCCGGATTTTTTTTATGAGGCATAATGCTGCTTCCTGTTGTTAGTTCATCGGGAAAACTTATAAATCCAAAATTCTGACTCATATACAGGCAAATATCCATAGCAAATCTGCCTAAAGTATTGCACAGACCACCTAAAGCACTGGCAATTGCCCGTTCACTTTTCCCTCGGCTTAATTGAGCTGCGACCACATTATATTTTAAGGTTGAAAAACTCTAATTCTTTGGTTGTAAATTCTCTGTCAATAGGAAACGAGCTCCCATAACCGGCAGCAGAACCCAACGGATTTTGATCGACTATTTTGCTAACCGCATTAAGTACATACACATCATCGATCAACAATTCGGCATAAGCAGAAAACCACAATCCAAACGATGATGGCATAGCAACCTGCAGATGTGTATAACCCGGAAGAAGTTTGCTCTTTATTTGTTTCTGCTAATTGTAATAATGTATCAAATAAGGTTTTTACTTTCGTGTTTACTCCTGCATAAATTCTCTTTGTAATATAATTGAAGTGCTACTAAAACCTGATCGTTTCTTGAACGAGCTGTGTGTATCTTTTTACCTACTTCACCAAATTGTTTAGTCAGTTCAAACTCGATCTTTGAATGTACATCTTCAAATTGATCTTCAATGACGAATGTACCATCTTGAATTTGCTTTTGTAAATCATTTAAGCCTTTTTCCAATTGCTTCAATTCATCTTTAGTCAAGATATTGATATGCTCTAACATTCTTGCATGTGCCAAAGATGCTTGCACATCATATTTGGCAATATGCATATCGATCTCCCTGTCATTGCCTACTGTAAATTGTTCTATTTTCTTATCGATAGAAAATCCTTTATCCCAAAGTTTCATATTTTTTAGATTTTAGTCGTTAGTATTGAGTATTGAGATAGTTTTTATTAAAAATTCTCAATACTAAAATCTCATATCTCCTATTCTTTTTTCTATAATATTTTTTCTAATAATTGTATATAAATATCAATTCCTTCTTCAATTTCAGCAAGATAAATAAATTCATCTGCCGTATGAGACCGCGTGCTATCTCCAGGACCTAATTTTAGGGATGGACAAGTTAATACGGTTTGATCTGATAAGGTTGGAGATCCATACGTTTCTCTTCCTAACTCAATTCCAGCTATCCACCAAAGGATGGCTTATTGGGATTGACGATGAATTCAATCGTAAACTACGTGCTACGATACTTGTACAAGGTGATTTCTCTTTTAGAATTTTGTCTATTTCCTTATTGGTGTACCTGTCATTTACGCGAACATCGATTACTAAATCAACCTCTGAAGGAACCGCATTGTGTTGTTTGCCTGCATGTATTTGAGTAACGGTCATTTTTACATCACCTAAAATGGGTGATTTCTTTTCGAATTTATAATCCTGAAACCATTTTAAAACTTCAACCGTATTATAAATGGCGTTATCGTTATTAGGATGAGCTGCGTGACTAGGAGTTCCTTTTACCTTCGCATCAAATACTACCAGCCCTTTTTCGGCAATTGCCAGATTCATCAAAGTGGGTTCACCAACTATTGCAACATCTATTTTTGGAATGACCCCCAGCATGCTGTTCAACCCATCTAGTCCACTGTTTTCTTCTTCGGCAGATGCTACTAAAACCAGATTATATTCCAGGTCCTTTTTACTATAAAAATATGTGAAGGTGGCTATCAATGACACTAAACATCCTCCGGCATCATTGCTTCCCAGTCCATATAATTTTCCTTCTTCTTCAATTGCTTTAAACGGATCTTTTGTATAACCGTTATTTGGTTTTACAGTGTCGTGATGAGAATTAAGCAACAAAGTTGGTTTACCTTCATTAAAATGTAAGTTTGTGGCCCAAACGTTATTTTTTGTTCTAATACAGGGAATCTTATATTCAGAGAACCAATTTTCAATTAGAGTAGCTGTTTTATCTTCTTCAGAAGAAAATGAAGGCGTCTCAATTAGGTTTTTGAGTAAAGCAATAGCGTTTTGTGTTAATTCTTTCTTCTTCATTATTCCTGAATAGTTGTGAATTTTGAATTTTTTTGAAATAGCATTTCCGGTTTACCGATGCATACTTTACTAACCTTATTCTCAATGGCATGAAAACAGTTATTTAGTTTTGGTAACATGCCATCTGCAATAATGCCTTTATCAATCAGTTCCTGATAGTTTTTTGTGTTGATATTTTCGATTACGGAATTATCATCATTTATATCTTGCAGTACTCCTTTTTTCTCAAAACAATAATACAATTCGGTTTTGAATTGATCGGCAAAACCGATTGCCAGTTCTGAAGCAATAGTATCAGCATTCGTATTTAACAGTTGTCCTTTTTCATCATGAGTAATGGCGCAAAAAACCGGAGTAACTTCATTTTTAAGTAAGACATTTAATGTTTTTGTATTCACTTTTTTTACATCTCCGACAAAACCAAAATCAACATCTTTTATAGGTCTCTTAACAGATACAATACTATTTCCATCTGCTCCCGAAAATCCTACCGAATTACAGCCTAATGCTTGTAATTTTGCTACAATTTTCTTATTTATCTTTCCTGCATATACCATTGTGATAATATCTAAAGTATCTGCATCTGTGATGCGTCTGCCATTGGTAATTTTAACCTCAATTCCCATTTTATCGGCTAATTTTGTTGCCAATTTTCCTCCACCATGAACCAATAGTTTCGGACCTTTAAGTTTTGCAAACCCCTCCAAGAATTCATGTAAAACAATATCATTATCAATGATGTTTCCTCCTATTTTAATAATTTTTAAAACTTTCATTTTTCTTTATTTGTCATTACGAGGAATCCCGATAGCTGTCGGGTGACGAAGTAATCTTTTTATTTGATAAGATTGCTTCAATCGTACCTCATTCGCAATGACGGTTACAAGTTTTCTAATATTTTTTTCAATATAATTTGAGCGGAATACGTTCTGTTATTTGCTTCCTGAATAACTACTGAACTTTTCTCCATCCAGAACCGCATCTTCTACCACAAAATTTCTTCTAACCGGTAAACAGTGCATAAATTTGGCATTACCCAATTTCTCTTTTGTCATCATCCAATTGGTATCTTCGCTTAAAATCTGCCCATATTTTTCATAACTGCTCCAGTTCTTCATATAAACAAAATCTGCATCTTTTAATGCTGCTTTTTGATCATAAATAATTTTAGTGTTTTTCGTGATTTTTGGATTCAACTCATACCCTTTTGGATGTGTAATACTAAAATCAACATCCATTGCATGCATCATGGTCACAAAGGAATTAGGAACTGCTTGAGGTAATGCTTTTGGGTGTGGCCCCCATGACAATACCACCTTTGGTCTTTCCTTGGTTTTGAACTCTTCTATTGTGATGGCATCTGCTAAAGCCTGTAATGGGTGTGCTGTTGCGCTTTCCATGCTAATTATTGGTACTGTTGCATGTTTGACAAAACTGTTGAGCATGAATTCAGATTCGTCCTTTTCCTTGTCCTTAAGATCAGGGAATGCCCTTACAGCAATAATATCGGCATATTGTGAAAGCACTCGTGCGGCTTCCTTGATATGTTCAGCACTATCCAGACTCATGACCGTTCCATCTTCATATTCCAGATTCCATGCATCATTCACATTCAAGACCATGACCTGCATACCAAGATTCTTTGCTGCTTTCTCAGTACTTAATCGGGTTCTTAAACTTGAATTAAAGAATAGCATAACCAGGGTTTTGTGCTTTCCTAAATATTCATATTTAAATGGATCCTTTTTTAAGTCAATGGCTTCCTGAATGATCCTTGGAACATCATTAATATCACTTATATGTGTATATTTCTTCATAATTCCTTTTTTAGAGCTTCAAAGAATTCATCTATATGTTCTTTTTGGATGGTTAATGGTGGAAGAATTCTCAAAATATGAGGATTTTTAGAACTTCCCGTGAAAATCTGGTGTTTTTTAATTAATGCTTTTCGCAGCTCAGCAATTGGAAAATCAAATTCTAAACCTAACATTAGCCCTCTTCCTTTTATTCGCTTTAGTTTAGGTAATCCATTGGCTTTTTCTATAAAATAATTAGAAACTTCTTTGGCGTGCTGCATTAAATCTTCCTTTTTCAGTACATCCAGAACTGTAATTGATGCCGCACAAGCAAGATGATTCCCCCCGAACGTGGTCCCTAATAATCCAAATGATGCTTTATATTTTGGATGAATTAATATACCGCCTACCGGAAAGCCATTACCCATTCCTTTTGCCATAGAAATGATATCCGGAATGATGCCATGTTTTTGAAAGGCGAAGAAATCACCTGTTCTTCCAAACCCACATTGGATCTCATCAGCAATTAGCAAAACATTATATTGTTTGCAAAGCTTCTCCAATCCTTTGAAGAATTCGGTTGTCCCTTCATCCAATCCGCCAATTCCCTGAATGGTTTCAACAATTACTGCGCATACATCACCACTTTCTATTACTGTTCTTACCCCTTTCAAATCACCTAGCTCTAAAAACTCCACCTTTTGTTGTGCATTAATTGGAGCGACTATTTTTGGATTATCTGTAGCTGCAACAGCTGCAGATGTTCTACCATGAAAAGAATTCTTAAAGGCTACTATTTTCTTTTTATTTGTAACGAATGATGCCAGTTTTAATGCATTTTCGTTGGCTTCGGCGCCTGAATTACACAGAAATAATTGATAATCATCACAGCCTGATAATTTTCCAAGTTTATTTGCTAATTTCTTTTGTAAAGGATTATGAATGGAATTGCTATAAAAACCTAATTTTTTTACTTGTTCACTTATATTCTTTACATATTCCGGATGTGAATGACCAATGGATATAACAGCATGACCACCGTATAGATCAAGATATTTAATCCCTTTTTTATCAAAAACGTATACATCTTTCCCCTTTACCGGAGTAATATCAAACAAAGGATACACATCAAACAGTTTCATAACTGATCCGTTTTGATGCTATTAATTTTATTGAAAGAAGAAACCATGCCCTGAATCAGGGAAG
The DNA here is from genome assembly GCA_963722665.1 of uncultured Flavobacteriaceae bacterium. GTDB lineage: Bacteria > Bacteroidota > Bacteroidia > Flavobacteriales > Flavobacteriaceae > Site-B1. The sequence continues at coordinate 82,892 of CAVRNW010000039.1, forward strand.
AACTCAAGCCTTTGTGCTCCATTTCATTAAGTCCCTCAATAGTACACCCTTTTGGAGTGGTCACTTTATCAATTTCCTGTTCAGGATGGTTTCCTGTTGTTATTAGTAAACTTGCAGCACCTTCACAGGTATGCATGGCCAATTCCTGTGCTTCTTTGGCATCAAATCCTAACTGTATAGCTGCCTGAGTGGTTGCTCTTATCAAACGCATCCAAAATGCTATTCCACTTGCACAAACAACAGTTGCAGCCTGCATCTGATTTTCCGGAATGGATATCGATGTCCCAAGCCTGTTAAAGATGGCCTCAGCCACTTTAATTCGCTCTTTACCTTTATCATTGCTGCATAAACAGGTCATAGATTTTCCAACTGCTATTGCCGTATTAGGCATGGCTCTGATCAATAACTGGTCTTTACCCAAAATGCTTTCCATTTTAGTTATTGAAAAGCCCGTTATTGTCGATATAATAACATGATTTTCATGCAATAATGGTTTTACTTCAATAAGGATTTTTTCCATATGAGCCGGTTGTACAGCAAAGATCAAAATATCTGAATTCTTAACTGCCTCAGAGTTATCTGTTGTTATGGTTACATTTTTATATCCTTCAAACTCTTTAATATCTTCCAGATTTCTTTTTGTTAAATACAATGTCGTAATCGCATTGGTTGTTATCAATCCTTTTGCGATCGAGCATCCTAAATTTCCGGTTCCTATAATGGCTATTTTCATGTTTTTAGTTTTAGAAGAAGTTGGCTTTAAGTTTTAGTCCTTCAGTTTCATCAAAGGCAAACATCAAATTCATGTTTTGTACTGCTTGTCCGGAGGCACCTTTTAAGAGGTTATCTATTATACTGGTTATCAATATCTTATTATTATGTTTATGTAAATGAAGTAAACATTTATTGGTATTAACTACTTGCTTTAAATGTATATCTTCTTCAGATACAAAAGTGAAAGATGCATCTTCATAAAAATCATTAAAAGCAGCTTTTGCATCTTCCAGATTTCCTTCATATTTTGTATAAACAGTTGCAAAAATGCCTCTGGAAAAGTTTCCTCTATTAGGCATAAAATTGATCTCTTGATTAAAACCCTTTTGCAATTGATTAACTGTTTGATGTATCTCACCTAAATGTTGATGAATAAAAGGTTTGTAAGAAGAAAAATTATTGTCTCTCCATGTAAAATGCGTGGTTTTTGATAATGACGTACCTGCGCCTGTTGCTCCAGTTGTGGCATTAACGTGTATATCATCTTTTAACCAACCATTTGCTGCCAATGGTAAAATTGCCAATTGAATTGCTGTAGCAAAGCATCCGGGATTTGCGATGTAATTAGCAGATCTTATTATGTCCTTCTGCAATTCCGGTAATCCATATACAAACGTATTGCCACGGAACAATTCATGATGCTGCAATCTGAAATCATTACTTAGGTCAATGATCTTAGTTTTAAAAGAAAATTCATTCCTTTCTAAAAAAGCTTTAGAGTTACCATGACCTAAACATAAAAACACCACATCAACGTCGTGATTTACAATATCAGTGAACCGTAATTCAATTGACCCAACAAGATCCTGATGTATGTCACTTATTTTATTTCCGGCATTGGATGTGCTGTACACAAAATTTATGTTAACATTAGAATGATTGATCAACAATCTGATCAATTCCCCCGCTGTATATCCTGCTCCTCCAATTATTCCTGCTTGAATCATAATTATGTGTTTACCTGTTGATATATTTTGTTCTGGTTACCAAGAATTTTAATGAACCCTTTAGCCTCATCTGCAGTCCAACCTGTATTCATCTCACCATAACTACCAAACTTATCATTCATAAGATCATGCTCAGAAATGATTCCATCAAGAGTAAAATGATAGGGTTTTAAAGTTACAATAACATCACCGGAAACCTGTTTCTGGCTGCTATCTAAAAATGCCTCAATATTTCTCATAACAGGATCAAGGTATTGACCTTCGTGTAAATGCATACCATAAAAACTTGATAAATATTCCTTATGCTGCATCTGCCATTTGGTAAGTGTATGCTTTTCCAATAAATGATGTGCTTTAATAGTAATTAAAGCAGCAGCAGCTTCAAAACCAACTCTCCCTTTTATACCGACAATGGTATCACCCACATGAATGTCTCTTCCAATTGCATAAGCTGAAGCCAGATTATTCAACACTTCTATATTTATCTCCGGATTATTTTCTATTCCATTAACTGCAAACAATTCTCCTTTAATAAATGTCAATGTCACCTTTTCCTCTTCTGTATGTTCCAATTGAGAGGGATAGGCTTCAGTTGGTAAAGGTTTATCTGATGTTAAAGTTTCAGCTCCTCCAACACTTGTTCCCCATAAGCCCTTATTTATTGAATATTTTGCTTTTTCCCAGGACATGTCAATTCCATTACTTTTTAAGTAATCGATCTCTTCTTTTCTGGATAATTTTTTATCCCTGATAGGAGTGATGATCTTTATATTTGGCGCCAGTATTTGAAATATCATATCAAACCTTACCTGATCATTTCCAGCTCCCGTACTTCCATGTGCAATATATTCTGCATCGATACTTTTTGCATATTCAACAATTTCGATGGCTTGAATGATTCTTTCAGCACTTACAGATAAAGGATATGTATTATTCTTTAAAACATTTCCGAAGATCAAATACTTTATAACTTTTTGGTAGAATGTTGACACAGCATCAATATTCTTATAGGTCGAAACACCCATTTTATAGGCATTTGTCTCTATCCTTTTAATTTCGTCTTTGGTAAATCCACCAGTATTAATACTTACAGCGTGTACATCAAAACCTTCTTTTGACAAACTAACTGCACAATAGGATGTATCTAGACCTCCGCTGTATGCTAAGACTAATTTTTTTGAGCCCTCACTATCGCTTTGCGACGTCTCTCCCAAAGGGAGAGAATCATCTGATTTTTTGATTTTAACCATTTTTATTGTTTTTTAAAAACCTGATCTGTTTTATATTTTTTAATCTAGTCCAAACTTTTTTATCGTATTTATGTTCATGCGTTTTTGATTCATTTATTTTAACAGGATCATATAACATTCCTGTGCACAAACACATAGTTTGATTGGTTCGTTGCAAAACATCATAATTCTTGCAAGTTTGGCAACCATTCCAAAAAGATGGATCATCTGTCAGTTCGGAAAATGTAACGGGTTTATACCCTAACTCACTGTTCATTTTCATTACGGCTAATCCAGTTGTAATACTAAACACTTTGGCTTCCGGAAACTTTTTCCTGGAATGAGCAAAGACAACATGCTTGATCTTTTTCGCCAAACCTTTTCCACGATAATCAGTATGAACTATTAATCCTGAATTGGCAACGAATTTTCCATGGCCCCAGGATTCAATGTAACAAAATCCCGCAAATTTATCTCCGTCCAATGCTATTACCGCATTTCCCTTTTCCATTTTATTAATGACATATTCAGGAGTTCTTTTAGCTATACCTGTTCCCCTAACCTGAGCAGCCTCTGAAATGGATTCGCAAATACTATTTGCGTAAATACTATGTGATTTGTCTGCAATAATGATATCCATTATTCTAATCTTTTGTTATTGTTATTAAAATTGTTAATTGTTAACAGAACCGGACACACCTGGAGTTCCCAAATAAAAGCACACCCTTAAGGGCGACGAGGAATATTAGGCCGACCGGGAATACTGTTATTTTTTTTAATAACTAATTTTTGGAATACTGAATTAAAACTTGATGTAAACATGATGAATAAATAAAAATTACGTAAAAAGGTTTGTTGCTAAAAAGAAGAATTAGCGGCGACGGTTGCGCTGAGGTAACCTGGGTGAAAATGTACGTATTTTATTTTTTTGAGTATTCATTGGCGTAAAACTAAAAATTAAATTGAACTAACCATATAAACCTATCAATTTTTTAAAAAGAATTATGAAATTCAACAAAATGACTTTATTTTATTGTAAATAATTCATTTTTGATATGTTTAATTGAAGAGTGATCTTATAATATATAATCGGTACTAATAAAATTCGATGTTTTTTTATCTAATAACTCATTCAAAATTGCCTTGTTATGTTCGTTGTCCTTGGATGCCACAAAGGTTCTTATTGAAAATGACCGTAGGGCGTCATGTACACTTAAGGTTCCAAAAGCCGAATCTTTCCGACCTGTAAACGGATACACGTCGGGACCACGTTGACAGGAGCTATTCAAATTCACTCTGCATACTAAATTCACCAGAGTATCAATGAGAGGTGATAAGATTTTTATGTCTTTTCCAAAGATACTTACCTGCTGTCCGTAATTGGATTCTGCCATATCATCCAAAGGTTTTTCAATATTTGTAAAAGGAACAATAGGAATTACAGGACCGAATTGCTCTTCCTTGTAAACTCTCATATCCTTTGAAACGGGATACAGAACAGCAGGGAAAATAAAATTCTCTGATGTTTCTCCCCCTTTTGAATTCAATATTTTAGCCCCTTTTTGGATAGCGTCATCTATTAATTCCTGAATATACTCTGTTTTACCTGGTTCCGGTAGTGGTGTCAATTTTACACCTTCATCCCAAGGATTCCCAAATTTAAGCGCATCTACTTTCGCCGAAAAGCGTTTATTGAATTCATCTACAACATCTTCATGGACATAAAGGATCTTTAATGCTGTGCAGCGCTGACCGTTAAAGGATAATGTTCCTGCAATACATTCGTTTATGGTCAAATCCAAATCTGCTCCGGGCAATACAATGGCTGGATTTTTTGCCTCTAGGCCCAAGACAAGTCGTAACCTGTTCTTCTTAGGATGACTTTCCTGAAGCGCATTGGCCGATTTACTATTTCCTATCAAAGCTAGTACATCAATTCTGCCCGATTTCATTATTGGTGTTGCTAGCACTCGGCCTCTCCCATAAATGACATTCACAACACCTTTTGGAAAACTGTTCCGGAACGCTTCCATTAATGGTGAAATTAGTAAAACCCCAAACTTTGCCGGTTTAAAAATTGTGGTATTTCCCATCAATAAGGCCGGAATTAAAAGGGCAAATGTTTCATTAAGCGGATAATTATAAGGCCCTAAACATAAAACCACACCTAAAGGACCCCTGCGTATATGAGCATAGATCCCATCATTTTTTTGAAACTTTGCAGAATCTCTGTCGATCTGCTTATACTCTTCAATAGTATCATAAATATAATCTACTGTTCGGTCAAATTCCTTTTGAGAATCAGGTAGATTTTTTCCAATTTCCCACATCAGTAATTTAACAACCTCATCGCGCTTGGTTTTCATTTGTTCTACAAATTTCTCCATGCAGGCTATTCTATCTTCAACTTTCATGGTTGGCCAAAGCCCTTGACCCTTTCCATAAGCCAAACAAGCTGAGTGCAGAGCTTCAATTGCCTCTTTTTCTCCTAAATTTGGCACTGTTCCCAGAAGGGTTTTTTTATATTCTTTTGTAGATGAAATTGCAGAAAAAACCTGAGCAGTGTCTCCTTTCCACTTTTTTAGTTCGCCGGATACCAAATAAGTATCCTGATGCAATAATGATGTTATTTTATATTCTTGAGGGATTTCGGAAAATGCCATATTTTTTTCTTAAGATAAAATTGCTTCTTGTTTAGTATCAGATTTTATTACTTTCATCGCTGTCATGGCACTTCGAAGTGTTTTACCAATGCTTTCGATTGGATGTTGTCTGATGATTTCGTTTACTTTTATCAACTCGACATTGTCAACTGAATTCGATTTAGAAAATGATTTACCTATGACATCTGTTTTTACGGTTTTCATAAAATCAACCAATAGTGGTTTACAGGCATGATCAAATAAATAACAACCATATTCTGCGGTATCAGAAATAATTCTGTTCATTTCGAATAGTTTCTTTCTTGCAACTGTATTTGCAATTAATGGTAATTCGTGAAGTGATTCATAATATGCTGATTCTTCAATGATACCCGAAGCTACCATTGTGTCGAAAGCTAATTCTACTCCTGCTCTTACAAAGGCGACCATCAACACTCCATGATCAAAATACTCCTGTTCTTTTATATGCTGTGAAGTTGCCGGTGTCTTTTCAAAATTGGTTTCACCTGTAGCTGCTCTCCATTTTAATAGATTCACATCATCATTAGCCCAATCCTCCATCATTGTTGCAGAGAAATGACCCGACATGATATCATCCATATGCTTTTCAAACAAAGGCTTCATAATGACCTTTAATTCTTCCGATAATTGGAATGCTTTAATTTTTGCCGGATTTGATAGCCTGTCCATCATATTAGTAATACCACCATGCTTTAAAGCTTCAGTGATAGTTTCCCACCCGAACTGAATTAGTTTAGAAGCATATTCGGGTTCAATTCCTTCTTCAATCATTTTATCAAAACATAAAATAGATCCAGTTTGCAAAACACCACATAAGATGGTTTGTTCTCCCATTAGATCACTTTTTACTTCTGCAACAAAAGAAGACTGTAAAACACCTGCTCTGTCACCTCCGGTTGCAGCAGCATAAGCTTTCGCTTCAACTAATCCTTTTCCTTTAGGATCATTCTCCGGATGAACAGCAATTAGTGTTGGCACTCCAAATCCTCGCTTGTATTCTTCCCTAACTTCAGATCCCGGGCATTTAGGCGCCACCATGATCACGGTTAGATCCTTACGAATCTGCATACCTTCTTCAACAATATTGAACCCATGAGAATAGGATAAGGTTGCTCCTTTTTTCATTAAAGGCATAATTGCTTTTATAACACTTGTATGTTGTTTATCAGGCGTCAAATTTGCTACTAGATCGGCTGATGGTATCAATTCTTGATAAGTACCAACTTTAAATCCGTTTTTGGTTGCATTTATATAGGACGCTCTTTTTTCCTTTATTGCTCCTTCACGCAATGCGTAAGAAATATCCAATCCTGAATCTCTCATGTTCAACCCTTGATTCAAACCTTGTGCTCCGCAACCTACAATTACTATTTTTTTACCTTTTAATGCTGATACACCTCCACTGAATTCTGATGAATCCATAAATCTGCATTTACCCAGTTGATCTAATTGATTTCTTAATGAAAGTGTGTTAAAATAATTTGTCATTTTTTCTTTATTCTAATAATTAATTTCTTTTAATAACTCTGATATTGCCATTTTAGGTCTTGTTATAGCAATTCGTCCTGAACGAACGAATTGTAATAAACCATAAGGTTTTAATTTTTCATACATATTATCAATATCATCCTTTAATCCTGACGCTTCAATAACAAAATAACGCTCGGTTATGGCTATGATATGTGCTCTCCTGAATTTCAATTTATTCTGGATTTTTTCATCGTATAAATGCTCTGATGAGATTTTAAATAAGGCTGTTTCATTATAAATTATTTCATCTTCAGTGTGATAGTATGCCTTAATAACTTCTATTTGCTTTTCTAACTGCCCCACTACTTTTCTAATCAATGTTTTTGGAACAATCACCACAAAAGTGAATCTATGTACATTATCAATTTCAGACTTTGAAACTGTCAGACTCTCTATATTAATATGACGCTTTAAGAATATAGCCGATAAGCGGTTTAATATTCCCACATTATTTTCAGTATAAACCGAAATGGTAAAATTTTCTTTCTCTTCCATACTTAACTTAATCTTATATCTGAAACACTTGCACCAGATGGTATCATTGGAAATACATTATCTTCTTTTTCAACGCGAACTTCAAGGAAATAAGCTTCTTTACTTGCAATCATTTCTGCTACAGCATCTGCTAATTCTTCACGTTTAGTCACTCGTTTTGCATTAATATAATATCCTTTAGCTATGGTTACAAAATCCGGGTTTGTCATTTCGGTCGAGGCGTATCGTTTATCAAAAAACAATTGTTGCCATTGACGAACCATCCCTAAAAAATCATTATTAAGAACCACAACTTTTACTGCGACTTTTTGCTGGAAGATGGTGCCTAATTCCTGTATTGTCATTTGGTAACCTCCATCCCCTGAAATGCATACAACTTCACGCTCAGGAGCTGCCATTTTAGCTCCAATTGCTGCCGGAAGACCAAATCCCATGGTACCTAAACCTCCGGAAGTAATGTTACTTCTTGTGTTTTTAAATTCGGCATAACGACAAGCGATCATTTGATGCTGTCCAACATCTGAGACTATTGCGGCTTCTCCTTTGGTTTGTATATTTATTTCTTTTAAAACTTCACCCATTGTCAAGCCTTCTTTTGTTGGATGCAAGTCATCTTTTATTACTTTTTCAAACTCGATGGCATACAGATCTTTAAACTTTTGAAGCCATTCAACATGCTTGTTTTCTTTCAATAATGGCAGCAATTGTTTCAAGCTTGCTTTTGCATTACCTAAAACTGCAATATCGGTTTTTACATTCTTATCAACTTCGGCAGGATCAATTTCAAAATGAATCACTTTTGCCTGTTTCGCATAAGTATCGAGGCTTCCAGTTACACGATCATCAAAGCGCATGCCTATCGCTATCAAGACATCACACTCATTAGTTAATACATTTGGCGCATAATTACCATGCATACCAACCATACCAACATTCAATGGATGAGCTGTTGGAATAGCAGAAGCACCCAGAATGGTCCATGCTGCAGGAATTCCGGCTTTTTCCACGACTGCTTTTAATTCATTTTCTGCTTCTCCTAGAATGATTCCTTGTCCCCATACAATAAGAGGTTTTTTAGCAGAATTTATCAAATCTGCTGCTGCCTGCACTTTAAAGAAATCTGTTGCCGGAATAGGCTTATAACTCCTAACTCCTTTACACTTCTCATACTTGAAGTCAAATTCTTCAAACTGTGCATCCTTGGTTATGTCGACTAAAACAGGACCAGGACGACCACTCTTTGCAATATAAAATGCTTTAGCCATGACTTCAGGAATCTCTGATGCCTTTGTAATCTGGTGATTCCATTTTGTGACAGGAGTAGAAATACCTACTATATCCGTTTCCTGAAATGCATCACTACCTAATAATTGAGAAGATACCTGACCAGTAATACATACCAAAGGAGTAGAATCTATCTGAGCATCGGCAATTCCGGTAATTAGGTTTGTAGCTCCAGGACCTGAAGTTGCCATTGCAACACCAACTCGACCCGAAATTCTGGCATATCCTTGTGCGGCATGAGTTGCTCCCTGTTCATGTCGTGTTAAAACGTGATGAATTTTGTCCTTGTATTTGTATAGCTCATCATATACAGGCATTATAGCTCCACCAGGGTAGCCATAAAGCACATCGACTCCTTCTGCCAATAAGCATTTTATGACAGCTTCACTACCAGTAATACGCTCAGTAACTTGTTTTGAGTTATTTTTTTTTAATATTGTTTGTGTTTCTTTCATATTCTACTCTATAATTAAGATTTCCGCCTTCGCGGAAATGAAAAAACTTATTATTTAGAATTCATCAGTTACACATCCTTTAGATGCTGATGAAACGGTCCTTGCATATTTATATAATACACCACGATCAAATTTCAATTCCGGTGCTTTCCATTGTTCTTTTCTTTTTGCTAATTCTTTATCTGAAACTTCAAGAATAATTGAATTAGTCTCGGCATCAATAGTGATAATATCTCCATCTTTTACCAAAGCAATAGCACCTCCTTCCTGGGCTTCTGGCGTAATATGACCCACCACGAAACCGTGCGTTCCACCAGAGAAACGTCCATCTGTAATTAATGCCACATCCTTACCTAAACCTGCTCCCATAATGGCTGCTGTAGGCTTCAACATTTCAGGCATTCCAGGACCTCCTTTTGGTCCTTCATAACGAATGACTACCACATCTCCTTTTTTAACTTTACCATCACGAATTCCGTCATTAGCATCATACTCACCTTCAAACACTTTTGCTTTTCCAGAGAATTTCAATCCTTCTTTTCCAGTGATTTTTGCAACACTTCCTTCTTTAGCCAAATTGCCATACAACATTCTCAAATGTCCGGAAATTTTTATTGGTTTTTCTAATGGTTTGATAACATCCTGACCTGGAGATAAATCATCAACTTCCAATAAATTTTCAGCTAAAGTTTTACCTGTTACTGTTAGGCAATCTCCATGAAGTAATCCATTTTTCAAAAGATATTTTAGTACCGCCGGAATACCTCCAACTGCGTGAACATCCTCCATTAAATATTTCCCACTTGGTTTCAAATCGGCAAGGAAGGGAGTATTATCACTTATTTTCTGAAAATCTGCTAAAGTAAAATCTATTTGGGCTGCTCTTGCAATTGCTAAAAAATGCAAAACTGCATTTGTTGAACCTCCTAAAATGGTTACTAATCGAATCGCATTTTCCATGGATTTACGAGTAATAATGTCTAAAGGTTTGATATCTTTTTCAAGCAGGTTTCGCATTGCCTCACCTGCCTTAATACATTCTTTTTTCTTTTCCTCTTTTGTCGCAGGATTGGACGAATTAAAAGGCAAGGTCATTCCTAAAGCTTCAATTGCCGAAGCCATGGTATTAGCCGTATACATGCCTCCGCAGGCTCCTGCACCAGGAATTGCCTTTTTTACAATGCATTCAAATTCTTCCTGCTCCATGGTTCCTGCCACCTTACTTCCCCATGCTTCAAAAGCAGAAACGATATCCAATTTCTTACCATTATGACAACCGGAATCTATTGTTCCTCCATAGATCAAAATAGAAGGCCTGTTCAACCTTATCATCGCCATAAGGGCTCCTGGCATATTCTTATCGCACCCTACCACAGTAATTAAACCGTCATAACTCATGGCTTGAACCACAGTTTCCATTGAATCAGCAATAATATCTCTTGAAGGTAATGAGTAACGCATCCCGGGAGTCCCCATAGAAATGCCATCACTTACACCAATTGTATTAAAAATTAAACCGATTATATCTTCATTTTGAGTTCCCTCCTTAGCTAATTTGGCCAGATCATTAAGGTGCATATTACAAGGATTGCCTTCATAACCTGTACTAGCAATTCCAACAATAGGTTTATCAAAATCTTCACTTTTCAAACCAATTCCGTACAACATGGCTTGAGCCGCCGGTTGTGTAGGATCTTGGGTAACTGTTTTACTGTATTTATTTAATTTCTTCATAAAATTTACTCTGGCAGGATACAGGTTTTTAAAATAAAAATTCTAAATTATATTAATGGCTTGTTATAAGGTTTTACAATGGGATAATTAGACTATTGTCATAGTAACTTTATAATATGTATAATATTGATTATTAATTGTTTAGATATCAATTTTTATGATGTTCAAAAAGAGGTATTTTTTATAAAAGTTATCTTAAACTCTTGGTAGGTCATTATCGTCCTTTAATGGCAAGAAGCTTTTCCCCATTAAATATTTATCAATATGATACGCTGCTTGCCTTCCTTCTGAGATTGCCCATACTATTAAAGATTGACCTCGTCTAATATCTCCTGCAGCAAAAATTCCGGGTTCACTGGTTTTATAGTCTTTAGTTGAAGCTGCAATATTTGATCTAAAATCCGTTTTTAACCCAAAGGCTTCAGGTAGTGTTTTTTCTGAACCAGTAAAACCTAAGGCTAAAAATACCAAATCGCAATCCCAATGTTTTTCTGTATTCGGAATTTCTTTTAATTGAGGCCGTTCACCTTCATTAAAGATCCATTCTACCTCAACAGTCACCAATCCTGTTAAATTGCCTTTTTTATCTCCTACAAATTCTTTGGTTGAGATACTAAAAAAGCGTTCAACCCCTTCTTTATGAGATGAACTTGTACGCAATCTCATTGGCCAATACGGCCAAGGCTGATGAGCCGGACGGCCAATAGTTGGTTTACTCAAAATTTCAAAATTAACAACTGATTCTGCACCTTGCCTGTTACTTGTACCTATACAATCTGAACCTGTATCTCCTCCTCCTATAACAATCACATTTTTACCTTTGGCTATGATCTCTTCTTTAAACCCTGAAATACCATCGACTCGTTCATTATTTTGTTTTAAGAAATCCATGGCCTGATAAACTCCTTTTAAATCAGATCCTTTTACAGGTATACTCCTTCTTTCAGTGGCTCCCCCACAAAGTATAACAGCATCAAATTCTTTTTTGAGATCATTTGCTTTTATATTGATTCCAACATGCGAATTAGTTTTAAAAACGATTCCTTCTTCTTCCAATATTTTTAGTCTTCTATCTATAATATGCTTTTCCATTTTGAAATCCGGGATGCCATATCGCAGTAATCCACCTACTTTTTTATCTCTTTCAAAAACCGTTACATGATGCCCTGCCCTATTCAATTGTTGAGCTGCGGCAAGACCCGATGGCCCTGAACCAATAACAGCTACTTTTTTACCCGTTCTTATTTTTGGAGGATTTGCTATGATCCAACCTTCTTTAAAAGCAGTTTCAACTATGTTCTTTTCAATATTTTCAATTGAAACCGGATCTTCATTAATTCCTAAAACACAAGCTTCTTCACACGGAGCCGGACATAATCTTCCTGTAAATTCCGGAAAGTTATTTGTTGAATGTAAAATTTTAGCGGCATCTTTCCATCGACCATTATAAACCTTGTCATTAAAATCCGGTATTAGATTCCCCAAAGGACAACCACTGTGGCAAAAAGGGATTCCGCAATCCATACATCTTGCCCCTTGATCACTTAAGTTTTTTCCATTCATTGGAATGGTAAACTCTTTATAGTTTTTCAATCTTTTATTGACCGATTCGTACTTTTCAACCTCTCTTTTAAATTCCAAAAATCCAGTTATCTTTCCCATAGCTTTAAAGTTTAATAAGGTTTTCTCTTTTCAATCTAATAAGTGCTTGCCTATATTCTTCAGGAAGAACTTTAATAAATTTTGGTAATTCTTTTTCCCAATTCTCTAAAATTCGCTGAGCAAGCGGACTTAACGTAGCATTATAATGATTTTCAATAAGTTGCTTCAATTCTTTAATATCTGCTTTGTTAGTTACAGGGTCTAAGTTCAAGCCTTCTGTATTGCACCTCCTTTTAAATGTCTTGTTGGCGTCATAAATAAATGCGATTCCACCGCTCATACCTGCGCCAAAATTTCTACCAACTTCACCCAAAATGACCGCAACACCTCCTGTCATATATTCGCAACCATGGTCTCCTATACCTTCAACAACTGCTTTAGCACCAGAATTTCTTACACAAAAGCGTTCACCCGCTTTTCCATTAATATAAGCTTCTCCTGAAGTTGCGCCATATAAGGCAACATTACCAATAATAATATTTTCTTCAGGAACTATAGTGGCTTCTTCAGGAACCTTGACAATTAATTTGGCTCCTGATAAGCCTTTCCCAATGTAATCGTTTGTGTTTCCTCTTATAACCAAGGTTAATCCTTTAGTTGCAAAAGCACCAAAACTTTGACCTGCAGATCCCTTGAAATTTATTTTAAGAGTATTTTCAGGTAATCCTTGCGATCCATAAATCTTAGAGATCTCATTACTTAAAACAGCCCCAAAAGCTCTGTCTTCATTGGTTATTTTGAAATCTAATGTTAGTTTTTCTTTTCTGAATATTGCCGGATGTGCCTTTGTGATCACTTGAAAATCCAATGCTTTTTCGATATGATGATCTTGTACTTCTGTGTTGTATAATTTTATATTTTCGGAAACAGGCACTCTATGTAAAATTGGAGATAGATCTATTCCCAAAGCCTTATATTGATCAATCGTTTTAAATCTGTTAAGTTTTTGTACCTGACCAACCATGTCATTCACTGTTCGAAATCCGAGTTGAGACATAATTTCTCTTAATTCTTGGGCGATGAAATACATAAAGTTGACAACGTGTTCCGGCTGCCCTTCAAATTTCTTGCGTAATTCAGGGTTTTGGGTAGCTATTCCTACCGGACAAGTATTTAAGTGGCAAACTCGCATCATGATGCAACCTGATGCTACTAATGGTGCAGTCGCAAAACCGAATTCTTCGGCCCCAAGCAAACAGGCTATTGCAACATCTCGTCCTGTTTTTAATTGTCCATCGCATTCCAATACAACTCTGTTCCTTAAATTATTCATAACCAGAGTTTGCTGTGCTTCCGCTAATCCTAATTCCCACGGTAATCCTGCATGTTTCAACGATGTCAAAGGCGAAGCTCCTGTTCCTCCATCATGCCCGGAAATTAAAATAACATCTGCTTTAGCTTTAGCAACTCCGGCTGCAACTGTTCCTACACCAACTTCAGAAACTAATTTTACATTGATTCGTGCCTGTCTGTTAGCTGATTTTAAGTCATATATTAATTGAGACAGATCCTCAATAGAATAAATATCATGGTGAGGCGGTGGCGAAATAAGTCCAACATAAGGTGTTGAATTTCTGGTCTTTGCAATTTGCGGATTTACTTTGGGACCCGGAAGTTGCCCACCTTCTCCAGGTTTGGCTCCCTGCGCCATTTTTATCTGTATCTCTGAAGCATTGGTCAAATAATTGGAAGTCACACCAAATCGTCCTGAAGCCACTTGTTTAATTGAACTGTTCTTCCAGTCTCCAGTACTATCCTTATAAAAGCGCTCTTCATCTTCTCCTCCTTCACCCGAATTGCTTTTTCCACCTATTCGGTTCATGGCAATAGCCAAATTTTCATGAGCTTCTTTGCTTATAGAACCGTAAGACATCGCTCCAGTTTTGAAGCGTTTTACAATATCCGTCCATGGCTCTACCTGATCTATAGGGATTGGATCATAATTGGTGAATTCAAACAAGCCTCTAATTGTCATTAATTGTTTAGATTGATTGTTCACCAGTTCCGAGTATTCCTTATAAATATTAGGTTTATTAGTTCTTACTGCCTCCTGTAGTTTTGCAACGGTGAGTGGATTAAACAAATGATGTTCACCATTTCTTCTCCATCTGTATTGACCGCCTATTTCAAGTTCCAATTCACCATCAATGGACCTTTCTTTATAGGCATTGGAATACCGCTTGTTAATCTCTTTCTCAATTTCATGCAAGCCAATTCCCTGTATTCGAGTAGCTGTATTAGGGAAGTATTTATCAACCACGGTTGTATTGATCCCAATGCATTCAAATAATTGTGAACCTCTGTAGGAATTCAATGTTGATATTCCTATTTTATTCATTACTTTAAGAATACCCTTGCCTACAGCTTTATTATAGTTTTTTACAGCTTCTATGGATGATGTTACTTCAATTTCATTTCTTTTTACTCTTTTCTCAATGATCTCATTGACCATATAAGGGTTTATGGCGCTTGCACCATAACCGAAAAGCATAGCAAAATGATGTACTTCTCTGGGTTCTGCTGATTCAATTATAATACTTATTTTGGAACGCTGACCTAATTTTTGAAGTCCGCTATTTACATAAGAACAAGCCAGCAATGATGGTATTGGAGCATTTTCCTTATCAACATTTCTATCAGTTAATATAATAATGTTAGTACCTTCATCAATGGCTTTGGAAACAGATTCCAGCATTTCTTCCAGAGCGTTTTCAAGTCCGTTATGTCCTTTATCAATCTTATATAATATAGGTATTGTAGTTGCTTTAAATCCGGATTTTTGATTGCTCTTTATTTTATCTAAATCTTGCTTTGAAATAACAGGATTCTCTATTTTTAATTTCTGGCAATGCTCTGCACTAATATCAAAAATATTTGAATCTTTTCCAAGGGTCAAACTAATATCGGTAATCAATTCTTCCCGAATACCATCTAATGGTGGATTGGTTACCTGAGCGAATAATTGTTTAAAATAACTGAATAATAATTGTGGCCTTTCTGACAATACAGCTAAAGGTGTATCATTACCCATAGATCCAATTGGTTCTTTACTGTTTTTTGCCATTGGCAAAATAATAGTATTAATGTCTTCTTTTGTATATCCAAAGATCGTTTGCCTTTTGGATAATGACTCTTCATTAAAATGTACCGGGCAATCATTATATGGTATGTCCTTTAGATATAACAGCTTATCACTAAGCCATTTCTTGTAAGGATGTTTCTTTACTATTTTTTCCTTTACTTCTTCATCGTTTACTATTCTTCCTTCATTCATATCGACCAAGAACATTTTTCCCGGTTCCAGCCTTCCATGATGCTGAATATTTTCCGGAGCTATTTCTATAACACCAGTTTCAGAAGACATGATCACATAGCCATCTTTGGTTACAGAATACCTTGACGGACGCAACCCGTTTCTATCCAAAACAGCTCCTATATAATTTCCATCAGTAAATGGAATTGATGCAGGACCATCCCAAGGCTCCATGACACATGAATTATATTCATAAAATGCTTTTTTTGCCTCAGACATCTCCGTATTCTTTTCCCAGGCTTCCGGAACTAGCATCATCATGACTTCCGGCAACGATCGCCCTGTCATTAGGAGTAATTCAACTACCATATCCATAGAGGCGGAATCTGATTTTCCTTTTAAAACAATAGGTAAAACACTCCTTATTTCATCGCCAAACAAATCACTTTTCATCAGAGATTCTCTGGAAGTCATTCTGGATAAATTTCCTCTTAAAGTGTTGATCTCTCCATTGTGACACATATACCTGAAGGGTTGTGCCAGATCCCAGGTTGGAAATGTATTGGTCGAAAACCTCTGATGGACCAAAGCCAACCTAGTGACCAGAGTGGGGTCTTTTAAATCTTTATAAAATAATTTAATATCCTGTGGAATGAGAAGTCCTTTGAAAATAATTGTTTTGGTCGATAAACTTGGTAAATAGAAAAAACTGCTTTCTGATAATTTAGAACCATATATTTCATGTTCTGCTTTCTTACGCGCTATGAATAATTTCAAATTGAATTTGAAATCATCTTGCTTTTCATCTGATTTGCCAATAAAAATCTGCTTAACGAAAGGTTGTGTATTTGCTGCTATTTCACCTAACACAGATATGTCAATTGGAACGTTTCTCCATCCTAGCACAATTAGACCTTGTTCGGTCATATGTTTTTCAAGTACTCCAATACAGTAGGATTGCTGATTGTCCTTTTTTGGTAAAAACACATTACTTACAGCATATTCACCAAAATCGGGTAACTTAAAACTGCAATTAGCAACAAAAAAGTCATGTGGAATATCTATTAATATTCCGGCACCGTCTCCGGTTTTGCCATCGGCACTTACCGCTCCTCTATGCTCCAGTTTTTCAAGAATCTCGAGAGCTTTGTGAATTATATCGTTTGACTTAATACCTTTTAAGCTACAAATAAAACCAGCACCACAATTATCATGTTCAAATTCCGGTAAATACATTCCTTGTTTCCTCAGCATAATCTTCTGTTTTAATTTTTTATTAATTAGTTAGTTGACGAATATAATAGCTTCCCTATCAAATATCATAATCTTGAATCCATTATTATGAGTTTGATACTTTTAGGATGCTTTTTTTAAATTCTTGGGGAAATTGAAGTGAAAAAATACGAATTATCAAACTAATATCCATTACAATATATATAACAATATGATAAATTCTCTCTCGATAATTAAATAAAGCCTTAAAAAGCTTTAAAATAAAATAGTGATAAGAGATATAATATTGATATGTTTTCAATTCTCATTTTTAAATTCATAAAATATATCTTTTATAATTTTATACCCCATATTTTTTAGGGTTATAATTATCATTATCGTAAAAATGACGTCTTTTACCCTTTTTTTTAGGTGGTATAAATTCTTTTTATATAGTTTAGCGGCTTCAATAACTGATAAACTTAAAATTATGAAAAAAATTATTACACTTTCAATGCTTTTTGCAGCAACGGCACTTTTTGCTCAAGAAGAAGCAACTGAGAAAGAAATTATCTATTAGTGGTAGTGTAGACGCTTACTATCAAACTTATTTAACAGCTCCTGATAATGCAAGCTCCTGCCTTTGGAACTGCTTTTGCAGATCAATCAGGTTTTGCATTCGGTATGGGTAACATTATTGCTAGCTACGAAAGTGATAAAGTAGGTGCGGTTCTTGATTTAGTTACTGGACCAAGAGGTGCTGGTGCTACTTTCAACACAGATATTGTTGATGGTATCGTAAATCAAGCATATGTTTACTGGAGTGTGTCTGAAGGTACTACTTTAACATTTGGTAGATGGAATACTTTTTTAGGCTATGAAGTAATTGCTCCAGCAGCAAACTTTAACTACAGTACCTCTTATTTATTCTCAAGCGGTCCATTTTCTCATGTTGGTTTAAAAGCAGATTTTGCTTTATCTGACGATTTTAGCTTAATGTTAGCTATTACCAATCCTTGGGACACAAACAATACTTCTATTTCTGGTGAATATGCACTAGGAGCTCAATTAGGATATGCCAGATCAATACTTAAACTTATACTATGATAGTGGCAATAACGGTGGTTTAGGGTTTGAAATTGATTACACAGGTGGTTTCGATTTATCTGATGATTTCTTCTTAGGAATCAATGCTGCATACAATGATAATGATGGTTCTGGTTTTTATGGAGCTGCTTTATATCCACAGTTAGCTACTTCTGATAGTTTTTCTCTTGGTTTAAGAGGTGAGTACTTTGCTTTACATGGTGATGGTGATGATTTACCATCTGTATTCGCTGCAACTTTAACAGGAAGTTATTCTATAGATAATTTAATTATAAAGCCAGAAGTTAGATTAGATGCTTTAACTAATGCTGATGGTGGTTTTATTGGAAATATCATTGATAGTGATGGTGTTCCTACTGATAGCTTAGCTGCATTTACTTTAGCTGCAATCTTAACATTCTAACATAAATATTCATTCTAACTAAATAAATTAATTATGAAAAAAATCGAAGCAATAATCAGAAAATCCAAATATGGAGCAGTAAAAGAGGCACTACATGCCGTTGATGTTCAATTTCTTCTCTTACTGGGATGTAACAGGAATTGGACACGAAAAGGAAGGTCATGTCTACAGAGGTATTTCCTATAGTACAAGTGATATTCAAAGACGTTTTTTATCCATTGTTGTAAATGATGATTTCGAGCAGCCGACTATTCAAGCCATACTTAAAGCTGCCATGACTGGTGAAGTTGGTGACGGAAAGATCTTCGTGTCGGATGTCATTGAAAGTTACAGAATTAGAACAGGTGAAAAGGGAGGACAAACATTAAAGTAAACTAAAACTAACAATTAAAATTATGGAATTATTAACTATAAATAATGTATGGATGATGATCTGTACAGCACTCGTTTTCTTTATGCACTTAGGATTTGCATTTTTAGAAATTGGGTTAACAAGACAAAAAAACACAATTAACATCCTATTTAAAAATATATTCATCATCACTGTTGGATTATTATTGTATGCTTTAGTAGGATTTAATTTAATGTATCCCGGATTTGCGAAGGTTCTTCTGGGTTCTTCGGATTTGCAGGATTTGGGCTTGAATCGCCTTTAACCGCTGAAGGAACTTTAGACCTTACTTACAGCGAAGGCTATACATACTGGACAGACTTCTTGTTTCAAGGCATGTTTGCAGCTACTGCAGCTACAATAGTTTCTGGAGCAGTTGCAGAAAGAATTAAAATTGTTCCTTTTATGGTATTTGTAATATTATATGTTGGAATAATATACCCAATAGCAGGATCCTGGAAATGGGGAGGTGGATTTTTAGATATGAGAGAAACGCCTTTCTATGATTTCGCAGGTTCTACATTGGTACATTCTGTTGGAGGCTGGGCTGCATTAGTTGCTGTATACCTTCTAGGATCCAGAATTGGAAAATACGCCGATGGAAAAATTAATGCAATCCCTGGGCATAGTATACCTATGGCAACAGCAGGTGTATTAATCCTCTGGTTAGGATGGTTTGGATTTAATGGCGGCTCTGTGTTATCTGCAGATCCTGCATTAACTTCTTTGACCTTGGTAACCACATGTTTAGCTGCTGCAGCTGGTGGAGTTGTTGCATTCTTAGTATCAACAGCAATGTTTAAGAATTTGGATCTTACAATGTTCTTAAATGGAATTTTAGGAGGACTAGTAGGTATTACTGCAGGTGCAGACCAAATGAGTCCTACTGACGCCATAATTATAGGTGGAATTGCAGGAGCTATAATTGTATTCGCGGTATCTTTAGTTGATAGAATACGATTAGATGATCCTGTTGGAGCAATTGCAGTACACTTAATTTGTGGTATTTGGGGAACTCTTGCGGTTGGACTTTTTGGTGCATTGGCAAGTGGAGCACAATTTGTGAGCCAATTGGTAGGAGTAGCATCTTATGCTGCTATATGTATCATCTCCTCTTTTGTAATTTTATTTATCCTTAAGAAAACTGTTGGCATCCGAGTTTCTGAAAAAGAAGAAATTGAAGGACTTGATGGATACGAACATGGTATGGATGCATACCCTGACTTTAGAATGAACGAACATTGATATAGTTATTTTTTAGTTAGTTGAAACCACCTGAAGTATTAATTTACTTTCGGTGGTTTTTTATTTCTAAAATCTTTTAACGTACTTTTTTTTAGTAATAATATTATATGTACTTTTGCTAATATCAAAATAGAGGAAAGATTTGACTGATTGCAACCTCAATAAAAAAATGCTAAAGGCAGTACGAAAACTTCCTTACGCAAGCACTCTCGTCAAATCTTTAAACATAAATAAATTAAAATATATGGCATATTTATTTACATCAGAAAGTGTTTCAGAAGGACATCCAGATAAAGTAGCAGATCAAATTTCTGATGCTTTAATTGATAATTTTTTAGCATTTGATCCCAATTCAAAAGTAGCTTGTGAAACATTAGTAACTACAGGACAAGTTGATTCTGGCTGGAGAAGTAAAATCTAACACCTATTTAGATGTTCAAAAAATTGCAAGAGATATCATTAATAAAATTGGTTATACTAAAAGTGAATATATGTTTGATGGTAATTCTTGTGGTGTATTTTCTGCAATTCATGAACAATCTGAAGATATTAATCAAGGTGTAGATAGAGGTAACAAAGAAGATCAAGGTGCAGGTGATCAAGGAATGATGTTTGGTTATGCAACTCAATGAAACAGAAAATTATATGCCTTTGGCTTTAGATCTATCACATCGAATTTTAAAAGAATTAGCTGAATTACGAAGAGAAAATAAAGATATTACTTATTTAAGACCAGATTCTAAAAGTCAGGTAACTATTGAGTATAGTGATGATAATGTACCTCAACGAATTGATGCTATTGTTGTTTCTACACAACATGATGATTTTGCCGGAGATGACGAAATGCTAGCAAAAATTAGAAAAGATATTGTTGATATTTTAATTCCAAGAGTGATTGCTAAATTACCTGAACAAACCAAAGCATTATTTAATGATGATATTACTTATCATATTAACCCAACAGGAAAATTTGTAATTGGTGGACCTCATGGAGATACTGGATTAACAGGACGAAAAATTATTGTTGATACTTATGGTGGAAAAGGAGCTCATGGAGGTGGTGCTTTTTCTGGAAAAGACCCAAGTAAAGTTGATAGATGTGCAGCTTATGCAACAAGACATATTGCTAAAAATTTGGTTGCAGCAGGTGTATGTGATGAAATTTTAGTACAAGTATCTTATGCTATTGGTGTTGTAGAACCTATGGGTATTTTTGTTGATACTTATGGCACTTGCCCATTTAATATAACTGATGGTGAAATTGCAGAAAAAGTTGCCTCAATTTTTGATATGAGACCATCTGCAATAGAAAAGCGTTTAAAATTAAGAAAACCTATTTATAGTGAAACTGCAGCTTATGGTCATATGGGACGAGAACCGCAAAAAGTTAGAAAGACTTTCACACAACCTTACGGAGAAAGTGTGACAATAGATGTAGATCTTTTTACATGGGAAGAGCTAAATTACGTAGATACCGTTAAAAAAGCCTTTGGTCTGTAAATATAAATACATATAAAAACTTAAAAAGCCTCATATTCAATTGAATATGAGGCTTTTAATGTTATAAAGGTTTAGGTTACGATTTTCCTAAAATACGAAACATACCAGTTCCACAAGTTGGACATTTTCCTTTCATTGCTTTTCTGCCATTTTTCATAGTAACTTCAGTAGCATCTTTTATTTCTCTTTTTGCTTTACACTTTACGCAATATCCTTCCATAATGTTTTGATTTTTAATTAATTAATGTTTTGTCTGTTTGCAAATGTAACTTTTCTGATCAGGTTAACCAAATATTATTTAAATCAGAGGACTATTATTATTAAAAAATAATCCCCAAATTATAAAACGCACAAATCAAATATTATATTTAACACTTAAAACCAAGAAACGTGGTTGCACAAAATATTCCTGATTCGTGACAGAAATATTGCTGGTATTGGTTTGATTTAAAAATTTAGTATCTAACAAGTTAGTCGCTCCTAATTTATATTCCCATTTGCTATCCTGTTTCTGATAAATTAAAGAAGCATCCCAGAATTGATAGCTGTTAATAGAGCTGTCCTTATCTCTAAAATCATAAAAGCTAAATTCTGTATTGAACATAAAATTCTTGAAAATAACAGCGTCAAAATTTATGAAAGGCCTGTGAGTATAAAAGGTTGTTGCCTGGCGACCCTGGTTATTGTCATCTATTGTAAGATTATAGCCGATTTCAACATTTGGTGCATCTTTGAAAAACGTACTTATCCTTGATCGGTAGGATTGGGTAAAACTTTTATTGGTACTGACACGATCATTAATAAACTGTGTAAATTTTGACCAGGAAAAATTACCACCTAAAGATCCTTTTACTTTTCCGAATCTGCGTTCAAATCGTCCATTAGCACTTATAGATTCATCAGCAAAGTTCGAGTTAAATGGTGTAGAAGATTGAATAACACCATCAAATACAGCACGATTACGAATCCCATCAATATTTTTAACATAGTTCACAGAACCAAATATATTGGTATAGTTAAACATGTTGAAACTAAAATATGACAGATTAACATTATGAGTTAAGGCATTTTCCAGTTCCCTGTTTCCTAAAAAAATGGAATTATAATTGTTAAGCACAAAGCCTTCTGCCAATCTGGTAACATCAGTAAAACTGGTTTGCATACTATAGCGTAGATTTAAGTTTTCACTGGATTTTAGTTGCAGTCTAATATTAGCATCAGGCAACAGTCTGAAAAAGTTATTGGAATTATCAGTTCCAAATTGTTTGTCTTCAGTTTTATATACATGAGCCGAAAATCCCGGAGTTAGGGTGAATTTTCCTGATTTAAGGTTATAATGGAACCCAAAATACGTGTCAATAAAAGTGAAATCTATTTCATTGGTGACTGATCCTGAAAGAGGTGTTGGGTCAAAAATTGATCCATTATCCAGTATTTGAAAAATATTTGAATCAAATTTTTGATTGCTATAAACCAATCCTAAGGTATAATTTAAATTGCTCCTGGGATTCAAAACGTTCCAATAATTAAGTCGCCCATCAAATTTATTCGACTTAATGCGTTTATCCTGATCTGCATTATAGCCTACCTGATCATCATCAAATCCTAAACCAATGGCAGTGTTTTGAAAAGTAGATTTTTGTTCAATAAATGCATTATAGAACGGATCCTCTTCCTGCAATAAATGTTGCGCCTCAAATGAAAATATATTGGTATCGTTTAATGTGTAATAATAATTTAAGTTTTGATTGATACTGTATGGTGTCTGGTCTTCAAATTGATCTATCTCACCAAGTATAGAAGAATTAAATAGTCGGTTTTGAGTTTGTTTTGATATTCGGCCAAAAACATCATAGTCCAATTGATTATTAGCGTCGGGTTTGTAAACCGTACTAAATTTTAATAGCCCAAGATCACTCTTTTGCTGTGTAAAACTGGAGGTTGACTCATCAGGGATGTTTAGTTCTTCATCAGTGTAAACTACACTATTAACTTCCCTAATATCTGTCTCGTTCCCCGAATAAATTCCGAATCCACTAATGCTCAAAGCCTTATTAGGTGAATAACTGAAATTGGCAGCTCCAAATTTAATGTCAATTGCTTCTGCCTGATTATTTCTGGTATTTAAAAAATTTAAACTGTTATTTCCTAAACTTATATTGGTTCCACTACTTTGATTAAAATTTCTGAATCCTCCGGAAAAATTAAAATAATCTCTCCTGGTAAAAGCAACTTCACCCGTATTATTAACATCTCCAATAATGTTGATGCTATTCTTGGGACTGTAATAAAATACTTTAGGCTGAACCTTGTACAGTTCATCATCTGGTGAAGTTCCACCTCCCACCGTAATATCACCAAACCAAAATTTATCTTTCCCTTTTTTAAGCTTTAAATTCAAGGCAACATTATCCTGATTATTTGTTACACCACTTAACTGACCTATTTCATTGAAATTTCTAAGAACCTGAACCTTATCAACCGCGTCCGATGGGATATTCTTTGCTGCCAGTTTGGTGTCTCCATCAAAAAAGTCTTTTCCTTCAACCATCACTTTGGTGACCTTCCTTCCTTCAACTTCAATCTCCCCATCATCTGTAATTTCAACTCCGGGAAGTTTTTCCAGAATATCTTCAAGCTTTTTTTCAGTACCTGTTTTAAAAGAGTCTGCGTTGTAAACAAGTGTGTCTCCTCTAACCGTTACAGGCATTTCATAGACCAATTCAACCTCATCCAATGTCGTATCTGACTGAAGCGAAAAGTCTTTTTCTAAATTTTCTTCCAAAGTGGAAATCAATTCTTCGAAAGGCTTCATACCTATATAGCTTACCTGGATCTTATAATCGGTATTTTTTTCTAAACTTAACTTGTATCTGCCTTGATTATTAGTTATTCCAAAGGATTCCAAAATATTTGTCTCTCTGTCAATGGCAATTACATTGGCTAGTTCCAAAGGTTGTCCAATACTGTCATTTACGACACCTTCCATCCTGATCTGAGCTAATGAAATCTGAGCTGCAAGGAGCAGAATTAAAAATACAATTTGTTTCATGGATTTATTTAAGGAATTGATTGTGTAATATACTATCCTCTTATTCTCATTCTATGTTCTCCTCCCCCACGGTTTCTTCCTCCATACATATCACGCATTTCTTCCATTTTCTTTTTCATGATATCATTATATTCCTGTCTAGAGACCTCCTTTCCCTTGGATGGGATTTTAAGTTCTTCTTTTACTTCCGGATTTAAAACAATTTTAGAACATAAAATAGTTGTTCTGTCAGAATTAACTTCCAGGATCAATCCAGGTAAACCATGATATTCGCCTGGCCCCTGACTAACAGGAATTTGAGGCGTGTACCATGCTGTAACAGTAACTTCTTTTGGCACTTCTATTTCATCGATTGGGTTTTTAACAGTTGTAGTATCCTTCTCCTTTTCATCAGTATCCCTGTCTCTTCTTCTCATGCTTCTAAAATCAAACTCATCTACTTTTTTAACAGCTGTTGCCTTATAACATAAATAGTTGCCAATCTGTTTGGTATCCCCTGACATTTTCCATTCCAATTTGGGTAAAGTATCACTAATTAAAAATTGCTTACCAAAGAATTCCTGTTCCTGCAATAATTTACCGTCTTTAACATTTTTGTATTGCAGTCCACCGGCAAAACTTCCCATCATTCTGAATCCACCTCCTTGGCCCCCTGGAGCCTCTAATTTCTCTTCTTCCTTGTAGGTTGATTCACTTTTATTGAAGGTTAGTATAAAGGTCTTTTCAAACATGTTTTTCATGCGTTCGGCTATCCGTTTTTTCATTTCTTCATTCATTTCTCTACCTCCAAAATCCATATCCATTGTTGTCTTACTCTCGTAATAGGCTTTTCCCTGAAAATCATTCTGAGCAGAGGCCACAGAAATAAACAAAAAGAACAGGATTGAGCAATAATTAATTAGTGTTTTCATTATGAATAAGTATCGTTTATAAATTCAAAAGTAAACTTAATGATCATATAGTCTATTAAAATTAACATAATTATTTATTCGACTTTATTTTCGTAATTTGCTGATATGAAATACTTTTTTTGCATCTTATTTCTTCTTTGTTTTTCTCAAACAAAACCGGTGGTAGAAACTACATTTCTTAGTAAGACTCCAGTTAAGGACAAAAGTTTAATCGGTATGGATAATTTCAACTCATCCTATTTCTTGGTTAACAACTCACTTATCAAAAAAACATCTGATCGGGATCTCAATTATAATAATTTACAATTGGGAACTATTGAATCCATCAATACTTTTAATCCGTTAAAGATCAATGTATTTTATAAGGATTTTAATTCGGTTGTCATCTTGGATAATCGGTTAGCCGAAATTTATAAAATTGATTTTAATACCAATAAATCATATAAGAATGTATCTCTTATCTCCACCGGATATGACAATACTATTTGGATCTTCAATCAGGATACTCAGCAACTGGAACTTTTTGATTATAAATCTAATACCATAAAAACGCGTACCTTGCCTGTAGAATCTGATGTGCTGGATCTAAAAAGCAATTTTAACTACTGCTGGCTATTGACCAAAGACTATGTATACAAATTCAATTATTTTGGAACTAATATTTTAAAATTAAAGAATGAGGAATTTACAAGTTTATACAATATAAATGAAAACTTGCTACTGCAAAAAGACAACAAATTATTTTTTTTAAAAAATAATTCATCTCAGCCAGTAGAAATTCAACTGCCAAAATTGTTAATAAATGCATTTTTTGTAAACAACGAAACCTTGTATATTTACGACGACGAATTTCTTTATAAATACCAATTAAAAATAAATTAACTATGCATGTTGCAGTTGCAGGAAACATTGGCGCAGGAAAGACAACACTAACAAAACTTCTGGCAAAGCACTTTAGGTGGGAATCACAATTAGAGGATGTCGTGGACAATCCTTACTTGGATGATTTCTATAATCAGATGGAGCGATGGAGTTTCAATTTACAAGTATATTTCTTAAATAGTCGGTTTCGGCAAGTTTTGCAAATAAGAAAAAGCGGTAAAGAGATCATTCAAGACAGAACTATTTATGAAGATGCTCATATTTTTGCTCCCAATCTGCACGCTATGGGATTAATGACGAACAGGGATTTTGAGAATTATAAATCTTTATTTGACTTGATGGAATCTTTGGTTCAAGGTCCAGATTTACTAATTTATCTTAGAAGTTCAATTCCGAATTTAGTAGAACAAATTCATAAACGTGGACGAGAATATGAAAATTCGATTAGTATTGATTATTTAAGCCGATTGAACGAACGTTATGAAGCCTGGATCCATGGCTACGATAAAGGGAATTTATTAATAATTGATGTAGACGAATTAGATTTTGTGGCCAACCCTGAAGATCTTGGAAGTATTATCAATAAGATTGATGCTGAAATTTTCGGATTGTTCAAATAACACTTAAAAGCATAAATAAAAAACCACGCAAATTGCGTGGTTTTTTTATTTGTAAAAGTGACTGATTATTCATCAACTTCTTCAACTTCTTTTATAATTTTCTTGGTCTTAATTTTTACATTGCCATCTTTAGACTTATACGCTTCCAGTTTCGCCTCAACCTCTTCCATGGTTCCTTCAAAAACTTCCTCTTTAGTTACCTTTTCACCATTTTCTGTTGTAGTAGTTGTAACTATTGCTTTTGCGGTACCATCATCATTTTTCTGAACATCAACTTTTACTTCTTTTTCCATTTCCTTCGCTCCATCCATAAACATAACATCCTCTCCTTCTATTATATGTTCCTCCCCATCTTCATCAACCCAAACTTGTATATTTTCTGTTACAGCCATAGTTCCTGAAGCATCCAGTGCTATACTTGGTGCTATAACCAAAGCCACCACAGACATCAACTTTAATAAGATATTCAATGATGGTCCAGAGGTGTCTTTAAAAGGATCTCCAACGGTATCTCCAACTACGGCAGCTTTATGAGCAGGAGTTCCTTTGCCACCTTTTTCTTCTATCATTTTTTTAGCATTATCCCAAGCCCCACCAGCATTAGATTGGAAGATGGCCATTAAAACACCTGCAGTCGTAACTCCTGCTAATAAACCTCCCAGCATTTCTGCTCCACCGATAAACCCAGTTGCTACTGGCACCGCTAAAGCTAAAAGACCAGGGAAAACCATTTCCTTTAAAGAAGCATTTGTTGATATTTCTACACATTTTTCATATTCAGCATAGCCATCTGCCGCATCAAATATTTTTCTATCTGCTGCAGTAGCTTTTGACATGTCTGAATCATATTTTCTCATAATTTCTAAAGCAGCTTTTAATTGAGGTATATCCTTAAACTGACGTCTAACCTCTTCTATCATCGCCATAGCTGCACGACCTACTGCTTTCATTGATAAGGCTGAAAATACAAATGGTAGCATTCCTCCTATTAATAATCCCGCCATAATAACTGGTTGAGACACGTCAATAGCCGTTACATTTGCTGTTTTCATAAAAGCAGCAAATAGAGCAAGCGCTGTTAAGGCAGCAGATGCAATAGCAAACCCTTTCCCAATTGCAGCAGTTGTATTTCCTACAGCGTCCAATTTATCGGTACGTTTACGAACTTCTTTTGGTAACTCAGCCATTTCGGCAATTCCACCGGCATTATCAGAAATTGGTCCATAAGCATCAACAGCTAATTGAATTCCTGTGTTTGCCAACATTCCAACTGCCGCTATAGCAATACCATATAATCCTGCAAAATAATGCGATAAAATAATGGCTGTTGCTATCAATAAAATTGGAATTGCAGTAGACATCATACCTACACCTAATCCTGCAATTATATTTGTTGCAGAACCAGTCTCAGATTGCCTTACAATAGATGTTACAGGTTTTGAGCCTGTGCCTGTATAATATTCAGTTACTTTTCCAACAAAAAAGCCAGCTATTAATCCGACAACAGTTGCCATAAACACACCCCAGGATCCAAAAGGTAACCCTTCAACACTCTCAGGGATCATAGCATTAATTAAAAAATAAGATGCAATGATCATTAAGGCTCCAGAACCAAACTCTCCTAAACTAAGAGCTTTATGAGGGCTTCCACCTTCTTTAACTCTAACCAAAAAGGTTCCTATTATAGACATTACAATTCCTGTTGCAGCTAAAACCAGTGGTAAATAAACTGCTCCAAGGCCATCAAAGTCAGGAGTTATAATCAAAGCTCCTAAAACCATAGTACCAATAATTGAACCTACAAAAGACTCGAATAAATCTGCTCCCATTCCGGCAACGTCTCCTACATTATCTCCTACATTATCGGCAATTGTTGCAGGATTCAAAGGATGGTCTTCAGGAATCCCCGCTTCTACCTTACCCACGAGGTCAGCACCAACATCAGCTGCTTTGGTATAAATTCCTCCACCTACTCGAGCAAATAATGCAATTGATGATGCTCCAAGTGAGAATCCGGAAAGCACATTTAGTACCATTTTAATATTTTCATCCGGCCACATGTTTTGATAGATCATAAAAAGTCCACTCAATCCCAAAACGCCAAGACCAACTACACCCATCCCCATTACCGACCCACCTGCAAAAGCCACTTCCAACGCTTTACCAAGTGAAGTTCTTGCTGCCTGAGTTGTTCTTACATTGGCTTTAGTAGCAACTCGCATACCTATAAATCCAGCTAATGCAGAACATATTGCCCCAACAATAAATGATACTGCAACCATTCCGTGTGAACCTACCTCAGAATTTCCTTTAAAAAATAATAAGACGGCAACAGCAGCCACAAAAATTGCTAAAATTTTATATTCAGCTTTTAAGAATGACATAGCTCCATCAGCAATATACTTTGCAATGTTTGTCATTTTTTCATTGCCAGCATCTTGCTTTGAAACCCAGATATTTTTTATCCATACAAACAATAAAGCTAGAACTCCAAATGCAGGTAAAAGTGTTACAAATAATTCCATATTAAATTGATAAATTGTTAGTTAATTTAAATTTTTAATCGACTAAAAGTAATAAATTATAAGAGATAAAAAAAACCCTCATATGATTATAAAAGGGTTCTTAATTTTCCATCTCTAAATTTAATTAAATTGTGAATGTTCTCTTCTTTTTATGGTCGCTTTCTTCATAACGCTCAGTAGATTTAGCAACAATCTCTAATGCCTCATCCCTATTTCCCCAGCCTCCTACATCGACCTTCTTTTTTTCTAAATCTTTATACACCTGAAAGAAATGCTCTATTTCCTTTACTTGATGAGGGTTCATATCTGATATATCATTTAATTGATTCCAGATTGGATCTGAAGTAGGAACACAAATAATTTTCTCATCCGGACCTTTTTCATCTGTCATATGAAAAACACCTATAGGTTTTACTTCCATAACACACATTGGAAAAGTAGGTTCGCTTCCTAAAACCAATACATCTAAAGGATCCTTATCTAATGCCAGGGTTTCTGGTATAAAGCCATAATCTCCGGGATACATCATAGATGAAAACAACATCCTGTCAAAACGTATTTTATGAAGTGTGAAATCATATTCATATTTATTTCGGCTTCCTTTAGGAATTTCAATTAACACATCAAATGTTCTAAACTTATTTTTACTCATATTTATTCTAATTTAAGTGCTCAAAGATACTTAACTGAACACGTCTGAACAACTATTTACTGACTTGACTTTTAAATAATTTGTATTCTAATTCAATTCATTATTTTTATAGACTAACTTAGATCTTATGAATTACTTTAAAACCCTTATATTTTTTTTAATAGTGTGTTTCATTGTTGGCTGTAAATCAAAAGATGATAAAGACTCCCAAATTGAAATTCCAGTAACCAATCAAAGTAAAATAATTAAAAAAATAGTTGAGTTAAAAGCATCTGGTTATGAGATTATTGATTACCACGCTCACTTGAAAGGCGGTCTAACCATGGAAGAATTATTGGATCATTCCAAAAAAACAGGAATTAAATATGGTGTAGCCTTTAATGCGGGTGTTGGATTTCCAATTACAAATGATTCTACACTTCTAGCAAATTATGAGCAATACAAGGATTACCCGGTTTATATGGCAATGCAGGCAGAAGGAAGAGAATGGGTGAATATGTTCTCAAAAGAAAACATTAAAACTTTTGATTATGTTTTTACTGATGCTATGACCTGGACTGATAAAAAAGGCAGGACGAATGCGCCTTTGGATGCCTGAAGAAGTTTTTATAGATGATAAAGATGATTTTATGGATCAGCTGGTTGATCAAATTATTGGTGTCATGGAACAATGAACCAATTGATATTTATGTAAATTCCACTTTTTTACCCGATATACTTCAACCGGAATATGATATCTCTTTGGACCAAAGAACGTATGGATAAAGTAATTGAAGCGGCAGCCAACAATAATATTGCAATTGAGATCAATGCACGTTATAAAATTCCATCCGCAACTTTTATAAAAAGGGCAAAAGCTGCCGGAGTAAGATTTAGTATGGGAACGAATAATGTGGATAAAGATCTTGGCACTTTAGCTTATGCTATTGAAATGATTGAAGTTTGCGGACTGGAACCTAATGACTTTTTTAAGCCGACCAATAAATAGACAAAAATATAATACGTAACTTTCAAAAAATCAGTTGAATATTGACTAAAAAATGGCAGAAAAAAAAGATTTAGATTTTACGTATTCAACCATCGACGAAATTTTCCGTTTGAGCATGGGAGAAACAGGTGATTACAGCGGTGCAAAATATGATGGCGATTTTTCAATGTCCCTGGAGGAAGCTCAAAAAGCAAAACACAAATTTATAGCCGATAGTCTTAATATTAAAAAAGGCAGTAAAGTTCTTGATATGGCCTGTGGCTGGGCACCTTTTACGAGATATATTGTTCAGGAAAGAGAAGCCTCAAGTATTGGCTTGACCTTATCACAAGGACAAGCAGACGCATGCCGGAAAAATGGGTTTAATGTTTTGGTAAAAGATTGTCGCACTGTTAAACCAAAAGACTATGGAATGTTTGATGCCATTACATGTATTGGTGGATTAGAACATTTTTGTTCAGTCGAAGAATGGAAGGAGGGCAAACAGGAGAAAGTTTATGCAGATTTTTTCCAAACCTTGTATGACCTTTTGCCCAGTGGAGGTCGCTTTTACATGCAAACCATGACTTTCAGTAAAAACATGGTTGATTTTGAAGATTTGGATGTCAATGCCGAGAAGGGATCCACAGCTTATATTATGGCCTTAATGGTTAAACAATTTCCTGGCTCATGGCTTCCTTATGGCCCTGAAATGGTCATACGAAATGCGGAACCTCATTTTAAATTAATTTCTCAAAGTAGTGGTAGATTAGATTATATTGAGACTATTGGTCAATGGAGAAAAAAGTTTAGAAAGTTTAATCTAAAAAAGTATTGGTTGTACCTATCTCTTATTCCAAGATATATTTTTGATAGGGAATTCAGACATCTTGTAGCTATCTTTAAGGTAAGCCCTAACAGGGTTTGTTTTGAAAATGAAGTCATGGATCATTATCGTTTAGTCTTTGAAAAAAAATAGAAATTGTAGGTAGCAACTAACAATTAAACCTCATAATCGGCTATGTCTTAACAATTTAAGCTACCTTTGCAAAGTTAAATAACTAGGAATCTTTCTTTTTTTTAATCTTTTTTCCTTTATTAGATTGTTTGATCTCCCCGGTATTTTAATGACTATTACGCATTAAAATTTTTATTAATCAAAACATAGATCAAATCGAACATCCAAAATTTTCAAAAGAAGCAGGTCTTGCATTTTCCAAAACTTTAAGAAAAAAAGTTAGATTTTATTTCAAAACTAATAAGCTTGACAGACATGCTAACACCAGTATGGTAGCTAAGACCGTTTTAATGCTTAGCATATTTTTTCTTCCGTTAATTATTATAAATACAGGAATTATAACAATCCCATGGGTTCTTTTTTTGTTGTATATAACAAGTGGTCTTGGTATGGCCGGAATTGGCATGGGTGTTGCCCATGATGCGGTTCATGGATCATACTCAAGCAATCAAAAGATCAATAAGGTTATAGGTTATACCTTCAATCTCATTGGAGCAAATGCTACAGTTTGGAGAATTCAACATAATATACTACATCATACTTTTACAAATATTGAACATTCTGATGATGATATTAATGCGCCATTTTTTCTTCGATTTTCTCCACATGCAAAAAAATATTGGACTCACCAGTTTCAGCATATCTATATCTGGTTTTTTTATTGTTTGGCTACAATATCATGGATCACAACAAAAGACTTTGTTAGGATAAACCGCTATCATAAAATGGGTTTTTTAAGTGAGAAAAATGAATTCCGAAATGCCCTTTTTAGTATTACAGGGTGGAAATTGTTATACTATTCATATGCACTAATTTTACCATTGTTTATGGTTGACTTACCATGGTGGATCATTGTACTTGCATTTTTAAGTATGCATTTTGTTACCGGACTTTTAATAAGCATTGTATTTCAGGTTGCTCACATTACACCTAGCTCCGAATTTCCTTTACCTGATGAAAACGGACTTATTGCGGGAGACTGGTATACGCATCAATTTGCAACAACATGTAATTATGCGACAGGAAGTAAAATCTTTACTTGGCTCATTGGAGGGTTGAACTATCAAATTGAACACCATTTATTACCCGGAGTTTGTCATGTACATTATAAGGAATTGTCGAAGATAGTGGTGGATACAGCCAAAGAATATGATATTCCCTATAATTCAAATAAAACTTTCTTTTCAGCGATTTCTGCCCATACTAAAATGTTGCATCAATTAGGGGTTTCGTAAATCATTCTATGTGCTTGTATAAATAAATACAAAATCACCAATCAACTTCAATAATGATCTAATCCTGTAATTTCATGATTAATTAGATCTAAGAGTAGTTTTTTAATGGTTTTATGATAGTTGTCATAAAAAATTAATAGAAATAAACCTACTTTAATATGTTTTCTTTGTTTATGTATAAATAATGCTGGAAGTAGAGATAAATGCTACTTCCTTTATAGAACACTAAGGCGAATAAATGATATTCTCAGAAGTTATTATTATTGGAGGAGGACCGGCAGGTTCCACTTGCGCTTGGAAATTAAAACAAGACAATAAGGAATGCATACTACTTGATTCGAAAATATTTCCAAGAACCAAATTATGCGCTGGATGGATAACTCCTAAAGTCATTGATCAACTTGAATTAGATGATTATCCATTCATACAACTTAATGCCAATTATGTCAACTTCTTTGGCATTGATAAAAAACTAAAATCAAAATCCTATGCTATAAAGCGCTTCGAATTTGATGACTGGTTACTGAAAAGATCAGGTGTGGATGTTTATCATCACAAGGTTAGAAATATAAAAAAGCAGGATGGATTTTATATTATAGATGATGTTTACAAATGTAAATATCTGGTAGGTGCAGGGGGAACCCATTGCCCTGTTTATAATTCATTTTTCAGGGAGCTACAACCTAGAAATAAGAATCATGAAGTTTGCTGTTTGGAGGAAGAAATAAAATATGATTATGAGGAAAAAGCAAGCCGTTGCTGGTTTTATGAACATGATATTCAAGGTTATTCATGGTGCATTTCAAAAAATGATGGCTACTTGAATATAGGAGTTGGAGCACTTTTCAAAGGTAAAAAAGTGAATATAAAAGAGCATTGGGATCATCTTGTTAAAAAACTCGATACACTTAACATTGTTAAAAACTATAAATTCAAACCCAAAGGTTATGTGTATCAAATAAGAGACCGTATAGTTCAATGTAGAATAGATAATGCTTTCATAATAGGAGATGCCGCAGGTTTGGCAACAACGGACCTCGGAGAAGGCATAGGGCCTGCAGTAGAGAGTGCAATGCGTGCAGCAGATTCGATCATTAATAAAACAAAATTTACATTGCATTCAATACATAAAAAAAGTGATCCAATTGCCATGGGTATAATGCTATTTCTATGGCGTATAGTTAACTTTTTTAAAATAAAAAGACTTTCAAAACTATCTTTTCGGTGATATTTGCACATGCTAAAAAGCTACGATATTCAGGCAATGTTCAACTATTCCATTGAGTCGAAATAATAGATCAATCCTGAATTAAACAGGTTTAGAAATGAAATCCAAAACTACCTGTTACTCCAAATTTTCTGGCATCAGGATTATCAAGATAGTTGCCTCTAAAATTAAAGTCTATCCTAAAGATTTTAAAGATATTACCAACACCAAAACTGTACTCCCAGTATATTTCATCATCTGGTGACTCATAAACTAACCCCGAAGCATTCAGAGCTTTGTTTTCATCAGAAATAGTTCCCCATGCTCCTCTTATGCCAACTATTTCCCTTAAATTCAGTTTCCTTAACAATGGAATCCTCGAAAAGAATCGTCCATTAAAATTATGCTCCAAATGTAAAGAGGCATAGGTATCTGTTACAAATTCATAAAAGTCCAGTTGTGAGAAACTGTTGTATATCGAAAAATAAGACTGATTACCTGGAATAACACTCAATAATCCTAAAGGCACTTCTCCAAATGTTTTACCAACTTCTAAATTAGAATACAGTCTGCCAAATCCACCTATTTGCCATGGTTGCAAATATGAAAATTGTAGTTTAGTATAATCAAAATCACCATTTAGCATATTTTTATCACCCATACTTAGCTGAGCAAACAATCGTGCAAAATCATCATTTGCCGGGTAACGTTCCACACCATAACCGGTCATTTTCCTTTTCGGAAAATAGGAGATTGACAAGGTTGATTCGTACTGTTTAATTTCTGAGGAGATGCCAGAATCAGAATCAACATCAAAATAATTTAAACTAAACGTTCGTGAGGCTGATTCTAATGTCCTGTAATTACCTCCTATCCTAAAAATTAAATTTTTAACCGGTTCAATTTCTAAAGTCAAGGTTGATAAATTGATATTTGTAAGCTTATCATTGCTGCCTGTTCCTACCAAAGCAGATGAGGCAAAGCTCCTTCCTAATACATCAGTCGAAGTTGTTAAACTGGCACCTATTTGTTCTACATCTCTTCTGTTTCCTCCAGAGATTATTATTCTGTTCTTCTTGTCAACAAGCCATTTACCGGAGACACCATATTTGAATTTATTGTCCTTAAGTCCATAGGCTGTAAATCCTTCCAATCGCCAAAGGTCATTTCTGCCAAAGTAGGTCCTTCCTCCTGCCCTAATTCTTATTCCTTCAACATCATTAAATCCAAATGTGGAAAAGATTGGACCATAGTCAAGAGGCAAGGTATTAAACTCAATATAACCGGACGAAAGAATGCTGCCTAGGTTGTATAATTGCTTGAATTTTTTAACCGTTTTTAAGGTATCCAACATCTTGTAGACTCCTTTTTCGTCTTGGTTTAAATTTTCTAACCTATTCTTTTTCCAAAAAACATCATCTTGATCGTAAATATCTGCATTGAAGCTATAAACCTCTTCATCATAGAATTTTGGATCTTTTTTAACATCAAATTCATAATTGTCATACAAGGTTGTTCTTTTACCATAGACACCTCTGGATCTTTCCTTTTTGTTAAAGGCAAAATCAGACATAAAATAATCGCGTTTTATTAGGAATACCGAATCATTAAGAACTTCAAATTCTTGTTCAATATATATTTCCTTAACCCAGTTAATATTGGCGCTTTTAGAAGCTTGAAGGTTGATTTCCTTCACAGCAAATGTTGTATCAGCAACCCAAAAGTCACCTTTAAAGGTCAATTCATTTTTTCGTCTTGGGTAATAAATAATATTGTAGCACCATTTGTTATCAATATAAGAGCTGTCTGACAATACATAATTATAGGTATTAATTCCGGTTTTGGACAATGGGCTCACGAAACTTTTATCAAAGAATTTTAAATAATTGTCATAAACATTATAATCTGAATATAAGTCATCAACAAAATCAATTATGGTTTGATTTTGACTAAAACCTGAATTCTTATTACCTTTTAATTCTTCTTTTTCTTTATTGATTGTATTATCTCCATAAACCTTACTCACAGCTTCGTTCAAGAATATGGGTAAATAAGTTTTTCCGGTGATATTAGATGTATCAACTTCACTAAATATAAATTCCATACCTCTGAACAACTTACTTTTAATTAATGTGCTATCTATTGTATTGAGGTCAAACTCTACTTTTTCATATTTGTCATATTGATATTGATTGAATTGATTCAATCCATTTTTACGTTTTCGTTCCCAGATCTTTCTTAAGATATCTATTGCAGGGTTATTCTTTTTTGATTGCTTGCCTGTAATGATAACTATTTCATCCAAGGATTCTATAATCTCATTCAGGACTATTTTAATATCATAATTGACCTTTCTATACAATTCCAGCTGAACTGTTTCATAGCCAATAAAGGAAATAGATAAAGTATTCCAGGTCTCATCCGATTCCAGATAAAATCGACCATTTTCATTAGTTATGGTACCGGTTGTAGAGTTTTTAAACAAGACAGAAGCAAAAGCAACAGGTTCATCGTTAATGTCAACAACATAGCCACTTACTTTTGTTTGGGCAACTAGATAACAAGTTGAAAATAAGAAAAATACAAGCTAAAAGTAGAAATTTGTTCATATTAAAAAAACTTCATCAACAAACTGTGCTAATGAAGTCTATATAACGCAAAATGTTGCTTTTTATTTATACATTACTTTCTTTACCGCTTTAATAACATCATTACTGTTAGGTAACCATTCTGCTAATAAAACCGGAGAGTAAGGTGCAGGTGTATCAGCTGTGTTTATTTTTACAACTGGTGCATCCAAATAATCAAAGGCTTCAGATTGAACTAAATAAGTAATTTCTGTTGAAACATTTCCAAAAGGCCAGGCTTCTTCTAAAACCACCAATCTGTTTGTTTTTTTAACCGATTTTACAATCGCTTCCCGATCCATTGGGCGAACTGTACGAAGGTCAATTATTTCACAAGAAATTCCTTCCTTTGCTAATTCATCAGCTGCTTTATAAGCTTCTTTAATTATT
This sequence comes from uncultured Flavobacteriaceae bacterium, assembly GCA_963722665.1. Classification (GTDB taxonomy): domain Bacteria; phylum Bacteroidota; class Bacteroidia; order Flavobacteriales; family Flavobacteriaceae; genus Site-B1. The sequence goes on from CAVRNW010000039.1 coordinate 120,883, forward strand.
TTACCAAAAGAAACAATAGTCACATCTGTACCTTCTCTTTTTATTTCAGCCACACCAATTGGGATAGTATATTCTCCTTCAGGAACTTCTCCTTTATCACCGTACATTTGTTCACTTTCCATAAAAATTACCGGATCATCATCACGAATTGCGGATTTTAAAAGCCCTTTCGCATCATAAGGATTTGACGGTACAACAACCTTTAGTCCGGGTGTATTGGCAAACCAACTTTCAAAAGCCTGAGAGTGTGTGGCAGCCAATTGACCCGCTGATCCTGTAGGACCTCTAAATACTATCGGACATTTAAATTGTCCACCGGACATTTGTCTGATCTTCGCAGCGTTATTTATGATTTGATCAATTCCAACAAGTGAAAAGTTAAAGGTCATATATTCAACAATTGGTCTGTTCCCTGTCATTGTAGAACCTACAGCGATACCTGCAAAACCGAGCTCTGCAATAGGAGTATCAATCACACGCTTTGCGCCAAATTCATCCAGCATTCCTTTAGACGCTTTGTAAGCACCATTATATTCTGCAACTTCCTCGCCCATTAAATAAACACTTTCATCCCTTCGCATTTCTTCGCTCATGGCCTCACAAATTGCTTCTCTAAATTGAATAGTCTTCATCTATTTTGTTTTTAATGAACAGCAAAAATAACAATAAAAAGACAACAATCTTAAAAAGAAATGTTTAAAATTTATTATGCGTGCATAGGAAATTTAGATTAAATTAGTTATCTTCGTGATCTTAAAATTCAATACATTTATTAAAGATTTAAATAGGTTAATTCAACCAAAAAAAATAAGATAAAAACTAGAAAAAATGAAAATATTAGTTTGTATAAGTCATGTTCCTGACACAACATCCAAGATCAATTTTTCTGATGGGGATACAAAATTTGATGCTACCGGCGTACAATTCGTGATCAACCCAAATGATGAATTCGGGCTTACCAGAGCCATGTGGTTCAAGGAAAAACAAGGAGCAACTGTTGATGTTGTTAATGTTGGAACCGCAGAAACAGAACCAACCTTACGAAAAGCCCTTGCCATTGGAGCTGATGCAGCTATAAGAGTGAATACTCCTGCAACTGATGGTTTTTCTGTTGCCAAGCAATTGGCAAGAGTTGTAAAAGATGGCAGTTATGATCTTATAATTGCAGGTCGTGAATCAATAGATTACAACGGCGGAATGGTTCCAGGTATGGTAGCTGCTATGACCAACTCAAATTTTGTAACTAATTGTATTGGTTTAGAAGTGGAAGGAAATAATGCGACCGTTTCCAGAGAAATTGATGGCGGAAAAGAAATAGTTTCTACGTCATTACCTTTGGTCATAGGTGGTCAAAAAGGTCTGGTGGAAGAAAGTGATTTGCGCATACCTAATATGAGAGGGATCATGATGGCCAGGCAAAAACCTCTGACAGTTTTAGATCCAGTTGAATCTAATACTGAAACAAGTTCAGTAAAGTTTGAAAAACCTGTTGCTAAAGGAGCGGTTAAACTAATTAGCGCAGATAATATAGATGAATTGGTAAACTTGCTTCACAATGAGGCTAAAGTAATTTAGTCTGCGACTAAATTCTCCCAAACTTAAATTGGGATCTTTTTAAAATTAACAAAAAGTTTAATGAGATTTCCACCTTAGTGGGAATGACAAAACAAAAAAATTATGTCAGTTTTAGTATATACAGAATCAGATCAAGGAAAATTCAAGAAAGTCGCTTTAGAAGTTGCTTCTTATGCCAAAGCCATTGCAAATCAGTTGGGTACAACAACAATAGCTATAACGATCAATGCCAGTGATACAACAGAATTGGGAAAATATGGCATCGATAAGGTGCTGAAAGTCTCTAATCCAAAGTTAGACTCTTATAATGCCAACTCATATGCCAATATAATTAAACAAGCAGCAGAGAAAGAAGGTTCAAAAGTTGTTGTAGTAAGTTCAAGTATTAACAGTAAATATTTATCTCCTATTTTGGCAGTTGGATTAAACGCAGGACTGGTTTCAAACGTCGTTACTTTACCAATAAGCACATCTCCATTTACGGTTAAAAGAACATCTTTTACCAATAAAGCTTATGAACATTGCCAAATAAACACAGATATCAAGATCGTAGCCTTATCATCAAATGCATTTGGGCTAGTTGAAAGTGCGGCATCAGCCGCGTCTGAAGACTTTTCCCCAGCTATTCCTGATTCCGGTGTAACCGTTAAATCTGTTGATAAAGCTACAGATAAAGTAACTATAGCCGATGCAGAAATAGTAGTATCAGCCGGAAGGGGCTTGAAAGGGCCTGAAAATTGGGGCATGATTGAAGAATTAGCCGATGTTCTTGGAGCTGCCACAGCCTGTTCAAAACCAGTTTCAGATCTGGGCTGGAGACCTCATAGTGAACATGTAGGCCAAACAGGTAAACCAGTGGCTTGTGGATTGTATATTGCCATTGGAATTTCTGGCGCCATACAACATTTAGCCGGCGTTAGTGCATCAAAAGTAAAGGTCGTTATTAATACAGACCCTGAAGCACCTTTCTTTAAAGCTGCTGATTACGGTATTGTAGGTGATGCCTTTGAAGTAGTGCCGAAGCTAATTGAAAAATTAAAGGAATTTAAACTTCAGAACGCATAATTTTTTTTAAATTGTACTAATAATAGTAGGATTGTTTTACTTTCTTTACCTTGGATTATCTATCATTTAATTAGTTACACCAAATGATTTGTGATCTATATCAAATTAGAATTAATTATAATTAGTTTTGGTAAAGTCTAAATTTAAACAGTCTTTTGTGGGTAAATTATGAGTTTAGTAAAACTTAATATAAAGGGAATTTCTTATAGTCAAACACAAAATGGTGCCTATGCACTTATTTTGAATGAAGTTGATGGTGATAGAAAACTGCCAATCGTAATTGGAGCATTCGAAGCTCAATCAATTGCCATAGCGCTTGAAAAGGAAATTAGACCTCCACGACCATTGACCCATGATCTTTTTAAAAATTTTGCCGATAGGTTTGATATTGTTGTTAAGCAGGTAATTATTCATAAATTGGTTGATGGCGTTTTTTATTCAAGTTTAATTTGTGAACGTGATAAAATAGAAGAAATTATTGACGCCAGGACCAGTGATGCCATAGCCTTGGCCTTACGATTTCAGGCACCTATTTTTACCTATAAAAATATCCTTGATAAAGCCGGTATTTATTTAAAGGTGAATCCAAGTAAGGACGAGGATACGGCTGAAGATGGTATTTTAGTGGATGAATTAATTGTCGATGAACCTGCTAAAGATAAGCCTAAAGAAAACTACACCAATAAAAGTTTAAAAGAGCTGCATAAATTACTTGAAACAGCAGTATTGAACGAAGATTACGAGACAGCAGCAAAAATTCGGGATGAGATCTCGAAACGATAACATCTTTTCAATATGAAAAAAATCACTTTAGCTATTGCAGCTATTTTTTTTGGAATCACTTCATCTGTCGCTCAAGAAACAATAAATTCTATCACACCAAGCCAAGGGTTCTCATTAAACAGCCTTTTAAGAGGTGCTTTGGGAATGATCGTATTGCTAACGCTTTCTTATTTACTTAGTAAAAACAGAAAAGCAATAAACTGGAGGACTGTTGGATTTGGTTTATTAGCTCAGGTTACATTAGCCATAGGAGTTCTAAAAGTGCCTTTTATACAAAGTATATTTGAGTTTGTTGGTGGTATATTCGTATCCATTCTTGATTTCACAATGGCTGGAACAAAATTCCTTTTTGCATCCTTTGTTACAGGACAGATTGAAAATGCATTAATGACATTTGCTGTTTCAATTTTACCAACCATTATATTCTTTTCAGCACTTACCTCAGTACTATTTTATTTAGGGATCATCCAAAAAGTCGTCAAAGGATTAGCGTGGCTTTTAACCAAAGCTTTACAAATATCAGGAGCTGAAAGTTTAAGTGTTGCAGGAAATATTTTTCTTGGCCAAACAGAATCGCCATTAATGATCAAAGCTTATCTGGAAAAAATGACAAAATCTGAGATATTACTGGTCATGGTGGGTGGCATGGCTACAGTTGCCGGAGGAGTCTTGGCAGCATATATTGGATTTCTTGGAGGAGATGATGAAGTACTCAGAATATTCTATGCAAAGCATTTATTGACTGCTTCAGTTATGGCTGCACCAGGTGCTATTGTTATTTCAAAAATGCTTTATCCTGAAGAAGAAAAAATTGAATCAGACATTGTGATCTCACACGATAATATTGGATCAAATATTTTAGATGCTATTGCCAATGGAACGACCGAAGGTCTTAAACTGGCAGTTAACGTAGGTGCTATGTTATTGGTCTTCTTAGCTTTTATTGCCATGATCAATGGAATTTTAGGATGGATTGGTGATTTTACAACGCTTAACGATTGGGTCTTAAACAATACCGCATACACAAAACTTTCCTTGGAATTCATTCTTGGGTATTTATTTGCGCCTCTTATGTGGTTAATAGGTGTCGCTGCCGAAGATATGGCTTTAATGGGACAGCTTTTAGGAATTAAATTAGCAGCCAGTGAATTTGTTGGGTATATTCAATTGGCAGAACTAAAAAATGTAGCAAGCGTGACACACTTAAACTATGAAAAATCAATTATTATGGCCACTTATATGCTATGTGGGTTTGCTAATTTTGCTTCTATCGGCATTCAAATTGGCGGCATAGGCTCTTTGGCTCCGGGACAACGTAAAACTTTGTCTGAATTTGGTTTACGAGCCCTCATAGGTGGCACAGTGGCATCACTATTATCTGCTACCATTGCAGGCATGATCATTGGATAATACAGACGAAGGTTAAAAGGTGAAAGCTAAAAGTCTATAGAATGAGAAATTTTAGAAAGCTTGAAATTTGGATTGACTCTAGAAATCTTGTTAAAGAAATTTATAACCTAACTTCAACTCTGCCAGATTCAGAAAAATTCGGATTGATTTCTCAAATGAATAGATGCTCGATATCTATTCCTTCAAACATTGCCGAAGGATCTTCAAAAGATTCGCAAAAGGATTTTATAAGATTTCTTCAGATTAGTTTAGGCTCAACCTATGAATTAGAAACTCAGTTAATTTTATGTTCGGACTTACTATTCACAGATGAAAATGAAATATCTCAAATTATAGAAAAAGTTCAAATTTTACAAAGACGCATTTCAGCATTAATTAATTATAATAAAAAAGCTCTTTAACCTTTTCCCTTTAATCTTTTAACATTCATTTTTTCGTTAATAACTTTTTATATAATTTAAGGCTTCAATCTTTTTAGTTTGGAGCTTTTTTTTACTTTTAAATCTTTGAAAAAACATCTTAGATGAAGCAATATTTAGACCTTGTTAAACACGTTTTAAAGAACGGAAATGAAAAAGCTGATAGAACCGGCACTGGAACAAAAAGTGTTTTTGGCTATCAAATGCGCTTCGATCTTAGTGAAAGTTTCCCAATGGTAACTACCAAAAAATTACACTTAAAATCAATAATCTATGAACTGCTTTGGTTTTTAAAAGGTGATACTAATATCAAATATTTAACAGAAAATGGTGTGAGAATATGGAATGCCTGGGCAGATGAGAATGGAGATCTGGGCCCTGTTTATGGGCATCAATGGAGAAACTGGAATAATGACGATATTGATCAGATAAAGGATATCATCCAAACGCTTAAAAATAATCCGGACAGCAGAAGAATGTTGGTAACAGCCTGGAATCCTTCAGTATTGCCTGATACTTCAAAATCTTTTAGTGAGAATGTTGCTAATGGCAAAGCCGCTTTACCACCTTGTCATGCCTTTTTTCAGTTTTATGTAGCTGATGGGAAATTATCATGTCAACTGTATCAACGAAGTGCAGATATATTTTTGGGAGTTCCTTTCAATATTGCTTCCTATGCTCTACTAACTATGATGATGGCTCAGGTTTGTGATCTATTACCAGGTGAATTTATCCATACTTTTGGTGATGCTCACATCTACAGCAATCATTATGAACAATTACAACTTCAACTATCCAGAGACCCAAGACCATTGCCAAAAATGATCTTAAACCCGGAAATAAAAGATATATTCAACTTTAATTATGAGGATTTTACACTTGTTGATTATAATCCGCATCCACATATAAAAGGTGCTGTTGCGGTATAAAAAAAGGCTTTCTGAAATCAGAAAGCCTTTTTTAATGTGCATTTTAAATCAATTACAGTTTTATAACACCATTTTCTGATGCCGCAAAATCATTCCAAACATAACCATCTGCTTGGTTGTCATTTACAAAATTACCATCAACAACGTACTTAAATTCATAAGTTTTGTCTTTTGGTAGATCAACGGTTCCTTTAAAAGTACCGTCCTTTAATTTTTTCAATGGTTGTGATTTCACATTCCATTTATTCCAGTCTCCTGCAACAGTTACTTTTTTTGCTTCTTTTGCCTTTATAGAAAATGTTACTTTACAAACTGGTTTACTTTTTAAATACTGCTTTTTAATAGCCATAATAATAGATTTTAAATTCGCCGCAAATGTATAAAACAATTTTTCTATAAATTATAAGAAAATTATAATATTTCAAATAATTATCAATTTGATAAAAAAGAAATTACATTAATTTAAAGTACCTAATATATTAAGGGTAAATTTGTAGAAATGATAATCATTTTATTGATTGTTCTGGTATATTTTTAAACAATAACTTTTTGTATTTCCTTGTTTTTCAATAAAATAGTTAGAAGATCTCGTTAAAATAAAAATGCTAATTTTATATTAAATTAAAGGTATGTTTAGTAAAAAGAAAGTCAAACCTCAAATTGATAAGGAACAACTGGAACTTATCCAAAATGCTCAAAGACGTATTAAGCAAAAAAAGCGATTGTATATTCATTTCGTCATTTTTTTAATCGGCGCAATATTTTTAATAATTGCAAATGAAGTTTTGGTTTATGGCAAAGATTTCAGACCCTTTAATCAAGATTGGTTTGTAACAGCTATTTTTATTTGGTTATTTATTTTCGTGTACCATGTATTCAATGTTTTTGTTACCCATAAATTTATGGGTAAGGATTGGGAACAAAAACAACTGGATAAGTTAGTAGCCAAACAACAAATAAAGATCGATAAAATTAAAAGTACATTAGCAGTTGATTCGCCTCAAATTGCAGAAAATAATCTTTCGAAAAAAGAACTTAAAGTCAAGACTAAAAAATCTGAATTAACCATTATTGTTGCAGCAGGTCAAAATGATGCAATTGGCAAGGATAATAAATTGATCTGGCACTTAGGTGACGATTTAAAACGCTTTAAAGAGCTAACTTCAGGTCACCATATAATCATGGGCAGAAAAACTTTTGAAAGCTTTCCGGAACTATTGCCAAATAGAACCCATGTAGTAATCAGTAATCAAAAGGACTATAAAGTTCCCAAAGGTGTAATTCTTGTTAATTCCTTGGAAGAAGCTATTAGTATTGCTAAAGATGATACGCAACCTTTTATAATCGGAGGCGGACAGGTCTATAAACAAGCGATGGATTATGCCGATAAAATTGAACTGACAAGAGTACACGAAAATTTTGGCGCAGATACCTTCTTTCCAAAAATCGATTTAACAAAATGGGAAGAAGTGAGTACTATTTCTCATAAAAAAGATGCCAAACATGCTCATGATTTTTCTTTCGTGACCTACAAAAGAAAATAAATGACCATTCAGTAAAATCAACTATATAAATTATAGAAAGCATAAAAATGACTGAAAAAGAAAAAATGCTGGCTGGTAAAATGTATGACCCTATGGATTCACAATTGATTGCAGAGCGTCTTGAAGCCAGATTACTATTTCAGGAAATCAATCTTCTAAAAGATAGTGAAAAGTCAAAACGCGATAATTTGTTTTATGAACTATTAAAAGGAGCTAAAAAAGGGCTTTTTATCGAACCTCCTTTTTATTGTGATTACGGGTACAACATAAAAGCAGGAAAAAATGTATTCATGAACTTTAATTGTTGCATTCTTGACGTTATGGAAGTAAGTATTGGTGATAATTGCATGGTAGGACCCAATGTTCAAATTTACACTGCGACGCATCCACTTGAAGCTGAAAAAAGGAACAGCGGTCGAGAATTTGCCAAACCGGTTTCCATTGGTAAGAATGTTTGGATTGGCGGACATGCAGTAATTTGTCCCGGTGTTTCAATTGGAGATAATGTAGTGATTGGTGCAGGGTCAGTAGTAACTAAAAGTTTTCCAAATGATGTATTCATTGCAGGTAATCCGGCAAAGATCATAAAAACAATACAAAATAGTTGAATCCAGATATGTTTCTGTTCTTAATTTATAATTCCTATTTTTGCAGCATTAAAATTTAAACACATGAACGCATATATATTTCCGGGCCAAGGTGCGCAGTTTTCCGGAATGGGCCTAGACCTTTATGAAAGATCAGAAATGGCACAACACTTGTTTGAAGACGCCAACAAAATACTTGGTTTTCATATAACAGATGTAATGTTTCAAGGTTCCGCTGAGGATCTTAAAGAAACAAAAGTAACCCAGCCTGCAATATTTTTGCATTCTGTAATATTAGCAAAGACTTTAGGAGATAGTTTTAAACCAGATATGGTAGCCGGACATTCACTTGGAGAATTTTCTGCATTGGTTGCCAATGGAGCCCTGACCTTTGAAGATGGTTTAAAATTGGTGTATAAACGTGCCATTGCCATGCAAAAGGCTTGTGAGTTAAAACCCAGCACAATGGCTGCTGTCCTGGGTTTAGATGACGATGTTGTCGAAAAAATATGTGCAACTACTGAAGGAATTGTAGTTGCAGCCAACTATAATTGTCCCGGACAATTGGTGATTTCAGGAGAAGTTGAAGCAGTAAACAAAGCCTGTGAAACATTAAAAGAAGAAGGTGCAAGAAGAGCTTTGGTTTTACCTGTAGGTGGTGCTTTCCATTCGCCTTTAATGGAACCTGCAAGGGAAGAATTGGCTTCTGCAATAGAAAATACCGTATTCAATAAACCAAATTGCCCGATCTATCAGAATGTATCGGCAAAAGCTGTCATAGATGAAGGCGTAATTAAAGCCAATTTAATTTCCCAATTAACCGCGCCCGTTCGTTGGACCCAAACTATTGAACAAATGATAAAAGATGGAGCCACCTTGTTTACAGAGGTTGGTCCTGGAAAAGTGCTACAGGGATTAGTTAAAAAAATTAATAAAGATGCAGAAACTATGTCTGCTACCTTAGAAAGCCAGGCATAAATGAATTTCAAGCGAATTGTACTTGTTTTCTCCTTGATTATTCTAAATATTGGGTGTGATCAAATTTCTAAAAATGTGATCAGAAATCATGTGGATGTTCGCTCTAAAACTGAATTGATCGGAGAAAAATTTATAATGACTAATGTTGAAAATGCAGGAGCCTTTTTAGGAATGGGAAGTGAACTGAATCCAACAATTAAACTTGTTTTACTTTTAATTTTGCCTGTGGCTGTTTTGCTCCTGGTTCTCCATTATTTATTGACTAAAAAAGACCTAGATACAGTTACCATAATAGGCTTAAGTTTTATAGTTGGAGGTGGAATAGGGAATCTTTATGACCGAATTCTGTATGGTTCTGTCACCGATTTTTTTCATATAGATCTTGGCGGTGTTTTTAAGACCGGTATTTTCAATATGGCAGATGTATCCGTCATGGTTGGAATGGGATTCATCTTACTGGGAGGTTTTTTAAATAAGAAAAAGAAACAAACCCAACTAGAGATTTAATTCATCCGTTTGTCTTTAAAAATTCTTTTATGGTATTGGCAATAAATTCAATTTGATCATCTTCAAGTTCTGTATGCATTGGCAATGAAATCACTTCTTTAACCAACTGATTGGTCACTTGAAAATCTGATTCTTTATATCGAGAATCCTTATATGCTTTTTGACTGTGTAAAGGAACAGGGTAATAGACTCCACAAGGTATTCCATTTTCATTTAGATGTTGCGCCAATGCATCTCTGTCAACTCCTTTTATTTTCAATGTATATTGATGAAACACATGGCAATCACAATTGGAACATATCTCTGTACAACTATTGGATAATTTTGGTGTGGTAATATTCTTGATCCCTTGAAATGCCTTGTTGTACTTTCTGGCAGCTTCCTGACGAGCCTTATTATAAGCATCCAAATTCTTCAATTTAATATTTAATATGGTGGCCTGAATTGAATCTAAACGAGAATTCACCCCTACAACATCATGATAATAACGTCTGTACATACCATGGTTTACAATTCCTCTTATGGTGTGAGCTAATTTATCATCATTTGTAAATATTGCTCCTCCATCACCATAACAACCTAAATTCTTAGATGGGAAAAAAGACGTTGATCCTACATGTCCTATAGTGCCTGTTTTGGCCTTTTTACCATTGGAAAATGTATAATTAGCACCTATAGCTTGGGCATTATCTTCAATAACATACAAATTGTTTTCTTCAGCTATTTTCATAATTGCTTCCATATTTGCACTTTGCCCAAATAAATGAACCGGAACAATAGCCTTTGTTTTTGGTGTAATTGCTTTTTTTATGGCTTCAATATCTATATTAAAAGATGTCTGGTTCAACATCAACCAAAACCGGAGTTAAATGAAGCAAAGCAATTACCTCAACAGTTGCAGCAAATGTAAAATCGGCTGTGATGACTTCATCTCCAGGCTTCAGCCCTAAGCCCATCATTGCTATTTGCAACGCATCTGTTCCGTTGGCACAGGGAATAACATGCTTGACTCCCAAATAATCTTCCATATTCTTTTGGAACTCATGTACCTTAGGACCATTAATAAAAGCTGTAGATTCGATGACCTCCAGAACTGAAGCATTTACTGATTCTTTAATAGCTTCATATTGACCTTTCAGGTCAACCATTTGTATTGTTTTCATAGAACGCGAAATTACAAAATTCGCAGTATTAAGCCATGAATTTATTGCAAAGAAATGTATTTTAGCAGCAAAGAAAACTAACTTGATTTCAGTTTACAATATTCTTACTCATCTTGCGGGCGTTTTTATTAAGGTCATAGGGCTATTTAATAAAAAAATTGGATTGGGTATAGCTGGAAGAAGGGAAACTTTCAAGAGATTAGAAAGTACAATGAATCAAGACGATCCTTGCATCTGGTTTCATTGTGCATCCTTAGGCGAGTATGAACAAGGTCTTCCTGTTTTTGAAGAGATTAAAAAAATATATCCGGGACATAAAATTGTTCTCTCCTTTTTCTCACCTTCGGGATATGAGATCAGAAAGAATTCGCCGATTGCTGATATTGTTGTCTACCTGCCTTTAGATACCAAGAAAAATGCTGAAAGGTTTTTAAATTTAGTTAATCCGGATCTAATTCTGTTCGTTAAATATGAAATATGGCCCAATTATTTAAAGGAAATAAAAAAACGAAATCTACGAGTCATCTTGATTTCGGCCCTATTCCGACCTAATCAGATATACTTTAAGTCTTATGGGAAATGGATACAAAAATATTTCAAGGCATTTGAGCATTTTTTTGTGCAGAATGAATCCTCTGAAAAATTATTAAACTCAATTGGGTATAGTAACGTGACCATATCTGGTGACACAAGATTTGACAGAGTCAGTAATCAATTAAATATTGATAATAGCCTTCCTTATATTGATGAATTCATTGCGGGCGGTTTATGTTTTGTTGGGGGAAGCACATGGCCTGAAGGTGAAGCATATATTTGCAATTACATCAAATCAAATCCGTCACTACCTATAAAGTACATTATTGCACCGCATGACACACGATCAAATCGGATTGCAGATTTACAGAAAAGGTTAGATGTCCCAAGTATTTTATTTTCAGATAAGGAAAATAAAAAATTAGATGAATACAAAGTCTTTATAGTTGACACTATTGGCATTCTTTCAAAATTGTATAGTTATGCCGATATAGCTTATGTGGGTGGTGCGGTTGGCTCAACTGGACTGCATAATATATTAGAACCTGCCGTCTTTGGAGTTCCTATTATTATTGGTAAAAATCATCACAAATTCCCTGAAGCCAAACTAATGATCGATAATGGGGGCGTTTTTTCAATAAATAATGAATCTGAATTTAGTTCTACCATTTCCAAATTCACAAATGATATTAAATATAGAAAAGCAACTGGCTCCTTAAATTCGACTTTTATTAAAAAAAACAAAGGTGCAGTAGTCCAAATACTTGATTATATACGTAGATAGTCTGTAAAATTTGCATTTTATAGAGTTTTTTATAAAAAAATGTTAAATTTTTATTGCAGCAATAACCAATATGTTATTACTTGCACCGATTTTAAGAATTAATAATTAACACTAAAACAAAATCTAATGAAAAAAGTTATTTTAAGTTCTATTCTATTATTAGCTCTAAGTTTATCATTTACTTCTTGTAGAGACGTAAAAGAAAAAGCTGAAGGAGCAACTGATGCAGTTGAAAATGCGGCCGATGCAGCCGGAGATGCTATAGATGATGCAGCTGATGCAGCTGGTGACGCTATGGATGATGCAGTTGATGCTGCCGGTGATGCAGTTGAAGGTGCTAAAGAAGCTGCTGGTGAAGCAGTTGAAGGTGCTAAAGACATGGCAGGTGATGCTAAAGCAGCAGTACAAGAAGGTGCTAAAAAAGTAGAAGATGCTGCCAAAAAGATCGGCAACTAATTCTTTAACTGAAAAATGAAAAGACCAACTCAATGAGTTGGTCTTTTTTTTTGTCAATTTATTAAAAAATATTTCGGCACTATAAATAAACAGGCCACTGCTAATTTTATTCCATACTTCTTAAATCTGATTCTCTCAAAATTATTCCAAATTATTAATTATTGAGATGCATATTAAGAGTCAAGTAAATTTAATTTGACCAATTTGTTATAATTTGCTTAGTTTATTGTATTATTTTAATACTTTTAAATTTGAAGAATTTGAAACAATATTCTAACTAAAAACTAACTGGACATGAATCAAAAGAAATTTTTATTACTTATTACTTCAGTATCAGCATTAGGAGGTCTCCTATTTGGATATGATACGGGAGTTATAAATGGCGCTCAATTCTATCTGACTAAATACTTTGATCTGGATGCTACAATGCAGGGATTTGTCGTAGGAAGTGCATTAATAGGTTGTTTTGTAGGTGCCATAATCGCCGGACCACTAAGTATAAAAATAGGCAGAAAATACTCCTTAATTATATCTGCCATACTTTTCACAATTTCAGCTTGGGGATCAGGACTTCCCGCAATGCTTCCAGAATCTGTTTCATTATTGGTATTCTTCAGATTAATAGGCGGATTAGGAATTGGAGTAGCTTCCATGAATGCGCCTATGTACATTGCTGAAATAGCTCCTGCAAAGAAACGAGGTAATTTGGTTACCTACTATCAATTAGCGGTTGTAATAGGATTTTTTGTGGTATTCTTGGCAACCTATTTCATAGGAAGCGGCCTGACCGAAGCAGAAAATTTACAGTTTGGATGGAGGAGAATGTTTTGGTCTGAATTAATACCGAGTCTTTCATTTTTAACACTGCTTTTTATCGTTCCAAAAAGTCCGAGATGGCTTGCTTTAAAAGGTAGAAATGAAGAATCCTTGCAAGTTTTGGTTAAAATACATGGAGAAGAAAATGCCAAATTGGAAAACGAAGAAATACAGGAGTCTCTTAGAACCAACACTGAATCTGCAAAAATAAATTACTTTAAAAAAGGAGTCTTGATCATCATTGTTATAGGATCTGTTCTTTCCATCTTACAACAGTTTACAGGTATCAATGCCGTATTATATTATGGTTCCGATATTTTTGAAAAAGCACTGGGATTTGGAAAAGAAGACATATTGCTTCAGCAAGTACTATTAGCGTTCATTAACCTGATATTCACATTTATAGCTATGGCTACTGTTGATAAATTTGGACGTAAACCTTTGATTTACATTGGCTCGTTGGGTATGATCTTAGGATTCCTGCTATTAGGGATCTCCTTGCAGCAAAAGGCCATCGGATTTATTTCTCTTCTGGGAGTTTTAGTTTTTATTGCCTCCTTTGCCATGTCAATGGGACCGGTTGTTTGGGTATTGTTATCAGAAATGTTCCCTAACAAAATGAGGAGTGTTGCCATGTCAGTAGCTGTGGCGGCTCAATGGGCAGCAAATTATTTTGTGACACAAACCTTCCCTATGGTAACAGAAAGTGAATTGAACAACAATGATTTCTGGAATGGTTCATTACCTTATTTTATCTTTGTTGGTTTTATTATTTTTATAATGATATTTACCTATAAGTTTATCCCTGAAACTAAAGGAAGATCTTTAGAAGAGTTGGAAGGAATCTGGGAAAAATA
>CAVRNW010000040.1:0-27860 GCA_963722665.1 uncultured Flavobacteriaceae bacterium
TCTGCGTACTTCTTTGCTACTGCTGAAGTTACAGAAGAATCTAGTCCGCCGGAAAGTAAAACACCATAAGGAACATCACTCATAAGCTGCCTGTGTACTGCTGCTTCCAATGCATCTTTAATTGCTTTAATACTTGTTTCGTTATCTTTTACTGCATCATATTCTGACCAATCTCTTTTGTACCATTTTACAAATTCACCGTCTTTGCTTGACAAATAATGTCCTGGAGGGAACAATTCGATCTTGGTGCAAAAACCTTCTAAAGCTTTGAGCTCTGATGCAACATAAAATGTACCATGTTTATCCCAGCCAATGTATAACGGAATAATTCCCATGTGATCTCTTGCAATAAAATATTCGTCTTTATCTGCATCATAAATAGCAAAACCAAATATCCCATTCATATCATCAATAAAATCAACTCCTTTCTTTTGGTATAATGCTAATATAATCTCGCAATCACTTTCTGTCTGAAAGTTATATTTACCTTCAAATTGCTTACGTAATTCCCTGTGATTATATATTTCCCCATTGGCAGCCAATATTAATTTTTTATCCTCACTGAATAAAGGCTGCTTTCCTGAAGCCGGATCGACAATAGCCAATCTCTCGTGAGCCAAAATAGCCTTGTCATCACTATATATTCCACTCCAATCCGGACCACGATGCCTAATCTTTTTAGACATTTCCAAAACCTGCGGCCTTAATTCATCTGATTTCTGCTTTAGATCAAAAGCACATACTATTCCACACATATTCTATTATATTATTTTATTTGGTGAAGCAAAAATGCATTTATCATATCAATTTAGAAACATATATTATCTTAATGCTTACATTTTATAACTAATAATTAATTATTGATATTTAATTGAAACATGCTTTATCGATAAAGTGACATAAGGTTAAAAACTAAAATCCTATGGAATATTTAGATATTTATGTGTTTGAAGTGAAACTTTCCATTTCGGATTATTCATAACATAATCCACAATTTCCGGAATTACTTTATCTCTTTTACTCCATTCCGGTTGCAAATACAAAACACAATCTTTATTCACTTTTGAGGCTTGTTCTTCTGCGAATCTGAAATCATCCTTATTATAAACGATTACCTTAAGCTCATTAGCCTTATTATATATTTCCTGTTTAGGCAATTTTTGTTTTTTGGGTGACAGACATATCCAGTCCCAAATTCCTGTTAATTTATAAACACCTGATGTTTCAATATGCACCTGCATATCCTGTGCCTTTAATTGTGTGGTCAATTCCGTCATATCCCAGGTAAGAGGCTCTCCCCCTGTAACTACAATTGTTTTACTATATTTCTTTGCTTCTTCTACTATTTTCTTTGTTGCGGTTGCCGGATGCAAATCTGCATTCCAGCTTTCCTTAACATCGCACCAATGGCATCCAACATCACATCCCCCGATCCTTACAAAATAAGCCGCAGTTCCTTTATGATAACCTTCGCCCTGAATGGTATAAAAAGCTTCCATTAAAGGCAGTAGCAACCCTTTTTTAACTAATTCTAATTCTTCTTTTTTCATAAGGCGCAAAGATAACTAAATGTCAATTATATATAGTTTAATCCTAACAATTTTTGTTTTACACTTTATTGACTATTTTTATGCGAAATTTAAATCAAGATGAGTAGAAAAGAAGACTTTTTTAAGCTAATTACAGAAGGCAATAAAACAAAAGGTGATTTTATAACATTGGGTTCAGCAATATTAGATGGTGAGACTCTTACTAATGCATTTGTAAATGTTCCTTTAAAGACCATGAATAGGCATGGTTTAATAGCGGGAGCCACAGGAACAGGAAAGACTAAAACCTTACAAGTTCTTGCCGAAAATCTGAGTGATAAAGGCATTCCGGTATTATTGATGGATATTAAAGGTGACTTAAGTGGTTTAGCCCAGCCAAGTCCCGGACACCCAAAAATTGATGAACGAATGGCAAAAATTGGTTTGCCGTTTGAAGCCAAAGGATTTCCTGTTGAAGTTATGTCATTATCCGAGCAAGATGGTGTTCGATTAAGAGCTACTGTAATTGAATTTGGACCAGTATTATTGTCCAGAATTTTAGATCTGTCTGATGCTCAATCTGGTGTTGTATCAGTCATATTCAAATATTGTGATGATAATAAACTACCACTTTTAGATCTTAAGGATTTTAAAAAGATACTTCAATATTGCACTCAGGAAGGAAAAGCTGAATTTGAGTCTGCATATGGACGAATTTCTACGGCTTCTACAGGAGCCATTTTAAGAAAGGTTGTTGAAATTGAACAACAAGGAGGGGAATTATTTTTTGGTGAAAAGAGTTTTGAAGTTGAAGATCTGGTTCGAACTACACGAGATGGAAAAGGCTATATTAACATAATCCGTTTAACCGATATTCAGGACAAGCCAAAATTATTCTCAACATTCATGTTAAGCTTATTAGCGGAGATCTATGAAACCTTTCCAGAACAAGGGGATTCAGGCAAACCAGAGCTGATCATATTCATCGATGAAGCTCACTTGATCTTTAATGAAGCATCCAAAGCGCTATTAAATCAAATTGAAAGTATTGTTAAATTAATCAGAAGTAAAGGCATTGGATTATACTTTGTTACACAAAATCCAACAGATGTTCCGGAGGCAGTGTTAAGCCAGTTAGGATTAAAAATCCAGCATGCTCTAAGAGCTTTTACGGCTAAGGACAGAAAAGCGATCAAGTTGACCGCACAAAACTATCCTGATACCGATTTCTATGATACTGCTGAAGTGTTGACCTCACTAGGAATTGGAGAAGCTTTAGTATCTGCTTTAGATGAAAAGGGAAGGCCTACACCCTTGGCAGCAACTATGATGCGAGCGCCTATGAGCCGAATGGATATATTAACTTCAACCGAATTGCAAAGGCTTTTAGATGACTCTAAATTGGTTTTAAAATATAATGACAATATCGATAGGGAGAGTGCGTATGAAATGCTGAACAAAAAAATTGAAAAAGCAGAATTGGTGAAAGCAAAGGAAGATGCCAGAGAAGCCAAAGAAAAAGAACGAAAAACAACATCAAGATCAACAACCAGAAGAAGTACCAGACAGAATCCTATTATTAAAGTCTTGACGAGTGCTACATTCATAAGAAGCGTTTTTGGTATTCTTAAAAAAGTAATGTAACAGATTTGTAAAACTCACGATAAAAACAAAAATTGCTAAATCCAACTTTAATAATCTCTAAAAACTAAATGAAAAACATACTCTTTGCCCTAATGATCCTCCTTTTTGTAATTTCTTGTAAAAAAGAAAAAGATCTGTTCTTAGTTGAAAAACATAATATAGGAAACTTAACGGATTCCACTCAAGTAAGAGATCTTGAATCCGTTTTTCCAAACGATTCTGTAGTAAAATTTGTAGGAGGTGATGAATTTACGGGAAACATAAATAATATTGATATTTATGATAAATCAGGAAATCATTTGTTGGCCCTAACACCAATTGAAGCTTTAGACTCGACAGCTGTCATTGATAATATAAGAATTATAGATTCGCGTTATAAAACGGTTAAGAACATATCCATTCTAAGTACTTTTAAAGACCTTCAGAAAGCATATAAGATCAACCGGATCGATAATCTGATCAATTCAATTAATGTCAATGTCAATGAGCTAAATGCGTATTTTACTATTGATAAAAAAGAATTACCAGCCAATTTAAGATTTGATATGAAAATGACCATTGAAGCCACTCAAATTCCTGATGATGCTAAAATCAAATATTTCATGGTTAATTGGAATTAATTTCTTAGTTTCCAACATATGAATCCAATTATAGCCAAATTACTGATTGACATTGCTCGAAAAAAAATAAAATCGAAGCAACCTGATTCACCTGTTACCAAAAAGCAGATTGAACCGGTTGTGAATAATCTTCATGTTGAGCTCACCCATGCTTTAAAAGAATACATATTTATTGCAATTGGTGTTTTTTCTGCGGGTTTTGGGTTAAAAGGCTTTTTGTTGCCTAACAGATTTATCGATGGCGGTGCCACAGGTATTTCATTGTTACTTGAAAATACAACCAATATTGAATTAGGTTATTTATTGATTTTGGTGAATTTACCGTTTTTGATACTCGGGGCCAGAACATTTAACTACAAATTCGCTATACGAAGCATCATTGCTATCACTTTTCTAGCTATTGTGGTGCATTTTGTGGATTATCCGATAATAACTGAAGATAAATTATTGATAGCTGTTTTTGGTGGATTCTTTTTAGGATTAGGTATTGGTATGGCTATGAGGGGAGGCAGTGTAATCGATGGAACCGAAGTTTTAGCAATTTTTTTAAGCAGAAAATTTTCAATTACTGTCGGTGATGTCCTTTTGATCATAAATATTATTATATTTTCTTTTGGGGCCTACGTCTTGTCCTTAGAAACTTCACTTTATGCTATTTTAACCTATTTAGTAGCAGCCAAAACTGTCGACTTTGTTGTAGACGGAGTAGAAGAATATGTTGGTGTTACTATAATTTCAGAAAAACATGCAGAATTGCAAGTTATGATAGTAGAAAAATTAAGAAGAGCTTGTACTATTTATGCCGGAAAAGGCGGATTTGGTACTAGTGGAAAAAGTTATGAAAAAGACATAATTTATACTGTAGTTACTAGATTAGAATTGGCTAGATTAAATACAGAGATAGATAAAATAGACAAGAATGCTTTTATAATTATGGGACTGGTAAAAGATCTTAGAGGAGGTATGATAAAAAAGAAACCACTTAAAATTTAATGAAGAATTACATCATTCAAAAATCACCATTTGTAGTTCCAACAATAGACGGAAAGCTGATAGAAGAACATTTTGGTCTTGCTAGTGATGGAAATTCTGAAATAAGTATAGCTCATATGATTGCACCTGCCGGCTGGAGTGAACCTTATCAAAGCCCTGAATTTGATGAGTACACTTACATAATCAAAGGAAAAAAACAATTTATCATAGATAATGAAATGATAGTTTTAGAAGCTGGGCAATCCATCAAAATACTTAAAAATACCCGGGTTCAATATTCAAATCCTTTTACTGAGCCATGTGAATATTTGGCAATTTGTTTACCAGCCTTTTCTATGGATTCTGTAAACCGCGAAGGTCAATGAGGAAATTAGTAAGCAAAGCAGTGCCAAAAACCGTTGGTGCTTTATTGAATGCCTCCAGTATCATATCTTCAAAATATGCAGCTGCAAAAGCATTATCATTATTTGCTACACCTAGAAAAGGGCTTGTTAATAAATACCAGGAACATTTTTTAAATACTTCAAAAAAAATTCAGCTTTCTTACAACGGATTTTCAATTATGACCTACCATTGGGCAGGAGATAGTAAAACCATATTGCTGTCTCACGGCTGGGAAAGCAATGCATCCAGATGGAAAAAACTCATCGAATTATTAAAAGCTGACAACTACAATATTATTGCCTTAGATGCACCTGCACACGGCAATTCTGAAAGTAGAGAATTTAATGCCATATTATATTCAGAATTTATCAATGAAGTCTGCAAAGAATTTAAACCGGAAATAATGATCGGTCATTCGGTTGGAGGAATGGCATCTGTATTCTATCAGAATAAATATCAATCAGAAACTTTGGAAAAAATGGTTTTGCTGGGAGCACCAT
Source organism: uncultured Flavobacteriaceae bacterium (assembly GCA_963722665.1). Taxonomy (GTDB): domain Bacteria; phylum Bacteroidota; class Bacteroidia; order Flavobacteriales; family Flavobacteriaceae; genus Site-B1. The sequence goes on from CAVRNW010000040.1 coordinate 5,671, forward strand.
CAGAATTCAAGACTATACTAAAAAGTTATACCGACCTATTAAATTACAATGAAAAAGTAGTAGAATCCTTGAATGTATTAATTGAAGAAACTTTTGGAGCACCTCCTGATGAATTTTCAACTGCAAAATTTGCGCAATCATTAATTGACGTAAAGGGTTTGATAATTCACGATAAAAAAGATAATATCATTTCGTTTAGGGATGCTGAATTAATTCATAATAATTTTAAAAACAGTCAATTAATTAGTACTTCAGGGTATGGCCACTCTTTGAATAATGAAGAGGTTTATAATCATATAATTGAGTTTATAAATATTGGCAAATAAAACATATGGATAAAACAAATGAATATAGACACAATGGGTGGTTAAGAGTAATAGCCATTATTATCCCTTACTTTGTAATAGTTGGTGTTTTTCAGGCCATAGGATTTTTATTATCTGGTGCTGATATATTAGATGTTAATCATGAAATGAAATCTGAACAAAAGTTAATAATTAATTTTTGTTCGCTAATTGGAACCTTTCTCATTATTTGGATTTTTATGAAGTTTGTTGATAAAGAACCTTTAATAAAACTTGGGTTTCAAACAAAAAACAGACTTAAAGATTTTGTTGTTGGTATTTTAATTGGAGCGGTGGTAATGTCTTCTGGATATTTGTTATTATTGTTCTTAGAAGAAATTCAATTTGTACAAACACTATTTGATACAAAGGAAATAATCCTTTCAATTTCACTTTTCATTATTGTTGCAATTGCAGAAGAAGTTTTGTTTAGAGGATATATTTTAAAAAATTTAATGACTTCATTCAACAAATATATTGCGTTGATAGTATCATCCGTAATTTTTGCTGTAATGCACGGATTTAATCCTAACATTGATTTACTTGGTCTGACCAATTTATTTTTAGCTGGAATCCTTTTAGGCTTTTCATATATATATACGAAAAATCTTTGGTTTCCAATTGCATTACATTTAAGTTGGAACTTATTTCAAACAGTTTTTGGTTTTAATGTAAGTGGTCAGGACACCTATTCCTTAATTGAATTTAGTCAATCGAAGGGAATAATTTATTAAATGGAGGAGCATTTGGATTTGAAGGTTCAATTTTATCAATTTTCTTTCAGGTAGCTATGATAATATCTTTGGTTCTATATTTTAAAAGAAAAAAATATCAAAACAACAACTAACCCTTATTGTACCTTGGAATCATGACAGAAAACCTGACTCGGTTAAACAAATATTTAAGTGAAGTTGGCTATTGTTCCCGCCGGGCAGCCGATAAACTAATTGAGGCCGGACGTGTTACCATAAATGGTGAAGTACCCGAAATGGGTACAAAAGTTTCGCCGCAAGATATTGTAGCTGTTGATGGTGAAGTGATCAAAGCCAATAAAGATAAACCCGTTTATTTAGCCTTCAACAAACCTATAGGTATAGTTTGTACTACAGATACACGAGTTGAAAAAGATAATATCATCGATTTTATAAATTACCCTAAACGCATCTTTCCAATAGGCCGATTGGATAAGCCCAGCGAAGGGTTGATCTTTTTGACTGATGACGGTGACATAGTCAATAAAATTCTACGTGCCAGCAATGATCATGAAAAGGAATATATTGTTACCGTTGACAGGCCCATTTCACAAACTTTTATTCAACGTATGGCCAGTGGTATTCCGCTTTCAGAACTTGGGGTAAAGACCAAAAAATGTTTAGTTAAAAAATTAGATTCTAAAACTTTCAAAATTGTTTTGACACAAGGTCTTAACAGACAGATACGTAGAATGTGTGAATATTTGAACTATAACGTAGTTGCTTTAAAGCGTGTTCGAATTATGAATATAAAATTAGATATTCCTGTGGGCAAGTACAGAGAATTTACTTCTGCAGAGTTAAAAGAATTGAATAAATTATTGGCAGATTCCACTATGACCAGCGCTTTTAAAGAGGGGCGAAACAGAAATAAAAAAAACTAATTAAATTTTTACTTCTAAGGACTTTCTTTTACCTATTAGATGAAAAGGCAAATATATCAGTAAAAAATAAGGAACTAAAATAAGCTGGCTTACTATAATATATACCGGCCATTCACCAAAATGATCTAACAAGGTAGTCGATTCTGGTTTTTGGTTCAAATAGAAATAATTAGCATCTAATACATAGTTCACAATGACCATCAGTATTATGTAAACCTGCAAAGCAAGAAAAGATTTGAAAACACTTTTTAAAGTTGGTTTGAAGCCTAGTACAATTGTTGCATATAAAATAATTACAATTAATCCCAGATGTACTATCCAGTATCTGAAAAATTCAAAACTCGGGAATCCTATCAGAATATCTGGAGTGATTATTGCTTGTGTTGTTCCGGCAATAACCCAAAACAACAATATTTCGAACATCCATTTTTTCTTGTAAAATGTAAATACCGGAATTATTAATCCTAATAAACTACATAAATACAAAGGCAGATCCGTTCTTATATCATAGCCTCCTAAACTTATCTTATAAACATGAAAACTAATAACAGTCAGGCATATTAAAATTGCAACCCAATGTATGAGTATTTCCTGTTTTTGACGGTCCAACCATCTTTTAGAAAATCGAAATAAAAAAAATGAAAAAACTATAGCTGTTAATATAGGTAATAGCTGTTGTAAACTACCAATTTCAACCCCATTTGATGAAATTAAACAATAAAATGTAGGAAATACATATTGCAGTAACATAAATGCAATATACTTATTTTAGTTTTTTCGAACGTGTTGCTCTCTGGCCAAAAGTGTATTCTTGAGTAACATTGCAATGGTCATTGGTCCCACTCCTCCGGGAACAGGAGTTATAAAATTTGCCTTTTTACTTACGCTTTCAAAATGAACATCACCAGCAAGACGATACCCCCTTACTTTACTCGAATCTTCCACTCGAGTAATTCCAACATCTATAATTGTTACTCCTTTTTTAACCATTTCCCCAGTTAAAAATTCTGGAATCCCTAGTGCAGCTATAATTATATCTGCTCCTTTAGTAACTTCTCCTAAGTTTTTAGTTCGACTATGAGCAACCGTAACAGTTGCATTTCCAGCTTTTCGCTTTTGGCTCAATAAAATACTCATTGGTCTACCCACAATATGACTTCTTCCTATAACTACAACATTTTTCCCAGATGTCTCTATTTTGTAACGTTCTAATAATTCTAAAATGCCAAATGGTGTTGCAGGTAAAAAACAAGGCAAATCTAATGTCATTCTTCCAACATTAGTTGGATGAAATCCATCAACATCCTTATCTGGATTTACAGCCATTAAAATTTTTTGCTCGTCTATTTGCTTTGGCAAAGGTAGCTGTACTATAAACCCATCAATATCTTCATCGGTGTTAAGTTTATTAATATTTTCCAACAAAATTTCTTCTGTAGTATTTTCTGGTAAATCGATTAAAGTAGATTTAAAACCAACACGTTCACAAGCTTTTACTTTGGCATTTACATAAGTCATGCTTGCTCCATCTGTACCCACAAGAATCGCAGCAAGATGTGGTGTTTTTTTACCTTCTGATTTTAGTTTTTTTACTGCTTCTGCAACTTCGTTCTGAATGTCATTGCTTGTTTTTTTTCCGTCTAAAATCGTCATAATAAATCATTGTAAATGTCAGGTCGAGCGCAGTCGAGACCAATTTATAGCATATATTCTTGAAACCTCTCGACTGCGCTCGAGGTGACATAAGTTTAAATATGTTTATTTCATATTCTGCATCATCTGCATCATTTTTTTTCCGCCTCCACCTTGCATCATTTTCATCATCTTACTCATTTGATTGAATTGCTTAAGCAATTGATTGACCTCTTGTACTGATGTCCCAGAACCATTGCCAATACGTTTCTTTCTTGCAGCGTTTAAAATTGAAGGATTGGAACGTTCTTTTGGTGTCATGGAATGAATAATGGCTTCAATATGTTTAAAGGCATCATCGTCCATATCAATATCTTTCATCATTTTTCCTGCACCCGGGATCATTCCTATGAGGTCCTTCATGCTTCCCATCTTCTTTACCTGCTGAATCTGTGTTAGAAAATCGTCAAATCCAAACTGATTTTTTGCAATCTTCTTTTGTAGCTTTCTGGCTTCTTCCTCATCAAATTGTTCCTGTGCTCTTTCAACCAAGGAAACAACATCGCCCATACCAAGTATACGATCTGCCATACGAGACGGATAGAACACATCAATGGCATCCATTTTCTCTCCTGTACCAATAAACTTGATGGGCTTGTTAACCACAGATTTAATCGAAATAGCTGCACCACCTCGAGTATCACCATCTAACTTGGTTAATATAACCCCATCAAAATCAAGAATTTCATTAAACGCCTTAGCAGTATTTACTGCATCCTGCCCTGTCATGGAATCCACAACAAACAACGTTTCCTGTGGCTGAATAGCTTTATGAATGTTTGAAATTTCGGTCATCATAACCTCATCAATAGCTAACCGACCGGCTGTATCAATAATAACGACGTTAAAACCATTGGATTTAGCATAAGCAATTCCTGCTTTGGCAATTGAAACAGGGTCTTTATTTTCCTTATCGCTAAAAACATCTACTTTAATTTGATCCCCAACTACATGTAACTGATCAATAGCTGCTGGACGATACACATCACAGGCTACTAAAAGGGGTTTTTTAGTCTTTTTAGTTTTTAGATAATGAGCCAGTTTCCCTGAAAAAGTTGTTTTACCAGATCCTTGTAACCCCGACATTAAAATTATACTTGGAGTCCCAGATAAATTTATGCCTTCAACATCACCACCCATAAGTTCTGTTAATTCGTCTTTCACGATCTTAACCATCAACTGCCCGGGGTTCAATGTTGTTAATACATTTTGACCTAATGCTTTTTCCTTTACTTTATTAGTAAATTCCTTTGCTATTTTAAAGTTAACATCGGCATCTAAAAGGGCTCTGCGTACTTCTTTTAAAGTCTCAGCTACATTTACTTCGGTAATACTACCGTGACCTTTTAATACATGTAAAGCCTTATCTAACTTTTCACTTAAACTATTGAACATAATCCATCACTATTTTTAAGAGTTGCAAAAGTATGAATTTGATATGTAAATAAAAGTAAGATTTTGATAATTATAACAAAAAAAAGGTTGCTTATATTTATAAACAACCTTTAAAAATTAAGGAAATTTTGAAGCTTTATACTATTAATCAAAAATTATGGCTTTCCTTTTTTTTAACACTAACCAACCTAAAACTTTATTGTTTTTCAAATGTTAGAAAATCTGTTCCTCCATTTCCACCACTAACATCTGTTAATTGAATCTTTGTTGATGTATATGAGACTATATCCCAATCATCACTTAATTCTTCAAAATCAGGAGGTGAAACGAATAAAATATTAAAATCTATATCATCATCACTGCTGCTATCATCATTACTATTACTATCATCTGTAACAGACCAAGTTCCGGTATATGTATTGGTTCCGTTTGAAGCGGTTATGACTCCGTCAGCTCCAAATGTAAATTCGTATCCAGTATAGTTCCCGGTTTCCTCGCTGTCTGTATCAAAGAAATAGGTTATTACCCAATTTCCGGTTTGAGCTGTGTTGACTACATTCTGAATTTCAGCAGAATTATCATTTGGACTATTCTCATCATCAGATGAACATTGCATTGACATTAATGAAATGGTCAACAATAATATTATTGACAAATTGAATGATCTTTTCATAATTTTAAAATTTAATGGATTAATTTTTTAATTACAAGTGCGTTCTATCACGATAAACGAATTATCCTTTTCTAACTGCAGTCTGTCTTCTTCGCATTCTACAACTAGCCAATTGCCTGTTATAGCTTGGATATTTCCAGCATTAACTTGACTAAACTCTATCCAAACATCATCATTATCTGTTGAAATTGACCATGCTGCAGTGATTGTTTGACCATCTCCCGTTATTAAAACACTCATATCGCTATTAAAATCGAAATCGAAAATGATTAAATCATCACTACCATTATAATTTGTTACATTCCATGTACATTCTAATAAGAAATTGTTTACTTGATCATCGTTACATCCTGAATAACTACAATCACGTTCTAACACAATTTCAACATTATTATCATCGTGCAAAATTATTTGAGTTTCTGTACACTCGACAACTTGCCATTGCCCAATTAAGTCTTGTAAATCTGTTGGTAATTGTTCTATTGTTAGAAAAACTCCGTTTGCAGGATTTCCGGCTGTAGACCATGTTCCTTCAAAAGTTGTTCCATTTCCTTGTACAACAAGATCCATATTTTCGTTAAAATAGATGTCGTAACCTATTAACTGATCGTCTCCATTATAAGAAACTGCTACCCAATGACACTCCATTAAATAAGTATCAACTTGCTCTTCTGTACAACCTTCCTCACTGCAATCTTCAACATATAATTCTACTTCAAACACTTCGAAAGTATTGGTTCCGGCTAATTGAACTCTGGCATAAATAGTTTGTGGATTTGATGTATTGGTATAGTTTGTTTCTAATGTATTTGTTTGTGCTTCAGCATCAGATATGGAAGCATAAAATGAATATTCTATATTATCTTCAACGCAATTTGGATATGCCATGTTTAAATCGAATGCTGCAAATCCATCAATTGTATCGTCATCACAGATAACGAATTCAGTATTCGAGTAACATTCAAAAGGATCACTGCAATCTTGTTCCAAGACTAATGAATTGTCTCCATTTATCATTTCTAATCTATCATCGTCACATTCAACAATTTCCCATTGTAGTGAAAGTACATCATATGCTTCCGGAATATTCAACACTAAGAACGTTCCTTCATCAGACAATACAACTTCCCATGTTCCTGTTAATATATTTCCATTAGGACCAGTAACTTTTACAGTTCCATCCTCTATGAACAAATAAGGACCATTTAAGTTCGTACCTAATAGATCTGTACCAGAATACCATACACACTCCTTAAGATTTTGGCTTATTTCCTGAGCACTACAATCTAATTCATCTTCACATTCCTGTTCAATAACTATATAGGTATCTCCTATTTCTAATTTATATCTGTCATCATCACAGTCAATAATCTGCCAGTTACCATTTAAGTCTTGCCATGAGGTTTCAAATTCTATAAATAAGTCGTCATTGTCCTGGGCAACGGTCCATGAACCATCATGTAGAACATTTCCATTAAGAGAGACTGTAAAGCCATAATTAGGGTTAAAGTCTAAATCATAATTAACAAATGTGTCATCGCCATTGTAAGAAACTATATTCCAGATACATTCTTTAAGATACATTTCTACATGCTCCTCAGAACAATCATCGTCATCATCATTCCAGTCATTATCATCATCCTCATCACAAGCATCTTCAGCTGCTTCAATAGCTGCTTGTAGTTCATTATTGCTGGTTATTTCTATAGTTGATCCGTCAGCTAAAATCATATTTATTGGGAAGTTTATACTTGCGAATACACCTCCTTCTAGTTCATCAATGAAATCATATAATTCTTCGTCATTATTTATCTGAATAGTTTCTATAAAATCAAAATTGGAATTAAAAATGGATACACCAATAGGATATTGAAAGTCGATACATTCTATATCATCGTCATTTTCATTCTCACCAAGACAGTCTTCAACAAATGAATATAATTCATCGTAATTATTAATTACGAATTGTTCGTGATTACTTAAAACAATGGTGATGGGAAATACGATTTCCAGGTTATTATCGTCATCATCAAATTCATCAAAAATATCTTCAATAATATCATAATTCTCAACAGATTCAATTGTAATAGTAATACCATTAACAATGACAGTTACCGGTAAATTAACAGATATACAGTTTGCTGAATCTATTATATTATCAAATGAACCATCATGCGTTGTGGTTCGTAACATGGATTGTGCTAAAACGGTTTGAGCAGTAAATGTTTCTTCTGAATTTGTTTCAGTAATATCAGATACCTCATTCTGACAAGACGTAAATAGTATTAAAGTAAAAAGAGGCAAAAAAAGGAAATTCCTGAGGCTTTTGAATAGATTTGTTTTCATGATTAAGTTCATTTTTTAATATGTTCAAAATTATATTTTTCTTTTTCATAGCAATGCTATATAGTACTAAAACAATTTACTTTTAAAAATTCCTACCTTAAGGCTAAGATTTTTTTTAAATTTAGACCGAATTAAATCAATTTAATGAGTAAACAACTGCATGATAATATTTGTAATGAAACCCTTTTTAGTAAGTTGTTTATTAAATACGCGAAAGATTTAAATAACTTTTTATACTATAAATTTGGAGATCATTTTAATCCGAAGGATAAAGTACAGGATGCATTTATTAAGCTCTGGCAGAATTGTAGCAAGGTTTCTCCCGATAAGGCTAAAAGCTATTTGTATACAGTTGCCAATAATTTAATGCTAAATGAAGCGGCTCATCAGAAGGTAGTTCTCAAATTCCAACAACATAAACCCAAAGAACATACCAATGAAGATCCTGAGTTTTTAATGCAGGAAAAAGAGTATTTGCAAAAGTTACAATTGGCTATCTCAAATTTAACCGAAGCAGAACGAGTTGCCTTTTTAATGAACAGAATTGAAGGGAAAAGACATAAGGAGATTGCTGAAATTCTAGAAATTGGAACAAAAGCCGTTGAAAAACGGATTTATAGTGCACTAAGAAAATTAAGAAAAGAAATTGATGGATTATAAGCTGGGAGCCGGAAGATAGAAGTAGGAAGCTTGAGATTTCAAATTTGAGATTTGGGATTTATTTTTTAAATCTTAGTAGGAGTTTTTAAATCTTAACTGTTATATAGATGTAAGACGAATTATGAAAAAAGAAGATTTAATAAAGAAATGGTTGGATAATGATCTAAACGCCAATGAACTTAAGGCTTTCAAGAAGCTTGAAGATTACGAGGCCTTGGTTAAATTATCTGATAGTGTTAAGCACTTTAAGGCTGACGAATTTGACAGCAATAAGGAGCTTTCTTCTGTTTTACAAAAAATTAAGGCTCAAAAACCAGGTAAAAATAATTGGTTAAAACCTTTATTGCGTTTGGCCGCCATATTGGTGATTTCGGTTGGTGTTTATTACTTCACCACTAATACAGATACAACCGTTAGCACATTGGTAGCTGAAAAAGCAGCTTTTGACCTACCAGATCTATCTCAAGTTCAACTAAATACTGAATCCAGTTTAACTTTCAACAAGAAGAAATGGAATAAAGTACGTGAAGTTGAATTACAGGGAGAGGCTTATTTTAAGGTTGCTAAAGGATCTAAATTCAGTGTTGTAACAAAAGATGGAACAGTAACTGTACTGGGCACGCAATTTAACGTTAAACAGCGTGAAAATTATTTTGAAGTTATATGTTATGAGGGATCGGTTGGTGTGAACTATCAAGAAAGATCGGTTACCTTAAAACCAGGTTTTAGCTTTTTAATAATAGATGGAAACCTCTTTGCAAAAGATAAAGACGAACGCCTTGAACCATCCTGGATAAATAATGAAAGTTATTTTAAAAGTTTACCGTATAAGGAAATTCTAAATGAATTGGAAAGACAATACGGAATATCCATTGAAACTAATAATATAGATCTAGCACAATTATTCACCGGAACGTTTAAACATGACGATTTGGAGCTTGCTTTAAAATCTGTAACTTTACCTCTTAATCTGAAGTACCAATTAATAAATGATACTACTATAGTTTTGGAGCGTGAGTAAACACTTGTTCAAAATTCTAATTACTTCTTTAGTCTTATTTACAACAATTGCGTTAAAAGCTCAAAATGTAAATAACAAATTACCTTTATCACAAGTGATCGACTCTCTGGAAATAAGATATAACATTGTATTTTCTTATGCCGATGCTACAATTAAAAACTTAAAAATAAGACTGCCAAAAGCCGATCTTTCAATCAATGAAGCTTTAGAGTATTTAAACCAAAACACTAAACTTAATTTTAAATTCCTTGGTAAGGATCAGGTTGTCATTAGAAAAGGCAAAAGTAGAACAAGACCAATTAAATTGGAATATCTGGAAGAGGTATTAATATTTAATTATTTAACCAAAGGAATCACACTTGATAATAGTGGTACCATAAAAATAAAACCTGACGAATTTGGTATTCTTCCCGGATTGATAGAACCGGACATCCTGCAAACCATTCAATCACTTCCAGGTGTGACTAGTATAGACGAAACGGTATCTAATCTTAATGTTAGAGGTGGAACGCATGACCAGAACCTGATACTTTGGGATGGTATAAAAATGTACCAGTCAGGTCATTTCTTTGGATTAATCTCGGCCTTTAATCCATATTTGACAAATAAAGTGGAAGTCATAAAAAACGGAACAAGTGCCAAATATGGCGATGGTGTTTCCAGTGTTATAAATATGCAATTGGACAATGCTGTTAATACTGAATCAAACTCAGGTTTGGGTTTTAACCTCACTCATGTTGATGGTTTTACAAAAATTCCTTTATCAGATAAATTTGAAATTCAGGTTTCAGCCAGAAGATCGATCACCGATCTCATAGAAACTCCAACATATAACCAATATTTTGATCGTATTTTTCAGGATACAGATGTTACAAATAACCAAACAGAAATAAACAATACGGTAACAACAAATGAGGCTTTCTATTTTTATGACCTCGGAACTAAATTACTTTATGATCTATCTGCCAAAGATAAATTACGACTTAGTTTCTTAAATATTTATAACAACCTGGATTATCTTGAAGAAGCAACAATTAATGATGTTGATAAAGCTTTGAGCAGCGGAATCACACAACGTAATCTAGCAGCCGGTATTGAATATCAACGCCATTGGAGTGATGTTTTTTCTACATCTCTACAAATATATGCTTCCAATTATGACCTGAAAGCGACCAATTTCGATATCATAAACGATCAACGATTGATTCAAGAAAATGAAGTTGTAGATACCGGAATTAAACTTATTAGCAGTTACGACATTCAAAATAATTTAAATTGGAGCAATGGATATCAGTTTATGGAAGTTGGGATTTCCAATTTACAGGATGTTAATAATCCATTATTCAGAAGTTATATAAAAGAGGTTATAAGAAGCCATTCGGCCTTTAGTGAAATAACATTTATATCTGATAATTTAAACACGCATATAAAAGCAGGTTTACGAAGTTCTTATTTTGAGAAATTCGGTGAATTATTATTTGAACCAAGACTAAGTTTTAACCAACGCTTTTTCAACTATTTTAAGTTTGAGGTATTGGGCGAATTTAAAAGTCAGACTACGTCACAGATCATTGATCTGCAAAAGGACTTTCTGGGCATAGAAAAACGCAGATGGATCTTGGCAAATAATAAAGACATACCAATAATCAAAAGTAAACAAGTATCAGCAGGCATACATTTTAAAAAAAACGGCTTACTAATAAGTGCAGAAGGCTATGTTAAACAAGTTGAAGGAATTACCGCACGAAGTCAGGGCTTTCAGAACCAATTCCAGTTCGTAAATGCGATTGGCAGTTATGAAATTAAAGGTGTTGACTTTTTGATTAATAAACAATTTTCAAATTCCAGTACCTGGTTAAGTTATTCCTATAGTCAAAACAACTATACTTTCGATTCTTTGAACAGTGGTAATCCATTCCCAAACAATACTGACCTGCGACATGCATTAACATTCGCCGGAACGCATAATATTGGAGATCTAAAATTAGCTTTAGGTGCTAATTGGCGAACCGGGAAGCCTTTTACATCTGTTAATGAACAGAATGCCATTGTAGATGATGAAGTAAATTTTAATGAACCTAACCAGGATAATCTTGATGATTATTTGAGAATCGATTTCTCAACAACATATAGTTTTGACCTGGGAAGAAATACAAGAGCTAAAGTAGGATTATCTGTTTGGAACCTGTTGAACAAAAAAAATAACCTGAATACTTATTATACAATAAGTGAGAACACAGTAAACCAAATTGAAAACCAATCGCTGGGCATTACTCCTAATGTTAGCTTTAGGCTTGATTTTTAAAATAAAACCCTGTTTCTGTAAATTCGTACCTTTGTTTAATATGTTTTTAAATAAAATACATAAATGGATCATTAATCTTGCTATTATAGCAGGTGTAGTTACTTTTTCCGGATTCATTAACAATAATGTACCTCTTACTTATTACCATGCGGAATTGGTTGTTAAAAAACCAATTTCAAAAACGTCTGTTTATTATTTTATTGCTTTAAAAAAATCAAGTTGTTTTATAACTGATGGTTATGAATTTAGCTTTCAGTCTTTTCTAAGAAACTACAATACAACATCCAGTTTACATTTAAAAACTAGCAATTATTAAAGCTTTACAGCACTTTGATACAATCTGTTGTAAAGAAATATTAAGATGTCTTAACCAAGACGATTATCACAATATCTTCATAGGATAATTACTCCAACCTTAAGCCAATTTACTGGCAATTTCAATTAATTACATTTTTAACTTGACATCGCATTTATTATGGATGTTACATTTTCAATTATACAATGAAGATAAAACGATTACTACGCTTACTTGCATTAGCACTAATGATTGCGATGGCATCTGTATTGCCGGTTCCTATACTTTTTTATAATAAGGATAAGTTACCTAAATACCTTATTGAGCAGATAGATAAAAAGGAAAAGGACGTAGAGAACGACGACATAAAAGAGATTAATTAGCCACTAAAATTACTTGAATTGGTAAGAAAAAACAGCTAATTTTGTTTAATGACTGATAAAGAAAACTTGTACAGAGCTTAACGAAGTATTAAACCATTCTATATCAAAGCACTAAATGAAAGCCTAAAATCACATCCTTTCAGGAACCTGAATTCCTAATAAGCTAAATGCATTTTTAATGGTGTTAGCAACCATTGCCGATAGTTGAACTCTAAACTCTTTGTCTTTTTGAGTATTAGCACCGAGAATAGATACATTTTGATAAAAGGAGTTAAATTCCTTTACGAGATCATAAGTATAATTGGCAATTAAGGCAGGACTATGCTCTTTTGCGGCATTTTGGATAATTTCCGGGAACAACTCTATTTGTTTTATCAATTCTTTTTCCTTTTCATGCAAACTAATTTCTTCTATTCTGCTGTTTGCCTTAAATTCAGCTTTACGTAAAATCGATTGAATTCTTGCATAGGTATATTGAATAAATGGTCCTGTATTGCCTTGAAAATCTATGGATTCTTTAGGATCGAACAGTATCCGCTTTCTTGGGTCCACCTTTAAAATATAATATTTCAAGGCTCCTAATCCAATAATCTTATAGAGTTCTTGTTTCTCTTCTTCAGTGTAAGCTTCCAGTTTGCCTAATTCTTCTGATATATCTTTAGCGGTAGTTGTCATTTCGGTTATCAGGTCATCAGCATCTACAACAGTTCCCTCACGGCTCTTCATTTTTCCACCTGGCAGATCTACCATTCCATAACTCAAATGATAGAGGTCATCAGCCCAATCAAATCCTAATTTCTTAAGAATCAAGAACAAAACTTTAAAATGGTAATCCTGCTCATTACCAACTGTATATACCATGCCTCCAACATTTGGATAGTCTTTAATACGCTGAATAGCTGTACCAATATCTTGTGTCATGTACACTGCGGTTCCATCTGCCCTAAGGACAATTTTTTCATCCAATCCATCTTCGGTCAGATCACACCAAACAGAACCGTCATCCTTTTTAAAGAACACGCCTTTTTCCAATCCTTGAGCAACAAATTCCTTCCCCAATAAATAGGTTTGACTTTCGAAATACAAACAATCAAAGTCCACTCCCAGATTCTTATAGGTCACATCGAATCCTCCGTAAACCCATTTGTTCATCTTTTTCCAAAGGGAAACAACATCCTCATCTCCTGCTTCCCATTTTAACAACATATCTTGAGCCTCTAACAGAATTGGAGCTTGTTTTTTGGCTTTTTCTTCGGTCTTTCCCTCGGCGATTAAGGCTTTGATTTCCTTTTTATATTCCTGATCGAATTTTACGTAGTAATTACCTACTAATTTATCGCCTTTTAATCCGGAGCTTTCAGGAGTTTCTCCATTGCCATATCTGCTCCAAGCCAACATGCTCTTGCAAATATGAATCCCTCTGTCATTAATTATCTGTGTCTTATAAACTGGTTTCCCTGAGGCTTTCAAGATCTCAGCAACACTGTATCCTAACAAGTTATTACGTATGTGTCCTAAATGTAATGGCTTGTTCGTGTTTGGAGATGAATACTCAACCATTATGGCTTTTTCACCTTTTTTGGGTATTACCAATCCGTAATTGAGATCATTTGAAATTTCATTAAAAAAAGAAAGATAATAAGAATCATCAATTTCAATATTTAAAAACCCCTTTACAACATTAAAAGCCTTGACCTCTTTAACCTGTTCAACTAGATGATTTCCAATAGCCTCGCCAATTTGGACCGGATTGCCTTTAATAGTCCTAAGCATTGGGAAGATTACAATTGTAATATCTCCTTCAAATTCTTTACGTGTAGATTGAAATTCAATAGTCTCGATATCTGAACCATAAACGTTTTTTACAGCTTCTTTTACTGCTGGAAATAAAATATCTTGGAGACTCATTTTTAAACCTTATTAAGGTTTCAAAGATAGACTTTTATTAAGAATTTAAGATTAATTGATACTCAAATTATGTGTAATTGGAAAGTAAATTAGTGAATTTAATCCCATCTTTATTATAATTCAATGATTGAATTTTTAATACTAATTAGCTTGTTATCAGTGTATTAAATAATTGAATTTTGCTTATTGCATTTCATCGATAAAATTGGTCGTTTTTCCTTCTTTTTTACCGTTCATCGAATCCATATATTTTGGGCCTTTTTCAACTATCCTTTCAACTAATTTTTAAGCAATAAAACGCTTTAATTAGTTTATAAAAATTCTTTTTCTAATTTTTGTTTACGGAAGCTATTAATTATCAAACTAAGAATTAAACTATATAATTTAAACTAACTTTTTTTACTTAAATAAACTCTAACTAAGATCATCTTTTTTACAAAGGTTTCTATGAGTAATTTTTTTGTGAAATAAGAAATTGAAACTGTAATTTAATGAGGAAACAGTTTTTTACTTTTCTTACTTTATTTTCTTTTCTTTTTGTGAGTGCACAAAACAAGGAGCAGGATAGTCTTACTCTTCAATTAGCCTTCCAAAAACCGGATACAGCCAAAGTCAATACTTCTGTAAGACTTATAGATATACTATACAATCAAAAGGATTACAAAAAGGCAATTATGTTTATTGATGAAAGTGAACGTCTTGCTCAAAGTATAAAGTATGACAAAGGAATTGCTCAAGTCATATATTATAAGGCCATGATTTTTGCTAGTAAGGATGATTATTATAATGCCATAGATAACTTTAACCGATCGAAAGAAATCTTTACTAAAATAAAAGATACCCTCGGATTAGCCATGGTAAATAATGGTATAGGTATGATTGAAATTAATAGAGGTAATTTCAAAAAAGGTATCGAAGCATCCCTAACGGCTATTGCTGTATTTGAAGAAAATAATCTTTTCAAAAATTTAAGCACCGCTTATAATAATTTGGCAACAGCGTATTTTGAATCAGATAGAATTGAAGAATCCCTGGATTACAACATTAAGGCATTAGATGTAAGGGAACGTTTAAAAGACACCTTGAATTTATCTATAACCTATAGAAATATTGCAACCCTCTATTCGATTAAAAGCGATCATGAAAAAGCTATTACTTTTTACAACAAAGTTCTATCGCTTTTGGACTCAGCAAATAACAACCTGGATTTAAGAGGTGAAATACTTCCTAAAATCGGTCAAGAGTATCTGAATTTGAAAAACTATTTAAAGGCCGCAGAATTCCTGGTTGCAGGTGCAAGATTAAACAGAAAGATCAACAATAAAGAAGGCTTGTTACAGTCTTTAAGCGGTTTGGCACAACTAAATTTGGTTAATAAGAGGTTTGATCTGGTTGAAAGGCAATTAATAGAAGCGACATTGATCGCAAAGGAATTAAACAATGAAAATGAATTGCTTCGAAATTACGAGTTGAATATGAAGTTGGATTCAGCTAAGGGCAATTTTCAAAGCGCTTTTATGTGGCAGCGCGAATATCAAAATCTTAAAGATAAAGTCTTTAAAAGGGAATATACCAATGCCGGTTTGACGGAAACGGATTATAACACTGATAATAGTAATTTAGAATTACTGCAGGAACAAAAGATTAAGGACGAAGCAAATTTAGCCCGAATAAAAAAACTTAAGTTAATTTCTTACATTCTTGTTGGTGCCTTTGCTATAGTATCAACTTTTTTACTTTTAATATATCTTAAACGACGAAGCCGAATTAACTATACAAAAGAGTTAGAAGAAAAAAATGAGCAAATCCAAAAACAAAACGAGGATATTTTATCTCAATCAAAGAACCTGGAAGAAATTAATGTGGTAAAAGACAAATTATTTTCAATTGTATCCCATGATCTAAAAGATTCTATCTCCTCAATAAAAGCGTTTATTGACTTGCTTAAAGAAGGTAGTTTGAGTAAAGAGGAATTCAACGACTTAATTCCCGAATTAAGTGAAAACGCCGATAACGCATCTTTACTTCTGTTTAATTTATTGAATTGGTCTAAATCACAAATGGAATCCCTTGAGCCAAAACCAGAATATTTTAATATTCAGGAAGTGTTCAAAGACAAAATTAAGCTCGTTGATCAAAAGGTTGAAAAAAAGAAAATTGTATTGACTGATGAAACCATCCCGGATACAGTTTATGCTGATAGAAGCATGGTAGAAATCATAGTTCAAAATTTACTTACCAACGCTGTGAAATTTTGTAATGAAGGAGATATTATTACCTTATCTAATCAGGTTATTAATGGCAGATGTCAATTTTATATCAAAGATACTGGTGTTGGCATTTCTAAAGAAAATCAGGATAAACTATTTAAAGACAGTTCATTTACAACTATTGGAACCACTAATGAAAAAGGAACCGGTTTAGGATTAAATATTTGTAAGGATCTTGTTGAGCTAAATCACGGCAGAATTTGGCTGGAAAGTTCCTTGAATAAGGGTAGTAAATTCTATGTAGAACTTCCCCGTGGCAGAACTGATTAATTACAGCTAAAATTATCAAGGATAAAATATCCTGAACTTTAATAAAATTAACCTTTAGGCAAGAAAACTTCAGCCATCATACATCTTGCACTTCCACCACCGCAGGTTTCAATAGTTTCTAAACTACTGCTTATTATCTTACAATTATTATTAAGTTTTTCAATTTGCGCTTTTGTTAATGAATCGAATGCCGATTGACTCATAATAAGAAGTCTTTCACCATTTCTGCCTTTTAATTCGAGCATATTTCCGGCAAATTTATTTACCTGATCTTCACTAATGGCTATTATTTCTTTACCATCCTCTTTTAAGTGATCAATTACATTTTTCCTTTCCCTTTTATTATCAATGCTATCCAGACAAATTACAGCAAAATCTTTACCAATACACATCATAACATTAGTATGGTAAATTGGTAATCTTTTATTATCAAATGTGTGATATGAAGTAAAGATCACTGGAGTATATTCAAAATCTTCGCAAAACTCTATTATTAACTCCTCATCAGCTCTGGGTGAAAGGGCACAATATGCCTTTTTATTTACTCTATCTAAAATTAAACTTCCAGTAGCCTCCAAAAACAGACCCTCATTTTCTGCACTGGTGTAGTCAATTATATTCTTTATTATAAACCCTTCCTCTTCTAATTTAATAAACACTTCATCCCTTCGTTCTTTCCTCCTGTTTTCTGCGAACATTGGATAAATGACAACATCTCCATTACTATGAAAACTAACCCAGTTATTCGGAAATATAGAATCGGGAGTATCTAATATTTTATCATCTTGTATGACAATGACATGAACTCCTGCATCTCTTAATTTTTCAACAAAACCATCAAACTCGCTTTGTGCATTTGAATTTATTTCGTTGTTTTTTATATTCAGATCTTCCTGGAAATAATTATTCACGGCTGTTTGTTCATTCATTCTGAAGCTTACAGGACGAATCATCAATATCGTATTGGTCGTTTGTTCCATAATTATTTAGTCTCTTATTAAAGGCATCGTAGAACAGCGTAACAGACCTCCTTGCTTTCCAATTTCGGCATACGGAACCCTTTCAACAGTAATCCCTTGCTTTTCAAACCAAGCGTTCAATCTTGTGAAGTTTATTTCAGAGATCACAACATTTGGAGTGATTGAAAAAATATTGCTTTTCATGTTATACATTTCATCCTTTGTTATCTCAAAAATGTTTTCTCTTCCGAAATAATTGACCAACCATTTATATTCTTCATCATTTAAAAACCCATTTTTATGCAAAATAGCCTTCCCATTTCCTACCGGCTGAAAACAACAATCCAAATGAAGTGCGTTGTTCCTTGGATCTGTATTTGATTTTCGCAACTCAAATGACTTTACTTTCTTGTGAGGAAAGTGTTCTTTAATAGTTTTCACGGCTAAGCTATTTGTTCTGGCCGTTATATAATCTGAATAATCATCTCCTGAATAAGTTCCTATAAAAATGTAGTCATTATGAGGAATTACATCGCCGCCTTCAATATGTGCTTCCTTAGGCATTCTTATAATTTTATCAGGATCAATTTGATTAATAACATATCTGATGGCTTCTATTTCCCGTTGACGTTCCGGCAATATATTACAGTCAATTATAAAATCTTCAATTACAAGTGCAATGTCCCGAGCAAATATCTGGTTACAGTTTTCAATACTTTCAGGGCGAAATACTTTGACATCATATTTTTTAAAAACTTTACATACGGCATCCATTTCCTTAACCATGTCCTCATCTTTTGGATAGGTTCCAGCCAAAACATGTTCCCGACTTTTGGGGTCGTAACACTCTTCAGGTGTTGGAATTGGCCCGCTACTTTCAGCTATTCCCAATACAACGGCTCGAAGTCTTGAGGTTTCATTCTTTATGTTAAGTTTAAGCATCATCTAAAGTTAGAAAAAGCTCCATATTTCTATGAAGCTTTTTATTTTTATAACAATATCACTATCTGTTATTTACCGTTTTAAACTTCCTTAAATTCTCACCAATATATAATTGTCTTGGCCTTCCAATTGGTTCCTTACGCAGTCTCATTTCTTTCCACTGTGCAATCCAGCCAGGGAGTCTGCCTAATGCGAACATGACTGTAAACATATCTACCGGAATTCCCATTGCTCTATAAATAATACCGGAGTAGAAATCGACATTAGGATATAATTTTCGCTTAACAAAATAATTGTCTTTTAAGGCTTCTTTTTCGAGACCTTTAGCTATATCTAATATTGGATCATCAATTCCAAGGTCATCAAGGACTTCATCGGCAGATTTTTTTATGATCTTAGCTCTAGGATCAAAGTTTTTATAGACTCTATGCCCAAATCCCATTAACCTGAACGGATCGTTTTTGTCTTTAGCTTTCGCCATATATTTTTTAGTATCTCCATCATCAGCTTTTATGGCTTCCAGCATTTCAAGAACAGCTTGATTGGCGCCTCCATGAAGTGGTCCCCAAAGGGCTGATATTCCTGAAGATAATGAAGCGAATAATCCTGCATGAGAAGAACCTACCATTCTAACTGTAGACGTTGAACAGTTCTGTTCGTGATCAGCATGAAGAATTAATAATTTGTCGAGTGCATCAACTATAATTTGGTTTTGAACATACTCTTCATTAGGTTTTTTAAACATCATTTTTAAAACGTTTTCAACATAACCCAAATTTTTATCTCCATAATCTAATGGTAAACCTTGTTTTTTACGCATAGTCCAAGCTACTAAAACAGGAAATCTACCTAATATTCTTACAATAGAAGTATACATTTCTTCTTCAGAATCAACATCGACAGCAGATGGATTAAAGGCAGTTAATGCACTTGTTAAGGAAGACAAAACTCCCATTGGATGTGCTGTTTTTGGAAAGGCATCCAATATTTTTTTTATGTCATCATCTACTATGGATTGATCTTTAATATCTTTTTTAAACTTATCTAATTGCTCCTTTGTTGGTAATTCACCAAATATCAATAAAAAAGCAACTTCTAAAAAATCTGCTTTCTCCGCCAATTCTTCAATAGAATATCCTCGATATCTTAAAATCCCTTTTTCTCCGTCTAAAAAAGTTATGGCACTTTCACATGAACCAGTATTTTTAAATCCGGGATCCAAGGTTATTACTCCTCCCGTATCACTCCTGAATTTTTTAAAGTCTATGGCAACTTCATTTTCTGTTCCTACGAGAAGCGGATATTCAAACTTTTTACCTTTAATTTCTATTGTAGCTTTATCTGACATAAGTTTATAATTTGTTTTGCGAAAGGCTAATTTACCAAATTTATTAGTAAATATTATATCACGGTTTACATTTATCAGGAAATTAACAAACAAAAAAGCGATTACAAATTGTAATCGCTTTTCATACTATTTTTTTAAATTTATTTTTAATTAGATGAAACGGTTTCTTTTTTCTCCTTGACCATTTTTTCAAGCATCTTGGTTGTAATTGATTTAGGTCTTTCAAGAGGATAACCTAAGGCTCTGTCCCAAATAATATTAGATAATACACCAATAGATCTACCTATGGCAAACAAAACAGTATAAAAATCATATTGTGTAACTCCGTAATGCCATTGTACAGACACCTGATTGGGCATCTACATTTGGCCAAGGATTTTTTGCTTTCCCTTGTTCCCGTAAAATATCTGGGACAACTTTATATAATGCATCGACATATTTAAACAGTTCATCATCTTTCATATGTTTAAGACAAAACTCTCTTTGAACAGTATATCTAGGATCCGTTTTACGCAGAACAGCATGTCCGTATCCCGGAATCACCTGACCACTATTAAGAGTATCCCAAACATATTTCTTCATATCCTCTTCAGACGGAATCTCACCTTTCATTTGATCTCTTAAACCCTGTAACCATCTAAGCACTTCTTGATTAGCTAAACCGTGCAAAGGACCTGCTAAGCCATTTATCATTGCCGAAGTAGCATAATAAACATCTGACAAGGAACTGGCTACTAAATGTCCTGTATGAGCACTTACATTCCCGCTTTCATGATCGGCATGGATTATAAAATACATACGTGAAACATCATCATAGGGTTTGCCCTTGCCCATCATATAAGCAAAGTTCGCTCCAAGGTCTAAATTAGGATCTGGATATCGATGCCCTTTTTCCGGATGATACAATTTGTTATAAATATAAGCGCCAATTAAAGGCATTTTTGCAAGCAGATTTGTCGCATCTTCGTAGGTTGGATCCCAGTAATCCATTTTATTCAATCCCTTTTTATACATAAGATTAAAATGAGATTCTCTTTCCAAACTCATAACCGCAGCAGAGAGAATTGCCATTGGATGGCTTTCACTAGGGAATGAGTCAATAACATCCCAAACATATCTTGGGACAATTTGCCTGTTCCTGAAGTTGGTCATTAACTCTTCTACCTCCTTGGCACTAGGCATTTCACCTGTCAATAACAAATGATATAATCCTTCAACATAAGGCATTTCAGCACCATCTGGTTTCGGTAATTTTTCCAGAACTTCAGGCAAAGTAAATCCCCTGTATCGGATACCTTCTTTTGGATCCAAATAGGAAATGTCTGTAACCAGACTTTTAATACCTCTCATACCTCCTATAACCTGAGATACCGTTACCTTATCAATAACCTTATCCCCATGCTCTGTTAAAAGCTTCTCTGTCCTTGGCCTTTGTTCCAGAATTTTTTCGTATAACTTGTCCTTTAAAGTGATCATAATATTGATTCTATTATTTATTAAAATATGTCTAGCGACATCTTATAAAATTATCACCAAATTAACAGATAAAATATGATAAATATCACGGATTTATTAAAATGCAACATTTGTTACAAAAAAGAAAGGAGATATTGGAAAATAAAAAAACCATATTAAAAAATATGGCTTTTTTTATAATGAAAAGAAATCGATTACTTTATTTTAAAAGCTTTTTCTCCGGGATAATAGGCAATATTACCTAATTCCTCCTCAATGCGAAGTAAT
>CAVRNW010000041.1:0-14032 GCA_963722665.1 uncultured Flavobacteriaceae bacterium
TATGTTCTGCGTTTACCTGTATCTTTTATGGGCTCGTGGGCATTGACTGCAATTTTCTTTTTGGCAGTTTCTTCCAGAACCTTGTGATAGTGATTGACCATCCATTGTCCGTGATGATACTCTCCTTTCGGAATAATTTTACCTACATATCCTGTTTTAACTGAATTAATTCCATTCTTCTTCATAAAATCATAAGCAACGTCCATTTGCTTCTCATAGGTTAGTGGAGCTGCAGATGTTTCATGATGCATGATAACTTCTACACCTTTTTCATTAGCATAGCGCATCACTTCATCAAAATCATAATCAGGATAAGGTGTCATAAAATCAAAAACTCCTTCTCTGTCATTACTTATCCATTTATCCCAACCTGTATTCCAACCTTCTACTAATAATCCTTTAATACCATTTTGCAGAAGCAAAATCAATATATTTTTTAGCATTTTCCGTAGTTGCTCCATGCCTGGATGTCCCTGCTTTTCCTAATGTAAAGGTATTCATATCCTGACTGCCTTCTAAATCCCAGGTAGATTTTCCAATATGCATTTCCCACCAAATACCTACGTATTTCATAGGTGTAAAGTAACTAACATCTCCAATGGCATTTGATTCATTAAGATTTAAGATGAGTTTAGACTCGATTAGGTTTCCAGCTTTTTCGGCAATTTGAATGGTTCTCCATGGTGTGTTAAAAGGCACGGTCAATTTTGCCTTTCCACCCAATCTTTCCGACCCGACTAACTCACTAACCAAATTGAGGTTTTCATTGTCGACTTTTAATGTCATACCTGCATAGTTTGTAAGATCTGCTTCGTGAAAACTTAAGTATAACCCATCATCAGTTTTCATAGTAACGGGAGTATTCACCGCATTTTCAGGGATATATGTAGCACTTAAATTAGGGTGATTACGTTTAGAAAGTGCATCAATTTTTGAGAACATTGTTTCATTGTATAAATGCTCATAAATATCCCAATCCCCGGGTATCCACCACACTTTATGATCTCCTGTTAAATTGAATTGCGTGTTTTCATCGGTAATTAAAACGTTTTTTAAATTGCCTTGTTCAGGGAATTCATATCTAAAACCTATACCATCATTATATACTTTAAAGTGTATATTTAGCAGTCTTTTAGACTCAGATCGTTCTTCTAAACTTATGGTCAATTCATTATAGTTATTCCTGACTTCAAGCTGTTCACCCCAAGGCATCTCCCAGGTTTCGTCGGCAGTTCCTTTTGATACATTCAAAATTTTAAAATCATCTTTTAAAGAAGGCAGATCTTTAAAATCAAAACTCATGTAGGATGTATCAATAACTGTTTTGTTTTTGTGTTTGATGAGGTACAGAGGTTGACCAGAATCTGACAATGCAAATTCTACGACGATATTGTTATCTGGAGAGTCAACAGATATTTCTTTTTTATTATTACAACTCATCAAAAGTGTAAAAGTTAAAAAGCATAAAAACAGTTTTTTCATAAAGTTTTATTTTTTTTGGTAAAATGTTAGTAACCAATTCAAGTTCTATACTTCCAGAACTTTGGATTTAGAGAAAATCACCACATAACACAGGCATAGGATATTCTTCATTCTGTTTGGGAACTAAATATAGGTAAATTATTAAACTTGTCAAGCTGTAAATAAATATGGGGAATAATAAGGTAAATCTCCAAAAGAAGACTATTTCAGTAAATTAAAATCCAATCAGATTACAAGTAAATATCAAAGGCCTAATTTATTTGCTACAAAATGACCTACCAGCTTACCTTGATCTAATCCATTATCTATAGCTGCCCTGTAATGTATTCCACCATATAACCTACTAATAGCAGCCTCGCTGGATGCAGCATAAAAAGATTTAAAGTTTCTAACAGGCAAACCAAAAGGAACTTCGGTATCATCTTCAAAATAGAAATTATCACCAAATATTTCGGTTAATATAACAGATGCAGCTCCGGAAACAACAGAATGTCCACTAGTATATTCCGGGAATGGAGGTGTTTGTAAAATTGGTAACCAATCCGGGTCTAAATTTTGATTTATTAATGTTTCGGGTCTAATTAAATTACTTCTATATTTTTCATCCCAACAACTGATAAAAGCATCTGCGATAGCAATCGACGTTTTTGTGTAGGCATTTACTGTTTCTTCAACATTTGCTTTTGAGCTTTTAGAAGCAATTTTAGTGATACCTATCCAATGCGCACCCGGAGAGATTTTTTTAGTTGCAAACATAAAATGTCCTCTGGTTACAGAAACATAAGGATTACAATCCCAAAACTGCGCTATTTCGATCTCTTCAGAATCATCTCCTTTCTTAGTAATATCTTGACTTACATTATAAACTTCCAGTAGTTCTTTATAGAATTCCGAATCTTTTTCTAACGAGAAATCAGGATGTTCTTTAGGAACAAACTGTTCTGCAGAGTCTAATAGAAATGGTCTAATTCTATTCCAATGTGGCTCAATACCATCCATATACATTGGTGGTGTAGGTTGCCATCTTGATGAATCATCGGTATCTACGGTGAATTTAGACATTGTTCTGGTTTGATTATAATTATCCTTGTCCATCCATTCTTTAACGTGATCTATAACTTTAAATGCATAGGATTTAGATTCATTAAATTCTTCTTCATTAGTAGATTCCCAAATCGTGTATAAACTGTCTTGTAAAGTAGCTATGCGATCCTCAGAAAAAATTAGTTTCTTACTAATTTCCATATGAGCAATAATGGCCGATAGCTCCAAATTAATATTTTGGTTTTCATCTGGTTTAGGGAGAGGTTCAAAGTCATTTAATTTCCCATAAAGCGATTGATATTTTGAACTTTTTTGTGCTAAAATCTCATAAGCGGCAATATTGGGATATACATAGACTCTGCTTGCTACTGGTGGAGAAAATATATCATGAATCATGATTTCCGTAACATTGTCCACCGAATTATGGAATACTTCCGGGGATACTACAATAGGTTTGGCAGGTTTACCACAACTTGCCAACAGAGATATTGTAAGAATATAATAGATCTTAGTTTTTAAAGATTTCATTGTCATAAATCTGGTAATTTTTTGATATGCGATTTACCATTGTTTGCTAAAATTAAAAAATCGTCCTTATTTAATCTAACAATTTTGCGTCCACTGAAATCCTTAGGTAAATTTAAGGTTTCAACTTGATTGAAGTCGCCATTTTCAGATAAGTTGATAACACCTCCGGAATTTGATGAACTTTCACCTAATTCGGTTATAAAACCATAATAATTTCCTGTAAAAAGTATTTTGTTATTTTCAAAAAACACATCTTCAATGGTACTTAATTGTGCCTGTTTTGGTAAAGGCTGACCTTCAAAACTATTTCCTTTATTAAAATATATCATTGAACGCAATTCGTAAATATACTTAGTTTCTAAAATATCAGCTTCTTTTTTTTGAGTAAGATCAAAAATTGTTTCTACTTCTGAAAATGAGTTATAGTTCAAAAATTTCTTTTTTAAAAATGGCATGTGTTGAACTAGTTTATCTTTTGTGGCAAATGGCACATAATTTCCAAAATAATCATAGAATATTATTTGATCCAGGCTTTTGTTCTTATCGAAATCATCTAAATACAATTTCACTGGTTTTTCAACCGATGCTTTCCATTTGAAATTTAGCCCTGTATTTCCTGCTATGATATCTAAAAGTCCATCATTATTGACATCAGAAATGCTGATTACATTCCACATACCATTGGTTTTATCTAAACCAAATTGCTGTGTTTTGTTCTCAAATTCTCCATTTTCATTATATGATAAAATAGTTATTGGCAACCAGTCTCCGGCCAGGATCAATTCCACAGATCCATCATTGTCAATATCTATCCATTGACTATCGGTAATCAATCCAAATCGTTTTTTTTCAACTACTTCAAACTTATTTTCTCCTTTATTTTTTAGAATAAAACTAAAAGGGGATAAGCCATAGGCTCCGGGAATTGAACGATTCCCAATAAATAGATCTTCTAATCCATCTTTATCAAAATCAAAACTTGAGACTGAAGCTCCGTTTGTTGCCAGGAGTTTTGAATTAAGTTTGGTAAAATTGCCTTTTCCGTCATTGATATACACCCTGTCTTCAAGTATGGGATTGCCTTCCTCAAAATCATTTCCTCCACTTAAAGCATAAATGTCTAAGTCCCCATCAGCGTCAATATCAAATGCAACGGCGTCTACGTCCTCGTAAATAGCATCTTCTAAAAAAGAAGGAATGTTTTTAATTTTATATTGACCATCCGTGTTTTGCAAGTACAATACAGGTGCTTGATTCCTAGCTCCTCCAATAAACAAATCATTTAGTCCATCTGAATTAAAATCTGCATTAACAACAGATGGCCCTTCTATTGAAAGCTTTTCTGGCATTAACGGGTCTCTTTCATAATCTAAAAATATATTTTCCTTGTGTACATAATCAAAAGAGATTAATTCCTCCTTTGGTAGAGATATATACTCGTGTTTTGAAGTGTTTTCTTTTAAAACAGTTACAATAGAATTGATTTTTAAATCGGTTTTTAAAGTTTGACTGCCATCCATCCAAATGACTTTCAAAGAGTCTATCTTTTCAATATTATTCAGACCAAAATGTACTTGTCGGGTGGAACTTGATAAGTAACCTTTTACAGTACTTTGTTCCTTAAAGAACATCTTTCCATTAGCATACAAATACACTTTTGAGCCATTGGTGTTTAAATTATTGTTAGATTCTAAAAGGTTGATGGTTATGAATTTGTTGGTGCTATTTTCATTGGTTCTGTTTTCTAAAAGCGTCGCTTTTTCATTTATATTATTGACTACAATATCTATATCGCCATCCAGGTCAAGATCAGAATAGGCTGCTCCATTAGAAAAGGAACTTGTGTTTTTTTTGTCCGCACGTATTTTTTCAAAAGTTAAGTCGCCATCATTTTGAAATAGCACATTAGGTATGTTTAACATTGGCATAGTATTTATTAACTTTTGCTCTAATGTGTCCTGAGAGGTCTCAGCATATTTTGCGAAATCCAGATTACTCAGGTAGTTGATATAATCCAGATCATTGGGTCTTTTATAAATGCCATTTGTGATATAAAGATCGTTTAAACCATCATTATTAAAATCCATTACCAATGGAGACCAGCTCCAATCTGTAGCATATGTTTCTGCCAGTAAAGACACGTCAGTAAAAAGGCCACCATTGTTTATTTGCATGTGATTTCTGGCATATTGTTGCTGGTAACCAAAGGATTCTTTTATTTGATTGACCTTATCAGTATCTTCTCCACCAGATTTTAAAAATATATCTGATTTATAAGGCATCATATCAACACTTATAATATCTGGATTTCCATCATTATTAATATCAGCGATATCAACTCCCATTGTAAATCTTGAGGTATGATTAAAATATTCTAAACTTGACTCTTTAAAGGTTTTATCTCCATTATTGATATATAAATAATCATTTTCATGAAAATCATTTCCAACATAAATATCTATAAACCCATCATTGTTTACATCTGATGTTGCTAAAGCCAGCCCATAACCCAATGAACTATTATAAATGCCTGATTTTTTAGTAACATCTACAAATTTAATTTGACCGTTTTCAGTTATGTTTTCAAATAAAATATCTCCAGACAATGCATCTGATTTGTTCCTTAGAGCTATATTGCCATATGAATATGGTGAATGCACTGAATGATTCATTAAATACATATCCATATCACCATCATTGTCATAATCAAAAAACGAAGCCTGAGTGGAAAATCCTTTAAAATCCAATCCATATTCTTCGGCTTGTTCGGTAAATGTATTATCCCCTTTATTGATATACAGTTCGTTTTTTCCTTTTAAGCCTTTATAATTTCCAACTTTACATATGTAGATATCTAGTAAACCATCACTATTTATATCAGTCATGGTAACTCCTGTAGACCAAGTACTATCCTGACTTATTCCGCTACTAAGGGAGATATCTTTAAATTTTAAATCACCCAAATTAAGATATAATTTATCCGGCTTTTGATTTGCTGTAAAAAATACGTCATCTAATCCATCATTATTTATGTCTCCCAGTGCAACACCGCCACCATTGTAATAGTATAAATACTCAATGATGTTTAAATTTCCATCCGGGTTCAAATCGTTGGAAAAATCAATGCCGGAAACCGAAGCATCAATATTGTTAAATGGAGCAGAATCAGCATCAATCTTTAAGTCTTGTTTTTTAGAACAACTTAAAATTAAAAGAAAAATAAAAGCTATTTTTTTATACATATTAATATTTGTAAACCTCTAATGAGTCGTTGTTTTTTGCTATAAAAATATTCTGGTTCAGAACACCAATACTTCTAATTTGGCCATTAACTTTTAAGCCTTCCCCTGTTTTATGATATTTGAAATTTGCATTGCCTAAATTCTCTAAATAATTACCAAAGGATGCATCATATCTGCCAAATTCAGGTTTTACTCCATTTAAGTTTCCTCCCAGTAAAATGTCTTGATCTCCATCTTTATCAAAATCTGCAGTAGCAATAGCATATATAGGAGAGAATTGAGTTTCAAAAGGCAATTCTTTTACAGTGAAAGTAAAATCGCCATTATTAATAAGCATTAAAGAACTTAGAGTGTTAACCTCCAGAACGATACTGCTATCTAATTGTTCTTTTGTAAATATATCTTCAATTGTAGCATTTTTAAAAGACTTATAATCCGGAAATATTTTGCTTAAATACTTTAATTGTTCAATCAAGTTATGCCTTAAAGCATAAGGATATAGTTTGCCGTTTTCAGCAGTAAATGTGAGTATTGGGTCTAAATAACTGTTACCATCGTAATCATTTACAAATAGTTTTATAGGATTGTCAACACTAGCCTTAAATCTGCTGTTTAAACCGTGATTTCCAACAATAAGATCCATATCACCATCATTATCCAGGTCACTTTGTTCAATGGTATTCCACCAGCCTTTTAAGTTGGATAATTGATTGTTTTTAGATTCAATAAATTGGCCATTATTATTTTCAAATACCTTAATACCCATAAATTCTCCAACTACTACCAGATCTTTATAATTATCATTATTGATATCAATAAATACTGCGTCGGTTATCATTCCTAAATCTTTAAATCCGGGAGCCAATTTAAGGGACTCATCGCTAAATTGTCCTTTGCCATCATTAATTAGTATAAATCCCGAACCGGGTGATCCATATGCATTTGGTATGGTCCTTTCGCCAACAAACAGGTCTAAATCACTGTCATTATCAATATCAGCCACTACAACAGCACTACTACTATGAAATTTAGTTATTGTCGGCAATTTTTGATCGGACAGAGTATAATTTCCTTTGCCGTCATTAATGTATAACCTGTCGAGATAATTGGCACTGAATTTTGAGTGCTCAACACCACCACTACAGACATAAAGATCCAGATCTCCATCTCCATCAGCATCAAAAAACACACTTTCAGCATCTTCAGATGCTTTATTTTTTTCAAAAACTGAATTATTGCCCTGAATAAATTTATTATTCTTTTGAAGGAACAATTTAGACGAACTGCCTTTTGAGCCACCTATAAAAATATCGTCCTGCCCATCATTATTAACATCGGCAATTGACATTTTTGGTCCTTCGGCACTTCTCATAAATGGCAATAAACGGTCGAAATTAAAATCGACATAATTGTTTTCTTTATGAATGAAATCGATAACACCTTCTTCTTTTACAAAAAGGGTTTTATCACTTTTTTTAGTAATAGGTTGTTTTGCCGGTATTACAGCATCCTTTTCTTCTAGTGTTATTATTTTATTGGCTTCTACATTGGATAATTGGGTAACTTTTCCGGAAGGCCAATTAACGAATAGCGATAGGCTGTCTTTGTCTTTAAAACCAAAATTAGGCCTGTTATCCATAGATGATTGAAAGCCTCTAACCGGTTGCTGTTCTAAAAAGAATGAGTTTGATTTATTCTTCAGTTCTAATTTTGCTCCAATGCCATCCCTGTTAAGTCCTTCACCTTTTAAAATAACTTTTAGATAATAGCTATCTTTAGGGTCTAAATTGTTTTTATAAACAAATAGCGGCATATTAACATTATTTACTACCAGATCCATATCGCCGTCATTATCCAGATCCCCATAAGCAGATCCGTTTGAAAAACTTTCTGTCTCCAATCCATTTTTTTGACGTTCAAATTTTAGATCTCCTTTATTTATATATGCATGATTTGCAACTTTATTTGAAGGAATAATATCGATAAGTTTTTTAAAATCTACCTGATTATTTTTTGTAATGGATTGAATAATTTCTTCATTTGAGACATACTGAAGGTAATCCTGATCGGTCAGATCTTGGAAAATGCCATTTGCGATAAATAAATCTTTTAAGCCATCGTTATTCATGTCAAAAAATAATGCTCCCCAACTCCAATCGGAAGCTTCAACACCACTAAAACGTCCAACTTCACTAAAAGTTAAATTGCTGTTATTTAGCTGAAGCATGTTTCTGGTGAACTGATGATAGTAGTCATTTTTTACATTGTACTGATACTTATTCCAATCTTCAAAGGTGGTAACTGTTTTAAGTCTTTCATAGTCACTTGGCAGCATTTCCGTTACAAAAATATCATTGTAACCATCATTATTCACATCAGCGGCATCTGCGCCCATTGAAGCCCCACTAATAGAATTAAGTGATGAGGTTAGACATTCATTAAACGTTCCGTCCTTTTGATTTATATACAGGTAATCTCTTTCAAAAAAGTCATTAGACACATAAATATCATCCCAGCCATCATTGTTCATATCTCCAACAGTAACTCCCAGCCCAAAGCCAATAACACTACCATAGATTCCTGCTTTTTCGCTAACATTTACGAATTTCCCCTCTTTGTTTTCAAAAAACTTATCCCCTCCTAAGATATCTCGTTTTGGCCGTTCATTTTTGGTTAAATTGAAACTGCCAATGGCTTGATAGGAATTGTTAAGAAGATATACGTCTAAGTCTCCATCTTTATCATAATCAAAAAACGAAGCATGCGTTGAAAAACCTTTATCATCCAATCCTAATTCCTCCGCTTTTTCTGTAAAGGTCAAGTCACCGTTATTAATAAAGAATTCATTTTGCTTATTATCTCCTTTTACATCACCGGAATTACAGACATATATGTCTAATAAACCATCTGCATTTATATCGACCATGGACACTCCGGTAGACCACGCTTTATTCCCTCCAACTTTAGCTTTTTCAGTAATATCTTCAAACTTAAAATCACCTTTGTTTAAAAAAAGTTTGTTTTGGTTTAAGTTTGATGTCAGATAAATATCTACTAATCCGTCATTATTTATATCTCCTATTGCTACACCACCACCATTATAAAAATTACGATACTTATAAACGTTGAATTCATCTGTTGAAACCAGATCGTTACTAAAATCAATGCCTGTTATTTCTGAAGGTAATAATTCAAATTGTGGTTTTGTATCCTGTATATTTTGTTCTTTTTTACCACATGAACTTAAAAAAACAAATAAACAAATGAGGAAGAAATGTTTCATGATTTTTGAATTACTTATTCAAGTTTTTATACTTATAGTCTAGATCTTCTATTAATGCAGATACGTCTTTATCTGATTCTTTTTTTAATTGAATTTGTCTGTTTCCATCAACTTTAACCAGAATATCCTTTTTCACCTTTATAAAGGGATTTCCCGGATACCATTTCATTAAAGTGTCCTGCACTGTTGGTAATAGGTTGTCTGCCCCAAATTGTTCACTCCAGGGCAACCAACCCAGGTAAGAAAACTTAATATCCATTGCTGTTATAATATTTTCAGGATTAAACTTAGCATAAAACAACATTTGTATTTGCTCTGTGGTTTTTGTGGAATCTTGAGGATAAAGAATGGTCTGAACATAATTGTTGTTTGGGCCATGAGTTGCAATTCCTTCGTTGTTAAGATCCCAACAGATTTCGAAAAACTCTTTTTTAGTTTGTCCAAATTTCAGATTATAAAAAATACTATCGTTTTTCTTACCACTTGCCAACTCTTTCTTCACGAGCTTAGTGTAATCTGATTGACAAGAAAAAACTATAAAAATTACTAAAAGAAAGATTGACTTATTAAAACTACTTGATCTCATAAAATTTTAAACTATCATTGTTTATAGAAGTTAACAGATATATAATGTCATTGATCTTGCTAACATTAAAATCTCGTATTTGTCCCTTGATCCTTAATGAGACAACTCTATTAAAAGTATTTTCTTTGTCTCCATAGACTAACCAACCTTGGGAGGCATCCTGCCTGCCAAATTGGGGTTTTATTAAATATTGATTCCCGCCAAACAAAAGGTCAAGATAACCATCCTGATTTATGTCTAAAACATCAATTGCCTCGACATTAGAATATTGGATTTCATTGGGTAATGATTGGGTGTCAAATTTATTATTATTATTTATAAAAAGTGTCGTATTTACAGTATTAATATCAACAATAATTGCTTTTTCTAACTGCTCATTACTAAATATATTTTGCATATTGGCATTTGCATAATCTTTATAAAATAACAGCTTTTGTTTCAAGCTTGCAATTTGAGAAATTAGTTCATCCCTATCTACAATAGGGTAAAAACTTTCGCCTTTTTTATGACAAACAATTTGCTCTATTGTGCCATTGTTATCAAAATCAGACACGTACATTCTCAGGCCTTCTTCAAAAAATGAATTTGTTCCTTTATTGCCGGCAATAATATCGATATCACCATCTGCGTCAATGTCAATAGTTTTTATGGTTTTCCAGAAGCCTGAAGTATTTGCTAATCCAAATTCACTCGTTTTATTAACCAATACACCATTATTATTTATAAATATTGAAACAGGCATCCACTCTCCGGCGACTATGAGGTCTTTAATACCATCATTGTTTAAATCTTCCCAGGAAGAATCTGTTATGAGCCCTATATCTTCCAATGCTTTTTGATTTGCTATTTCGAATTGGTTATTTCCTCTGTTCTCTAATATATAACCACTTGATGGGATACCATATGTTTCGACCTTAAATCGCTCACCTATAAAAATATCCATATCTCCATCTTGATCATAATCGTATGGTGATACCGTTGATGTGCTTATTGGAGAATTAAATTTTAAAGCATCAGCCTTTAAAATGAAATTTGTATTTCCATCATTAATATATAATCTGTCATTTAATGAAAAATCAAATTTTGAAAATGATTTCCCTCCACTAGACACGTAAAGATCCAAATCACCATCATTATCACTGTCAAAAAAAACAGCATCTGTATCTTCCGATTTTGAATTTAATTGAAATGGTTTTAGTTATCTCTTTATAAGAATTATCTTTTTGAGAAACATAAAGTTTTCCAGCTTGTCCTTTCGCAGCACCAACATAAAAATCAGGATTACCATCATTATTTATATCGGCACTTGCAATATTTGGCCCTTCATTATTATACATTTCCGGTAATAACTGTTCCCTGTTAAAATCGACAGAATTATTCTCTTTATGTATAAAACTAAATAAATCAGTTATTGGTTTTAGTGGATCTTTACTCTTTGATTCCATGCCTACCGGGCTTTGAGATTTTCCATCTTGCGGCTGATCGAAAGTATAGGTCTTATTTGTTTTTAAATTTTTATACTTTGATATTGAATTATTTGGCCAGGAAATTATTAAACTATCTATTACTTGAGCATTATTAACTCCGAAAAGCAAATTACTGGAAACAGAACTCTCAAATCCTCTGGAAGGATAATTTTCTAACAGGCTGTACTGGTTTTTATTGTAAAATATTTCTGCCTTTGAACCTATACCCTGAGTGTTTTTATCTACTCCTTTTAATTTAATAGTGATACTTTTAAACTGAGTTGTATCTGTTTTATTTTCATATATGAAGGCAGGCATATTTACGTTATTTACCACTAAATCTAAATCACCATCATTATCTAAATCGCCATATGCACTGCCATTGCTAAAACTTGGCTGTGCTAATCCCCACTCTTCTGATTTATCTGAAAACTGAAAATCACCTAAGTTTTTATATGCAACATTAGGTACGGGCTGTGAAGGCATCAGATTTATCAATTTATTCATAACCTGTTTGTCAGTATTTATCATATCCTTTATCTGATCTTCATTTGCCATATAGACTAAATAATCTCTGTCCAACAAATCCTTCGCAATACCATTACTTATAAAAATATCTTTAAGTCCATCGTTATCGGCATCGAACAATAATGAAGCCCAGCTCCATTCGGATGCTGAAACATTAGAAAAACGGCTGATCTCTAAAAATGTATTACTTCCCATATTTCTATGTAATGCGTTTCTTGAAAATTGGTAGTGATAGCCATTTTTAACTTGCATGTCGTATTTATTCCACGATTCAAAAAGTGTTTTGGTTCGTTGTCGTTCGAGGGTTTTTGGCAGCATTTCAGTAACCATGATATCAGTCTTGGAATCGTTATTCAAATCTGCGGCATCTGCACCCATGGATCCCATTGAAATCGATTCAAACTGGTTTGCTAAATCTTCTTTGAAGGTTCCGTTTTGTTGATTTATATAAAGATAATCTCTTTCAAAAAAATCATTGGATATGAAATATATCAGGCCATGTATCATTGTTATAATCGCTTACAGTAATACCTAGGCCAAAACCAATAGCACTTGAATAGATATTAGCTTCTTGAGTTATATCTACAAAATGATCATTATCATTTCTTAAAAACTTGTTACCTGAGTTTGTTGGTGTATCTCTTTGGTTTTTTATAAAATCATAGTTACCAACCGCTCTTATTGAATTACTTAGTAAATAGCAGTCCAAATCACCATCTTTATCATAATCAAAAAAATTAGCCTGAACAGACAATCCTTTGATATCTAATCCATATTCTTTTGCTTGTTCGGTGAAGGTCAGATCACCATTATTTATAAAAAGTGAGTTGTGTCTGTTAATATCATTGCTTGGTGGTCCTGCTTTGCATACATATATATCTAAAAGACCATCGTGATTTATATCTACAAAGGTTACACCGGAAGACCAAACGTTTTCACACGCAATTCCTGCTTTTTCTGTTATATTATCAAACTCCCAATTACCTTTATTTAAATATAATTGATTTTCGACAAGGTTTCCTGTAAAATAGACATCCAATAATCCATCATTATTAATATCTCCCAAAGCAACGCCTCCTCCATTATAAAAATTCTTATAAGTGTAAGGGTTCAGAGTTTCTGTTTCAACTAATGTATTTTCAAAATTTATATTCGTATTATTTTTTAATTGAAAAAGTGTGCTTGATTCCTTAATTGGTTTTGAACAGGAAAAAGAAAAAAGAATAATTGAAACGTAAATGGATAACCTCAATTTATTGTGAAACATATGAATGCAAAAACGGGTTATCAAATATAATGATAACCCGTTTATATAACAATTATAATTTTATGTTTAATTAATAACCAGGATTCTGTGTTAAAGTTCCACCACTAGCATCAATTTTAACCTGAGGAATTGGGAATACATTTCTAAATGGCTGAGAAGCTGGTTTTTCCCACCACGCATCGTTAATTTACCAAAACGAATTAAATCCTGACGACGTGTTACTTCCATGAACATTTCACGACCACGTTCTGCTAAAAATGTATCAGCAGTAACTGATGTTAAAGCAGGAACACCTGCTCTTGCTCTAATGGTATTAACATCGTTAATGCAAGACTCCAGTTTCCTGCAGCTCTGGCATCAGCCTCTGCGCGAATTAAGTACATGTCACCTAATCTTATAATTGGATAATCATTATCCATATTATCCTGCTGTCCTTGTCTGAAACTGAATTTACCTAATCTAGCTCCTCCTTTTCTAGAAGCATTTGGCTCCAATTCGTTGATATCAGTTGTATAAGTTAATTCTAATTCTCCACCAGTAGCTGCATAATCTAATATTACTGAACCTTCATAATCATATTGAGTTCCAACAATAAAATTGGCTTCT
>CAVRNW010000042.1:0-113457 GCA_963722665.1 uncultured Flavobacteriaceae bacterium
ATTTGATTTTACAGGTTTAGGAAGAAGTGAAGGCGAGTTTGCGGAAAGTCATTTTTCGGCAAATGTCGATGATCTAATTTCAGTAAGTAATTAAATATGAACGCCAACTATGAAGAACCTTCTCTGTTAATTGGACACTCTCTTGGAGGAGCTGCCGTTATTGTTGCAGCATCAAAATTGGACAATGTTGAAGCTATAGCTACTATTGGAGCACCAGCAACTGTAAGTCATGTAAAAAATTTGTTTTCACATGGAATTGATGAGATTGATGAAGAAGGAGAGGCTGAAATTAATATTGGAGGGAGACCATTTAAAATTAATCCTCAATTTCTGGCTGATTTTGATAAAACCGACTTGCCTGCAGTTGTAAAAGAGTTGCGAAAACCATTACTAATGACGCATTTCCTTCTATATAAAATAGTTAGGTAAACAATGCAGAAAAGTTATATCATCATGCACATCATCCTAAAAGCTTTATAACCTTAGATGATGCGGACCATTTACTTTCAAATCCAAAGGACAGTATTTATGTTGGTAACGTTATTGGTACTTCGGTTCAGCGTTATTTCCCTCAGCAAGAAAATATGATGTTGGAAACCAAAGGTGAACAGCTTGTAGGTCATTTAAACCTAATTGAAGATAATTTTACAACCTCAATTCAAACGCCTAAACATTCTATGATAGCTGACGAACCAGCATCAATTGGTGGAGATGATTTTGGACCTTCACCATATGACTATTTAAATGCTGGGTTGGTAGCTTGCACGGCAATGACTCTTAAACTCTATGCTCGTCGAAAAAATTGGGACTTACGTGAAATATTTGTTTACGTTTCACATTCCAGAAAACATAGTGATGATTTAAATATTGAGGTTGAAAAACCTAAATACTTAGACTATATTAGTAAGAAATTAAAGTTTGTTGGTGATTTGAATGAAAAACAGAAACAACGTCTAAAAGAAATTGCTTCTAAATGTCCCGTGCATAAAACAATTGCTAGCGAAGTTATTTTTGATACAACCTTAATATAAATATAAGCAATGAGTACAGTAGAAAATGTTAAAGCATACTTTAAAAAAAAATTAAATAAAAAGGAACCGGGTTTAGCTCCTGAAGGAGTGTGTCCAAATTGTTGGGGAAAACAAGAATGGGATAACGAATTTCTATAAAATTAATAAATCTAAAGATACTCTTCCAGAATCAGAAGTCTATAATTCCTTCATAAAAGATGTGGTTGTTAAACTTGACAAAATCACCTTAAATAAGGATACATATACCTGTGAAACTTGCAAAATGAGTTATAAGAAATCATAAACCGTCACAAAGGAACAATTACCTCCTATGAAAAGTCAAATTAAAGTTCTATTTGTAATTATATCTATGCTCATTTTTAATGCATGTGCAACTTATAAGCCTCAATATAAGGACTCTAATTGGAAGATCGATTTTCCGGAAAAGGAAGTTCTACATTCCTTCTACTTAATAGGTGATGCAGGAAATTCACCTTTAGGTACTGCTTCAGAGGCTACTTAAAGCATTTAAAAATGAATTGGATAAGGCTTCAAAAAATAGTACCGCCATTTTTTTAGGTGATAATATTTATCCGAATGGTCTTCCAAAAAAAGGAGATGATGGTAGGGAATTTGCAGAACATCAGCTAAATATTCAAGCTGAAACAGTATCAAATTTTGAAGGGAGAACTATTTTTATTCCGGGAAATCATGATTGGTACAATGATGGTGTAAAAGGACTGAAAAGACAGGAGAATTATATAGAAGATTTGCTTGGTAAAAACTCCTTTTTACCGGAAAATGGTTGTCCGATCGAAAGGGTTAATATTAATGATGATATTGTATTAATTATTGTAGATTCTGTATGGTACTTAGCTAATTGGGATGATCATCCTACCATAAACGATGATTGTGAAATTAAAACAAGAACTAAATTTTTTGATGAACTAGAGGGGAAGATAAAAAAAGCAAGAGGAAAAACCACCCTTATTGCTATACATCACCCTATGTTCACAAATGGATCTCACGGAGGACAATATTCATTCGGGAGTCACATGTCACCCTTACCGGTATTAGGCACATTAAAAAATATTATTCGAAAAACGGGAGGAGTGACTACCGTAGACTGTACAAAACAAATTATATAATGAGTTTAGAAAACGGATCATAACCCTTTCTCAAGAAAATGATAAGACCATTTTTGTGATCTGGACACGATCATAATTTGCAATATATCGTTCAGGATAATTTACCTCAAATCGTAAGTGGTTCAGGCTCTAAGGTTAACGCGACTCGAAATGTTGGTAATGGCCAGTTTTCTTATGGAACATCAGGTTATGCAAGACTGGATATTTTTAAAGACGGATCCTCAAATGTGAGGTTTTATTCTGCGGAAAAAAATGATGTTGTGTTTCAAACTCAAGTCCTAAAATCAGATCATAAGAAGATCTTATCAATTAAATAATTCTAACTTTCCTGGTGTTAAAACGGCATCCATTTATAGCGATCAAGAGGTGACAAAAGGAAAATTTTATAGATCACTGTGGGGAGAACGTTATCGCAGGTATTATGGAACAAAGATAAATGTACCAACTGTAAATTTAGATACATTATTTGGAGGTTTAATTCCCATTAGAAAAGGAGGGGGACATCAATCTAAATCCTTAAGATTAAAAGATAAAGAGGGAAAAGAGTATGTTATGAGAGCTCTTCGAAAAAATGCAGTTCAGTATTTACAAGCAGTAGCTTTTAAAGACCAATATATTGAAGGGCAGTTTAATGATACATATACAGAAGACTTGCTGCTAGATGTTTTTACAGGATCACATCCCTATGCACCGTTTACCATTGCTACTTTATCAAATGCTGTTGGAGTTTACCATACAAATCCTGTTTTGTATTATGTTCCAAAGCAAAATGCCATTGGTGAATTCAATGATGAATTTGGTGATGAGTTATATATGATTGAAGAACACACTTCAGATGGACATGGAGATAAAGCCAGTTTTGGATTCTCCAATAAAATTTTAAGTACAGATGATTTATTGAAGAAATTACATAAAAATGAGGATCATATTTTAGATGAAGCGGCTTATATAAGAGCGCGTTTATTTGATATGCTCATCGGTGATTGGGACAGGCATGAAGATCAATGGCGCTGGGCAAGATTTAAGGAGAAAGATAAAACAATTTACAGGCCAATACCAAGAGATAGGGATCAGGCGTTTTCAAAAATGGCAGATGGGGCTTTATTAAGTTTTGCTACTAAAGTAGTGCCTGCGTTACGCTTGATGCAAAGTTATGATGAAGATTTAAAAAGTGTTAAATGGTTCAACCTTGAACCTTATCCACTGGATATGGCATTAATTAATGAATCTGGAAGAGATGTGTGGAATGCTCAAGTTAAGAAAATAGTAGAAAATTTAACTGACGATGTTATTGATGAGGCTTTTAGTTATTTTCCTAACGAAGTCAATGACGAAACCATTCAAGACATCAAAAGGAAACTCCAGGGAAGAAGAAGGAATCTTCAAAAGATATCGGAAGCTTATTATAAGCATATTAACAAATTCGGGGTTATAAAAGGGACGGATAAGGACGATTGGTTTGAAATTGAACGTTTGCCGTTAGGAGAAACCAAAGTAACTGCTTTTCGCATTAAGAAGGGAAAGAAAGCGGACGTATTCCTTGAAAGAATATATACATGCAATGACACCAAAGAAATCTGGATTTATGGGTTGGATGATAAAGACGTTTATAGAGTTTCCGGATATGGTAAGAATCTTATTAAAGTTAGATTAATTGGTGGTCAGAATAATGACTCATATAACATATTGAATGGCAGGAGTCTTAAAATTTATGATTATAAATCAAAGGAAAATACGTTTGTAACTACTAAAGGAGACATAAAATTAACCGACGATTATGAAACGAATGTTTATGATTACAAAAAATTAAAAAACAGCTCTAATCAATTACTTCCGTCCATTGGTGCTAATCCAGATGATGGACTTAAAATAGGGTTTTTAAATACACTCACCAGTTATGGTTTCGAACGCAATCCGTTTACCTCTCAACATTCTTTTGGGGCATCTTACTATTTTGCGACACAAGGTTATGATCTAAGTTATAATGGTGAATTTGCGAATGTTATTGGCCACATGAATTTAGGTGTGAAAGTGCATTTTACAAGCCCCAATTTTGCTAAGAATTTTTTTGGCTATGGCAACGAAACACCTAATCCGGAAGCAGATGAGAGAGATGGAATAGATGTGGATTTAGATTATAATCGTGTAAAATTAAGGACCCTTACATTTTCACCTTCTTTAATTTGGAAAGGACGAATGGGTGCTAGTTTTGAAATGGGAGTTGCATATGAGTCTTATGAAGTTGAAGAAACGGAAGGTCGCTTTATTAATCAAATCATTGGAGAAGATATTGAAGTTGGTAATGATTTCTATGGTATAAGTGCTAAGTATCATTATTCTAATTATGATAATGAAGCTTTTCCAACCTTAGGGATGCTGGTAGCTTTGGAAACGGGTTACAAAAATAATGTTGACACTTCTAAAGGTTTTGGATATATAATTCCGGAACTAGCTTTTAACTATAAATTAATACCAAACGGGCAACTGGTTTTGGCAACAAAACTTAAAGCTCAATTTAATTTGGGTGACGGTTTTGAGTTTTATCAAGCAGCAAATATTGGTGCGAATAATGGTTTGAGAGGATATCGAAATGAACGATTTACAGGCAAGAGTGCTTTTGTGCAAAGTACAGATTTACGTTTAAATTTACGAAAGATAAAAACAGGATTATTACCGTTAAATATCGGTCTTTATGGTGGAGCGGATTATGGTCGAGTTTGGTTTGACGGTGAAGATTCCGATAGATGGAATACTTCCGTAGGTGGAGGTGTATTTGCCAATGCAGCAGATATGATAACATTAAATTTATCGGCTTTTAATAGTGATGATGGCTTACTCTTAGCTTTTAAATTGGGCTTCGGGTTTTAATTAATTAGAAATTGAAATAAAAATGTTAAAAAAAATAGTACTGTGCATCTTACTATTAAATTATTTTGGAATATTTTCTCAAAGTGAAGCGGCAAAAACCTCTGGAGATGTTTTATTATATGCAATGCCAGTGGCTGCTTTAGGCACTACTTTGATTAACGGAGATAAAGATGGGTCTTGGCAATTTTTAAAAGGTTTTGCATTGAATGGAATTACTACTGTCAGTTTAAAATTAATAATAAAAAAGGAACGCCCTGATATGTCAAACAATAACTCCTTTCCTTCCGGTCACACATCTACAACCTTCCAAAGTGCCGCATTTTTGCAAAAGCGATATGGTTGGAAATTTGGTATTCCCGCTTATGCCTTAGCGAGTTATTGCGGCATTACTAGGTTGAATGCCAATAAACATGATTTTGTAGATATTTTATCCGGAGCAGTAATAGGAGTTGGAAGTGCTTATTTGTTTACTACACCTTATCAAAAAGAACATATGGAATTAACTTTTTCTAAAAGTGAAAAGTCCTTTCTTATAGGATATAGGTATAAGTTTTGAAATATATCTATCAAAAATTAATTAATGTAATTTGAATTCATAAAGATTTCCGCCTAACCCAAAAGTATATTCATCGGCCAGATAAAGGGTTTGGTTATCTTTAAAAAATACACTTTCTTTTTGGGTAATAAAATCAAATTTATATTCCTTTACTTTTCCATTAAAAAAATCGTCATCTTTAAAATCTGTAAATAGTAAAAGAGCTGTTGGGGTCAACAGAACCATTTTGGATTTGTCCGGACTTATATCAGCAGACGTGGTCCAGCATGTTAATTTATCGCAATATGATTGATAAGCACCTATTTTTTGCGCCTCATATTTTCCTGGTTTGGCCGGCAATTTATATAATGTTGTCTTACCGTGATGTTCATCAACTCTACTTTTTGTGAATAAATAAAGATTATCGTTCATATAAAAAAAAGCCTCGCAGTCAAAGTAGAATTCTTTATTTTTAGGTGGAAATGCTTTTTGTTCAGGATAATTAAAATAGATTTTTTCCGAATTGACAGGTATCTTACTTTCAAGATCTTTCTTTTTAATTTTTAAAATGACCAGATCCCTTCTTTTATTTTTATTATTCCCAAAATCTCCAATATAAAGGTTGCCTTCATTATCAGTTGTAAGATCTTCCCAGTCATGGTTTTCCGCATTTACCTTGATGGATGTTACAATCTCACCATTCAAATTTGTTCCATAAACCAATGAGGAATTACCGGCGTCGTTTACCATCCATATAAGATCCGACCCTAGCACATTTTGGGCACCTGATACTTCCCTTAGCGTATAAGGCAAATCAGCAACGATCTTTAAATCTTTTGAATTACAACTAAAAAAAATCACAACGATAAACCAAATTATTTTTCTCAAAGCTTACATATATTAAATAAGCCATAAATTTACACAGTAATTTTTAATATTCCTCAAAATGCACTTTGAGGGTTCAATTAATTGTCATTCTTGCTAAATCAGGAATCTAAAAAAATGATGCAATACGATGTTATTATAATTGGCGGTGGAGCAGCAGGATTTTTTGCTGCAATAAATATTGCTGAACAAAACCCTGAATTAAAAGTAACTATTTTAGAACGAGGAAGTCAAGTGCTCACTAAAGTAAAAGTTTCCGGAGGGGGTCGTTGTAATATTACTCACGCTGAATTTGATCCGAAAGAATTAGTTCTAAATTATCCTAGGGGAGAAAAAGAATTAATAGGTCCTTTCCATAAATTTATGACAGGAGATACCATTGATTGGTTTGAAAAAAGAGGAGTACAACTAAAAATTGAAGAAGATGGCAGGATGTTTCCAAAAACTGATTCATCTCAAACAATAATTGATTGTTTTTTTAAGGAAGTTAATAAA
Source organism: uncultured Flavobacteriaceae bacterium (assembly GCA_963722665.1). Taxonomy (GTDB): domain Bacteria; phylum Bacteroidota; class Bacteroidia; order Flavobacteriales; family Flavobacteriaceae; genus Site-B1. The sequence goes on from CAVRNW010000042.1 coordinate 6,942, forward strand.
CACAAGATTGAAGTATTCAAAAATAGATCAGTAAAACACATTTCTAAAAAAGAAAATAATTGGCTGGTAGAAACTGCCGATGAACGATTTTCCTCTAGGAATCTTTTGGTAGCAACCGGAAGCAATTTAAAAGTTTGGAATATTTTAAAGGAATTAGGACATACCATTGTTAAACCTGTACCATCATTATTTACTTTTAATATCAACGATGAAAGAATTAAAAATATTCCAGGAGTGGTAGTAAACAATGTTACAGTTAAGGTTTTGGGTAGCCAATTGGAATCGCAAGGTCCTTTACTTATTACTCATTGGGGAATGAGTGCGCCGGCAATTTTAAAACTATCTGCCTTTGGGGCTGTGGAGTTGGCTAGATTAAAATATATATTTAAAATAGCCGTGAATTTTGTGTCCCTTCCTCATGATGAGGTTTTGCAAGTCTTAAAAGATTCTAAACATGATTTTGCAAAAAGAACGACAATATAATTCGCCACAATTTACTTTGCCAAAGCGCTTATGGCATGAACTTGTACTGGCATCAAAAATAAATGAAGGAACCCGATGGGCCGATGTTAATAAGAATCAGTTAGAAGAATTAGCAAAACAGTTAACAAAAGCCACTTTTCAAGTCGGTGGGAAAAGCACGTTCAAGGAAGAATTTGTAACAGCCGGAGGAGTTGATCTAAAAGAGATCAATTTTAAAACATTTGAAAGCAGACTGCATAAAAACTTATATTTTGCAGGTGAAATATTAAACATTGATGCAGTAACAGGAGGCTTTAATTTTCAAAATGCCTGGACAGGAGCCTATATTGCTGCTAGTTCTATAGCACAGAATTAAATTAAAATTTATTTACTCGATGAATTCATTTATAGCACTTTTAAGAGGGATTAATGTTGGAGGCCATAAAAAGATATTAATGACCGATTTGAGGATGTTATTCGAAAAATTAGATTTTAAAAATGTTAGGACATTTATACAAAGTGGGAATGTAATGTTTCATACCGATGAAGTGAATACAACAAAAATGGAGTGTAAAATTAAGGATCAAATATTAAGTGATTTTGGGTATGATGTAACAGTTTTAGTTAAAACACCTTCAGAAATAAAATCAATTTTAAACCAATGTCCTTTTATAGGAGAAAAAAAGGAGGGCAGTTATTTTACTTTATTCAATAAATCCCCTAATTCAGAATCAATTGAATTAATGAATAAAATATCATACCCTAATGAAGAATTTCTTATAACCAATTCCTGTATTTATTTTTATAGTTCTTTAGGATATGGAAATGTTAAATTCAATAATAATTTATTCGAAAAAAAACTGGGAGTATCTTCTACGTCAAGGAATTTTAGAACATTATCGAAGTTGATCGAATTGTCTAATTAAGTTGCCAAATCGAGAAATTGAGTAAAGTTGCAAATGAGACCCATATTAAATAAGGGATTAGTAAATATGCGGCAATATTGCTGACGACCTTAAACCATTTGTAGGTTAAAATAATCAGCACCAATAAAATTAAAATCACAATAAGCGCAAATCCCGGACTTCTAAAACCAAAAAAGACAATACTCCATAAGCCATTAAACAAAAGCTGAAATATAAAATGATACATGGCAGTCTTGACCCATTTATGGTAAAAGCCTTTAGACCAAACAATTCCCGCCGCAATTCCCATTAAAATATACAACAGTGTCCAGACAGGAGCAAAAATCCAGCCAGGTGGATTAAAAACTGGCTTATTCAAGGTCACATACCAGGTGTCTATGGAGCTTTGAGTTGCAAAACCAGAAAAGAATCCAATTCCCAGGCATACAGCGACAGCGATTAAAATTTTAGGTATTTTTTTCAATTGTAGCACGTTTGGTTGGAATACTAAGGTAATAATTTAATTAAAACATCAACATTTTAAAACGCAAACTAAAAAGTTATCTTTGTAAATTAATAGTCTAAGATGAAAGAATCCCAATTTTTATCAACTCAATATAGTCAAAACGTCGAACTAGGAAAGTTTACCTGGGAATCTCCTAGTAATATTGCTTTGATTAAATATTGGGGAAAAAAAGAAAATCAAATTCCTGAGAATCCATCAATAAGTTTTACTCTGGATGTTTGCAAAACGACAACAACTCTCTCTTTTTCACAAAAAACTAAAAAAAATGGCGCATTTTCTTTTGATTTGTTTTTTGACGGAAAACAAAAGGATGAGTTTAAGCCAAAAATCAATACATTTTTTAATAGGATAGAGACATATTTGCCTTTTTTAAAGAACTATCATTTTATAATAGAAACGTCAAATTCCTTTCCTCATAGTTCCGGAATTGCATCTTCTGCGAGTGGGATGAGTGCTTTGGCATTATGCCTTATGAGTATTGAAAAACAATTAAATCCAGAAATGTCACAGGATTACTTTATTAAAAAAGCCTCTTTTTTGGCCCGGTTGGGTTCTGGAAGCGCTTGCCGAAGTGTTGAAGGGGATCTTGTTGTTTGGGGAAAGCACAAAGAAATAGAGGGAAGTTCTGATTTGTATGGAGTTAAATACCCTTTACAGGTTCATGAAAACTTTAAAAATTATCAGGATACTATTCTGTTAGTTGATAAGGGTGAAAAGCAGGTGAGCAGTTCAATAGGACATAACTTAATGCACGGACATCCTTTCGCTTCTCAACGATTTGACCAGGCTAATAGTAATCTTATTAAATTAATCCCAATTTTAAAAAATGGAGATCTTAAAGCATTTATTGAAATAATGGAAAGCGAAGCATTAACACTTCATGCCATGATGATGACAAGTCTGCCTTATTATATACTTATGAAACCTAATACCTTGGAAATCATAAACAGAATTTGGAAATTCAGGGAAAAAACCGGATTAAATATTGGTTTTACTTTGGATGCCGGAGCCAATGTTCATGTTTTGTATCCAGAAAAGGAATCCGATAAAATTTATGAATTCATTAAGAATGAGTTAGTTGCATATTGTCAAAACGGTCATTATATTTGCGACAAAATTGGTTTTGGCGCAAAATATATTTAATTTAAAAGTGTATATTTGATCAATTCCATTTTAAGCATATATAATAACCTGTTGACTTATTTATGAAAGGACCTTTATTTTACTCAAAAATCTTACTCTTTGGTGAGTATGGAATTATCAAAGATTCTAAGGGTTTATCAATTCCGTATAACTTTTTTAATGGTGCTCTAAAAAAGGATAAGAATCCTACCGAACAGGCAAAGAGGTCCAATGCCAAGTTAAAAACATTTGTAGCATATTTAAAAACTCTGGATACTGGGCTGGTAACTTTTGATTTTGAGAAATTAATCGAAGATGTTGAATCAGGAATGTATTTTGACTCATCAATTCCTCAGGGGTATGGTGTTGGAAGCAGCGGAGCTTTGGTAGCGGCTATTTATGACAAATATGCACAAAATAAGATAACCGTTTTAGAAAATTTAACTCGAGATAAATTGCTAAAATTGAAGTCTGTTTTTTCAGAAATGGAATCCTTTTTTCATGGAAAGTCTTCAGGATTAGATCCGTTAAACAGTTATTTAAGTTTACCTATTCTTATCAATTCCAAGGATAATATTGAAGCAACCGGAATTCCAACTCAAAGCACCAATGGTAAGGGAGCTGTCTTTTTATTGGATAGTGGGATTACAGGTGAAACAGCACCAATGGTTAGAATCTTCATGGAAAATATGAAGCAGGAAGGTTTCCGTAAAATGATAAAGGATCAGTTTATAAAACACACTGATGCCTGCGTTGAGGACTTTTTGAAAGGAGATATTAAGTCTTTATTCAAGAATACGAAAAGCCTGTCTAAAGTAGTTCTAAATCATTTTAAACCTATGATTCCTCAACAATTTCATGAACTATGGAAAAAAGGAATTGAGTCTAATGCCTATTATTTAAAACTATGTGGATCAGGTGGAGGAGGCTATATTCTTGGATTTACTGAAGATCTGGAAAAAGCAAAACAATCTCTTGAAAATCACAAATTAGAAGTCGTTTACAGCTTTTAATTTCAAGTCATTCTAAATGGCTAATAATCTTTTTTAAACTTTTGATGTTATCTCGTAACCAAAAAGACATGCTGATAAAATTCTTTAGCATGTTTTCTGTTGTTAGAGGTTATAATATCCTAATAGTTGTTATAGCGCAATATTTGGCATCCATATATATAATGGCTCATGATAGGCCATTGGGAGAAGTAGTTTTTGATCTTAATTTATTTTTTTTAGTATTAGCCTCATCCACAACAATAGCGGGAGGTTATATTATTAACAGCTTTTATGATTCAGAAAAAGATCTGATCAATCGGCCAAATAAAACTATGTTGGATGGGCTTGTTAGTCAGAATACAAAATTGACCTTCTATTTCATTCTTAACTTTATGGCGGCTATATTGGCTAGCTATGTTTCTTTTAGGGCTGTTGTTTTCTTTTCACTTTATATTTTTGGTATATGGCTTTATTCTCATAAACTTAAAAAACTGCCTATAATAGGTAATTTAACCTCTGCCATTCTTGCAATTACACCATTCTTTGCCATTTTCTTGTATTACAAGAATTTTGAAGTCGTAATTTTTGTGCATGCTATCTTTTTATTTTTAATCATTTCTATGAGGGAGTTGACAAAGGATCTGGAAAATATCAAAGGAGATTTAGCTCTCAATTATCAGACAGTGCCTGTGGTCTATGGTGTGAAGGCTTCAAAAATAATGCTCACGATCTTAGTTGTGTTGACCCTTATTCCAACATATTTTTTAATGAACTACTTTCCAATAGGTAAGATGAATTATTTTTTCTATTTGAGTATTATGCTGTTGTTTACATTTATTGTTTTACTGTGGAGATCAAGCTCCAAATCACAATTTTTATTCTTACATAATATCCTGAAAATTATAATATTAGCAGGAGTATTTTGTATTCCTTTAATTGATGTTGATTTATTATTAAATAGAATTATTTAAATCTATCTTTGCAAAAAATTTAGTCATGAGTAAAATGCGAGGGGATAAGGGAAAGAAAGAACCTTTTAAAGCAAGAAAAGACAGTAAAAAACGATTTTCAAAAGAGAAAGCTCCAGTCAAAAAAACAGCGCCTCAAACAAGATCTTCTTCAGGCGAAATAAGATTAAATAAGTTTATAGCAAACTCTGGGGTCTGCTCCCGGCGTGAGGCTGATATGCATATAAGTATTGGGGCTGTGACTGTAAATGGCAAAGTAGTTACAGAAATGGGTTTTAAAGTTAAATTAGATGATGATGTACGATTTGACGGATCAAGGGTCATTCCGGAAAACAAGGTTTATTTGTTACTTAATAAACCTAAAGGTTTTGCTACAACTACAAGTGAAGGAAAGGGAAGAACAGTGATGGATCTGGTGGCTAACGCAACGAATTCAAAAATAAGCCCTATTGGTCGTCTAGGTAGAAACTCTAAAGGGTTGTTGTTATTTACTAATGATGAAATTATAGTTGCTAAATTCACTAATTCTAACAAAGGGGTAGCGCGTTTATTTCATCTAGAGTTGGATAAGAATCTAAAATCTGAAGACCTAAAAAAAATTAGTGAAGGCTTTAAAATAGATGGCAAACTAATTGCAGTAGAGGAAATTAGCTTTATTGATGGTAAGTCTAAAAAAGAAATTGGGCTTAAGATCAAAAATACCGGGAATACTATTATTCGTACAATATTTAATCATTTTAATTACGATATTATTAGTTTAGACTGTGTTGCAATTGGTCATCTTACTAAAAAAGATATTCCTCGTGGGCACTGGAAACACTTAACTGAGCAGGAAATCAACACCTTAAAAATGTTGTAACCCGTTATTTTACTAAAAATTTTAAAAAAAAATCCTTGAAATTAAATTTTTTGTATTTCATTTGTATTGAATATAGCTAAACAAATTGAAACCTGTTTTTATGTTCGGGCTTTTGAAAATTAGGGAGTCAAATTCAAAAGCAACTTATAGATTAAGTAACCGAATTTTAGAGCTAACTTCCGTTCTCACAATTTATGCCAGCCAGCATAACAATGGTTTTATACCCACAACTCAAAGTCAAATCCAAATTTGAAAAGTATTTATTGTTAGAGTTTTAAAACAAAAGTTTTTTTGTTTTTCCAAAAATTAATCTCAATTATATAATAATGAATACTAAATATATAGATCTAATAAATCAGACATTTTATTTCCCACAAGAGGAATTTAAGCTCGAAAACAAGAGTTTGCACTTTCATGATATTGATCTGATGAAACTTATTGAGGAATATGGAGCACCTCTAAAATTTACTTATTTACCTCAGATTTCCAATAACATCAACAGGGCAAAAAAATGGTTCCATAATGCCTTTAAAAAACACAATTACCAAGGGAAGTATTTGTATAGCTATTGTACGAAAAGTTCTCATTTTAAGCATGTTTTTGATGAAGCGTTTAAAAACGATATACACATCGAAACATCTTCTGCTTTTGATATTAATATTGTGGAGACATTAAAAAAAGAAGGAAAGATCAATAACAATACTTATGTTCTTTGCAACGGATTTAAACGTGCGAAATACATTTCCAATATAGCTAATTTGATAAATAGTGGGCATAAGAACTGCATCCCTATAATAGATAACTATGAAGAATTGAGCCTGTTGTCAAATGAGACCAGTAAAAAATTTAATATTGGTATTCGAATTGCTTCAGAAGAAGAACCAAAATTTGAATTTTACACTTCCAGATTGGGCATTGGCTATAAAAATATTGTTCCGTTTTATAAGGACCAGATCCAGAATAATAAGAAAGTTAAGTTAAAAATGCTCCATTTCTTTATTAATACGGGTATTAGGGATAATGCCTATTATTGGAACGAGCTAACTAAATGTTTAAAGGTTTATACCAACCTTAAAAAAATATGTCCCGAACTGGATAGTTTAAATATTGGAGGAGGATTTCCAATAAAAAATTCTTTAGCCTTTGAATTTGATTATCAGTATTTGGTCGATGAAATAGTTAATCAAATTAAAGAGGTTTGTGAAGAAGAAGGAGTTGATGTGCCAAATATTTTTACTGAATTTGGCAGCTTTACTGTTGGAGAAAGCGGAGGTGCTATTTATGAAGTTTTATATCAAAAACAACAAAACGACAGAGAGAAATGGAATATGATAAATTCCTCGTTCATAACAACTTTACCAGATTCATGGGCCATAAACAAACGTTTTATTATGCTCCCAATAAATCGCTGGCATGAAACTTATGAGCGTGTTTTGCTGGGTGGATTAACTTGTGATAGTGATGATTATTACAATAGTGAGCAACATATGAATGCCATTTATTTGCCTAAATATAATAAAGATAAACCTCTATATATTGGCTTTTTTAATACTGGTGCCTATCAGGAATCCATTGGTGGCTATGGAGGCTTACAACACTGCCTAATTCCCGCACCAAAACATATTTTAATCGATAAGGATGAAGAAGGTAATATTGTGATCAAGAGTATTTAGGGAGCAACAAACTAGTGAAGATTTTCTTAAAATATTGGGTTACAATCAAGTTGATGAACATAGATCAACAAAAATTAATAAATTATCAAGCCGTGAATCGGAAATAAATAAAATCAGTCTTTAAATTAATTATAATGAAAACCAAAACGTATGCTGGTATTCCAGAAGAATTTGCCAGATTAGAAAACGCAAAAATTGTACTAATTCCAGTTCCTTATGATGGAACAAGCACATGGCAGAAAGGAGCAGATAAAGGTCCTGAAGCATTCTTAAATGCTTCTGAAAATATGGAACTTTATGATATTGAAACAGATACCGAAGTATATAAACAGGGTGTATTTTTAGCAGAACCTGTTACAGAGAATACGTCTCCTGATGCTATGGTAAGCGCTGTGCATAAGGCTACAAAAGAGTATATTAAAAAGAACAAATTTGTAACTATTTTTGGAGGTGAGCATTCAATTTCTATTGGGACAATACGTGCTTTTAATGAACATTTTAACAGTCTTACTGTATTGCATATTGATGCGCATGCCGATCTTAGAAAAGAATATGATGGATCCAAATTCAATCATGCCTGTGCAGTTTACGAAGCAAGTCAAAATACTAATTTGATTCAGGTTGGTATTAGATCCATGGATTTGATTGAAAAAACCATTATGGAGGAGGAAAAGACCTATTTTGCACATGAAATGGCATTGGACGATACCTGGATGGACTCTGCAATTGACCAAATGACCGACAATGTGTTTATTACATTCGATCTGGATGCATTAGATCCCTCTATTATGCCATCAACAGGCACGCCTGAACCCGGCGGACTATTGTGGTTTGAGACCTTGGAATTTTTAAAACAAGTGTTCACAGAAAAAAATGTGGTAGGTTTTGATATTGTGGAATTGTGTCCGAATTCAAAAGCAAAAGCATCTGATTTCGTTGCAGCCAAATTATATTATAAAATGCTAAGCTATAAATTCTTAGATGAGAAAATAGATGATGAATTTGATAATACTTATGACAGTTCAAAGCAAAAGGTAAATCCGACTAAATTCGACGAGGATGAGGACTACTAAAGGTGCTATCTCAAATTTTATTGAGAAATACTACTTGCATTTTAATGCGGCAGCTTTGGTTGATGCAGCAAAGGGCTATGAAGCACAATTAAATTCCGGAGCAAAAATGCTAGTGTCCTTGGCCGGCGCGATGAGTACAGCAGAATTGGGTAAGATATTTGCCGAAATTATCCGACAGGATAAGGTTCAGATCATTTCCTGTACTGGTGCTAATCTTGAAGAGGATATCATGAATTTAGTGGCACATTCGCATTATAAAAGAGTGCCGAATTATCGGGATCTGACACCAAAAGATGAATGGGATCTATTGGAAAAAGGATTGAACCGTGTGACTGATACTTGTATTCCGGAAGAAGAAGCGTTTAGAAGACTACAAAAACATATTCATAAAATATGGAAAGATGCTGAAGCTAATGGTGAGCGTTACTTTCCGCATGAATTTATGTATAAAATGCTTTTGTCCGGTGTACTGGAAGAACATTATGAAATAGATCTAAAAGATTCCTGGATGTACGCTGCAGCAGAAAAGAATTTGCCTATCATAGTCCCTGGATGGGAGGACAGTACTATGGGTAATATTTTTGCCAGCTATGTACTTAAAGGAGAATTAAAGGCAAGTACTATGAAATCAGGTATAGAATATATGACCTTTTTGGCCGATTGGTACACCGATAATTCCAAAAATGGTATTGGATTTTTCCAAATTGGAGGAGGTATAGCCGGAGATTTTCCAATTTGTGTCGTACCAATGCTTTATCAGGATATGGAACGAACTGACACTCCTTTCTGGAGTTATTTTTGCCAGATAAGTGATTCAACAACCAGTTATGGATCCTATTCGGGAGCAGTTCCAAACGAAAAAATTACCTGGGGTAAACTGGATATAGATACTCCTAAATTTATAATTGAAAGTGATGCAACCATAGTTGCACCATTGATATTCGCTTATTTATTAGACATGTAACCAACTTAATAATGATACGTAAAATTGTAGATTTTCAAAAATTAAACGAAGATATATTGGATCTTCTGGTAGAAAAATTCCCTGATGGATACGATGATTCAGATATCATTTCCTTTAGGAATGCCAATAATGAAATAGTTGAAGCCGTAGAAGTAAGGACGGATGATACTATTTATTTAGTAAAAGTAGGTAAACGATTAGTGCAGGCAATGGAGGATCATGATGAGGATGATGTTGAAGATGATGACATTCCTGATCCTGATTCGGGAGATGTCGACTTTGATGAAGTTGAAACGGACGAAGACGAGGATATGGATTAAATTTTATCAAGATGGAAAAGGCTGTTTTTAAAAGATATGAAGATGGTTATTATACCTTCTTGTTTGATTCCGGATTGGAAATGATCTTTGAGGAAGTACGTCCAAAAGTGCTGCACCAATATGATCTAAAAAATGATACAGCTCTCGTTGGAAAACCCTTCGAGATTTCATTTGTCGAAATTTTTGATGATGATGATGACGATTTTTTAATTTACAGAATAGAAAGTTTACAACTAATTTAAAATCTTGTATATGAGTACATCATTTCACATATCGTTACCATGTAACGATGTAAAGGCAACCAAAAACTTTTATAAATATGTTATTGGAGGAACCTTAGGACGCTTTAATGATAATTGGGTAGATGTAAATCTTTTTGGACATCAACTTACATTCACTAAGGCCGGAAAATTCGATTTTAATAATCCAAATTATGTTTTTGAGGGTAAAATCTTGCCATCCTTCCATTTTGGGATTATTATGGAAAAGAAAAACTGGGAAGAGGTCTATACGAGGCTGAAAGCTCAAAAACTGAAATTGGTAAATAAGGCTACTTTTTTAAAAGGACAGCCGGGAGAACACTCATCTTTCTATGTGAAGGATCCTAATGAATATATGCTTGAATTTAAGTGTTTTAAGGATTCTAAAGAAATCTTTAATAAATGAAGCTAAGAATTGTTTTTCAATAGATCTTTTTTTTCAATCGGTTATTGATTATTTAATTGGATTTATCACTAAATTTATATAATCTTTATTGTGGTTTATGACATATTTAGCTAAATTTTAACCACGCGTAATCTCTTTAATGATAGAGATTTACAAAGCATTCGGGCTTGAATGTGGTAAAACTCCGAAAAAAATACTCTTATTAACTTAATTAATAATTTATTATGAAAACAAATTCAATAAAATATAGTTTAATTGTTTTATTAATGTTTGCAGGATTAACCTCTTTTACTTCTATAAATAGTCAGGATACATCAAAGTTGGTAGGTGTCTATGATGGACATGAGGTATATGGATATAATTTCATTTATTTGGACCAGAATAAAGATGAAAGAACGATGACCTTTCAAGAAATAGATGAATCTCTTTTAGATAAATTCGATCTTGACTCAGAAGCCCTGGTAGGAGCTAAATTTGAAGTTACCTATAATACTGCAATTGAAATCGAAATAGACGAAGATGGAACAGAATATGAGAATGAAATAAATATTATTACATCCTTAAAGCAAATGTGATAAAATAAATGATCTATTATAAAAGAGCACTTGATAAAGTGCTCTTTTCTTTTTTTTAAAATCTACTCTTGCATGTTTTAAGCTTCAACAAAATTAGTTTTACCTCTAAATTCCTTATTAAATTAAGTAGTTGAATATTATTTTCTAACTATTAAAGATAGATCTACGCGTCTTGCCATTTGTTCTGATGTTGCTTCATAATCTATGCCATAATAAACTGTTAAAATACGTGTAGGATGTATTCCTTTTGCAATTAAAGTTGTTTTAATTGACTCTGTACGTTGCATGGATAAGTTTTGGTTGAAAATGGGATTTCCTTTGTTGCTTGCAAATCCTTTAACAAGAACATCAATATTTTTATGAGCTTTTAATATTGAAACTATTTCGTTTAGCGGTGTGCTGTAAACATTATTTATTGTCTTAGAATTGTTGTCAAAATGAATTGTTTGACTATATAAATTATATTTTTCAGTCAGTATTTCGTAATCTGTTATTGCAGACTCTTTTTTGTTTAATTCATTTTTTAATTCTAATAATTTCTTTTCGATGTTAGAGAAATCATTAGCATAATTTGGCACATTAGCTGTGTCTTGAGTCATTTTTTTTGTTTCTACAAGTTTATAGATTGAGTCTAATTGTAGTTTGTAAAAATCGTCATTCGTATTCGTAGTTTTTTCATTTACTGGCAGATTATAATTTTGCTTTGGAACAGGTTCTACGACTGCATTTCTTGAATTGTTTTTTTGTTGCTCACTTAAAAGTTTCTGTAAACGGTCAATTTTATATTCTAAATCTTCAATACTACGTTTTAAATACACATCATCTTCCTTATATGTATTGGTAACGCTAGTTGTTGCTGGTTTTATTTTTTTTTCATCAGCCCTTTTATTTAAATTATCAATTAACTGTTTTAAATAAGTAGCTTCAAAATTTTGGTCCCCGGTTATTAATAATTCGGGATTGTTTAAGTCGTCACTTGTATTATGTGCTAAAATGTTATTTTTTTTCGCCGCAACTATTTTAGATATAATTTGAGTTAGATCAGATTCCGACATTCTAATAACACCTTCTTGTTCAATAGATTTTTGAGAAAAAACTGGTGTAATTAAAAAAACGGCTAGAATAATTAATGTCATTTTTATTGTCATCTCTATTTTTATTATTAAAGTGCCTTTTCAATTTATTGAACACCTAAACTATAAAAAAGTCACATGCAAAAAATATAATGTGACTTTTTAAATAATATGGTGTTATAATATAAAAATCAAGTGATTTTTATTAATAATTAATTAACCATAAAAATGAAAAACAGATTTGTAGTATTAATGAGCTTGGCACTCATTACAATTAGTTGTAACAATACTGATAAAAAAGCAAGCCAAACTTTGGTGCAGGATAAGCCTGTAGAAAATATTGTGCATCCCAAAGTAGAATATACCGATTCTATTAGTTTATTAAACTCAAAATTAAACTTATTAAACGCAGAAAAGGGTAATAAAGCAAACTTAATACAAAAAGTAGGAAAGCAAAGAGACTCTTTAAAAAATATGCTGGCACAGCTTGATTTATCAATAAAAGCAGTAAACGATTCTAAAATTAACCCTGGAATCAATGGTGTAAATAATAAGCTTAATGAATTAAAAGGCTTAAAAGAAAGCTTAGAAGAACAAGTTACTTTACAAAACAAAGAAATAGAATTAGCAAACAAAAAAATACAAATTCTTGAAGAAGAGCAAAGTGTATATAAAGAACAGCAACAAGCCCTTATAGACAAAGGTGCGGCGCCTAAAGAATTTGTGTATGTTGATACATTGTTAGGAGGGATAAACTCTAAGATTAAAATTCAGAAGGACGTAATAAAAAATTTAGACAGATCAGTTGATGACACTAAAGAACAAGTTGATAATATTAAACAACAACGAGAAGTTCTAAGTAAAAACATTAGAAATAATTACAGTGCAAAACAACTATTTGAAGAATATCATACAGACGAAAAATTGCGTTTGGAAAGGCAACTGGAAAATGTAACAGACAACCTTAATATATTATTAGGAGAAGCTTCTTCACTGGATACAGATTATATGGTGTTAAATTCAAAAAAAATCAATTTGGAATCATTAAATACAAATGTTGAAATAGGTGAATCTAAAAATAAAAAAGAGATCCTGGATGTGGACAATGGAATTGAGAAATCTAATAAGTTAACATTAGCAACCATAGTAATAATTGTGGTTGGAGTTCTAATGGCATTATTTTATTTCATTGGGAAAAGGAAAAAAAACAACAAAATTAAATAACAAAAAATGGCTACAACAAATAAGAAAGTAGAAGCAAGCAAGAAAGCTTCAGTAAAGAAAACTCCTGTAAAGAAAGTTTCGGCAAAGAAAACTCCAGTGAAGAAGGCTACACAAAAAAAAGCGCCTGTAAAAAAGGCGCCTGCTAAAAAGACAATAACAAATAAAACTGCAACAGTAACAAAAGAAAATCCAGTTAATAAAAAAGGATTCTTTAAATCTTTATTGGATAATGTAACAGAAAAGTTTGATCATGTAACAGAAAATGTTGTTGAAGGTGCATCTTTTGTAACAGAAAAAGTTAAAGAAACTACAGCAAAAGCGTATGTTGCCGGGACAGAGTTAGTAGAAGATGCAAATGAGAAAATACATCAATTTACTGATAAGCAAAGTTTAAATAAGGAAAAACATAAACTTGAAGAAGCCCAAGAAGAGTTAAAACATAATTTTGGTTCTTTAGCCTTAGAAAATTATTTAAAGAACGATAATTTAAACAAAGCGTTTTTAACCACAAAGAAAGTTAACGATGTTGTAGAAGCGTATAAGGAAAACTCTAGTCAGCTTTTAAAAATTAAAAAAGCAATAAAATCGTTTGATAAAATATAAACTAAATAGACTATGAAATATATAATCGTATTTGTTTACACAGCAATAAACATCTTTTTGCTTATTTTAAATTGGAGTTTATTTACATCTACAGTAAACATGGATTTTGGATTTGATGTTATAGGAGTTGCTCCACTAATTTTTTTACAAATTTTAGGCTTATTCGCTTTAATTGTATTTGCAGTTATTGATGGTTTTAAGGATTTAAAAAGGGAAGTTATCATATCAGATCTGCAAAATAAAATGCTTAAGCTTGAAAAGGATTCAGAAATTAGTTCTTTAAAAAAAATAATTCAATCCAATGAGCAATTGCCAAAAAAAGAAAAGGTTGTAACAAAAGTTATAAAATAAGCATAAGCACATAAAATTAAAATTAAAAAAACAGTCTTTTTTAAAAGGAGTGAAGGGAGTTTATTGAAAAAAAACAAAATTAATAAAATGAAAAAAACATATTTAATTCAAATTTTAGCTTTAGTAATAAGTGTCCAAACTTATGCTCAAGTTAAAGATATTAGTGTTACTTTTTCTCCGGCAGCAGAATATACACTTTGGGATAATAAAGCTGGTATTGAAGATGGGTTTTTAATAGGGGGAAAAATAGGTTTTGGTTTTGGCGAGTATATAGAATTGCGTGCCACATATATGCAAGATCTAGATTTAAAAACCAATTTTGAAGATTATGGCTTAGTAAATTATTCTAACGATTTTTTTACTGCCAGAGATATAAAATTAACTCGTATTGGAGGAGAATTTAAAGCTAATTTTGGCACAAGAACCAAATTAAACCCTTACCTAACTTTTGGCTCGGGAGTTCAGGCTATAACTCTGGAAAGTCAGGATAAACATGAGCAAATATTTGCAACACTAGGTTTAGGAGCAAAATTTAACTTAGGTAAGCGAACAGTATTTGCTTTAGAGGCAAAAAACACTACCTATAATTTTAATTCTGGATTAAGATTGTTAACCGAAGACGACAAATTATTGTTTGGTGTAACAGACGATGATTTTGAAAGCGAAAATTTAAGCAACTGGTCTGCAATGGCTTCATTGCAGTTTTATTTAAGCGGAAGAAGACCAGGAGAATTAACAGAACTAGATAAAGCATATATAAATAGTTTTGCTGGAGGGTTTAAGGGTTTGAGATTCGTAGTTGAACCAGGATTAGCAAATATTAAATTTGATAACG
The DNA here is from genome assembly GCA_963722665.1 of uncultured Flavobacteriaceae bacterium. Lineage (GTDB taxonomy): Bacteria > Bacteroidota > Bacteroidia > Flavobacteriales > Flavobacteriaceae > Site-B1. The sequence goes on from CAVRNW010000042.1 coordinate 22,133, forward strand.
ATTCTAATTTTAGAGACACATGGTTATTAGGCGCTTCATTAGGACTGGATTTTAATGAATACGTAGGTTTAAGAGGGTTTTACTATAAAGCAACGAATAACGAAGAAATATCAACAGACTTTGATGACCTTTCTATGTATGGAGGAGAGTTTATAGCACGTTTAAATGTAGATAGAGGTGTTGTGCCTTACATTGCATTAGGAGGTGGATATTTAAACCCAGACAGCAATTATATTGGCAAAGATGGTTTAGCTGTTGAGGACACCTATTTTGCTTCAGGAGGATTAGGCCTAAGCCTGTCATTAGCAAAAGGGTTACACGCATATGGAGGTGTGAAGGCAATATTAACTTCAGGTACCAATGAAGAAGATTTACAATCGCCAGATGAAATACAAACGCATACCATGTATAACTTTGGATTGCGATTTGAATTAGGCAAAAAAGCTAAATCTACAGCAACAGTTTATAATGACAATTTAAATGTGGCACTAAGTGAGCAACAAACTCGTAACGATGAAAAATTGGCAAAATTAAAAGCTGAATATAATTCTAAAATTAAAAAGTTAGAAGCGGAGTTAAATGTGGCATACCAACTTAAAGATGTAGATAAAGCAGTAGAAATTTTAGAAGAGAAAAAAGAAGTAGAAAAAGCATTAAAAGAAGTTGAAGCAGTAGAAGAGGTTTCTATACAAAGAAAAGAAATTAAGCAAGATTTAATTAAACAAGACTTAAACGTAGCAGAAATTAAGCCTCAAATAATTGAAGCACCACAAATAATTGAAGCACCACAAATAATTGATACACCACAAAATAAAGAGTTTGCCAATAAAGAACCTATGGTGCAAATGTCACCGGTTGAGTTTGAATTATTAGTAACACGAATATTAAATGAAGTTGAGGCAACAGAAAGTACTCAGAAACAAATAATTGATACGCCAAGTCAAACTTCACAAAGCAATAAGGATGCTCAGATTGAGTATTTAAATCAAAGAATAGATGTGTTAGAAAAGTTACTGTTAGATGTAAATGCGAGCCAATTAAGTCCACCCCAACAAGTTTTAGAACCTGCTATAGAAAGGGATGATAGAACTTATGATCTATCTAGGCAAATTTTAAATAAATTAGATGAATTAAATAGAAAAGTTGAACGTAATACAGACAGACTGGAAATGAAGCAGTCTGATAGTGACAAACCACAAACTATTGTCATAGATTCAGATTTATTAACAAATGAAGAACCAATTTATAAAGAAGATTCTATTAGTGTTTTTTCAAAGCTAAAGTTTATAGATGCATCTGTATTTGCAGGAGGTGTTTTTGGAAATGAAATGTTGCCAGTGACAGGTTTAAGACTAAACTATGCAATCGATAATTCAAAAATTCAATTTATGCCAGAATTATTTTTAGGTATAACTGATCCTTTGTCATTTGGTTTATCAGGAAATGGAATTATTCCAATAAACATAAAAAATACTACGGTAGAACCTTATGCAGGAGCTGGTTTAGGATTTATGAATATTTATGGAGATAGTAAATTTAATGCCAATATAATTGTTGGCACTTATTTAGATCTCCTACAAGGTAAATTATATGTTGATTTTACGACAAGAAACTTTTTTAACTACAATCAAATTTCAGCAGGGTATAAATTTAAATTTTAAAAATCAGAAAGATGAAAACAAAAATAGCACTCTTTACAACAATAATACTAAGTATGGTTTTGTTAAACTGTACTAACGATGACGATCCATCTCCTCAGCCAAACATAGTACAAACAAGTATTGTAGGTACTTGGAACCTTGATTATTATTTAGAGAACGGAATATTAGTGGAGGAAATTCAATGCAACAGACAATTAAAGTATAAATTTCTTTCAAATGAAACGTATACATTAACAACATTTGCAGGTGACAATATAAACAATTGCCTTACAGCGTTAATTATGAATGGAACCTGGCAATATTTAGGAGAAAATGAATTTTCGTTACTAGTAAATGGCGACTCAACTGCCGAAGAAATAACGATTACATATCAAGATAATTTTTCAAATTTTAAGATTGTTAGGTCAGCAACACTAACAGAAGTGTACGAAAGAGAATAGAAGTTTTATTTTATTAATTAAAGTGATTAATTGATAAATTAAGGTTATAAATTTACATAACCAATAAAATAAAACTTGAAAACTCATGTAAGTTCTAGTCAGTTAACTGACGAAGAGCTTGTAAATCAAATTATTGCAACTAAGAACACTCTTTTATTTGGAGTGTTATACGATAGGTATGTCCATAAAGTATATAATAAATGTTATGGTTTTTCAAAAACAAGTGAAGAGGCAGAAGATTTAACTCAAGATATTTTTGTTAAACTTTACACCAAGTTGAAATTATACAAACCAAAAGCTAAATTTTCTTCATGGCTATATGCTTTCACTTATAATCACTGTGTAAATTATGTGAATCGAGATACTTCAAAAAAAATAGAAAAAAAGGCAATCCAGATTAATGATTACGACCATGAAATCATAGAAACAGAAGATTTTAATTTATTTCAATTGAAAGTGGACAAACTACAAAAGGCTTTAGAAATATTAAACCCTGAAGACAAAATGATTTTATTATTAAAATACCAAGATGATCTTCCAATAAAAGAAATTCAAAATGTATTAAATGCAGGGGAAAGTGCCATAAAAATGAGACTAAAAAGAGCAAAGGCTAAAGTAATTGAGATATATAATTATTTATAAAGGACATGGGGAATCCATTTAAAGAATTAGAGCACAATAAAGAAGTGCCAAAGCATATAAGAAAAAAAGTTATGGGTGAAATAGCTGAGATTAAGTTTTTAATAGAGCTTTCAAGTTTGTTTTCATCCAATTATGCTTCTGTGGTAGCAAGCTTTTTTAGAAATAAGAATAAAAATAACTAAAACTTTAAAAAAATGGAAACCGTAAACCAATGGAAAGATATGATTTTCAATTCGCTTGGAGACATGAGCTCTAAAGTAGCTACAGTAATTCCAAATATTATAGGAGCAATATTTATTTTATTAATTGGATGGATTTTTACAACAATTGTACTCTATCTGTTAAAAAAGATCCTTAAAGTTATTAAAGTTGAAGCCTTAACAGATAAAATTAATGAATCAGCTGTCTTCGGTAAAACAAACATTAGTATCAATTTATCTAAAGTTATATTGGTCTTTGTCAAATTCATATTGTTCTTAGTGTTCTTAATTGCTGCTGTGGATATTTTGAAGTGGACTGTTGTATCTCAAGAAATCAGTAACTTATTAAGATACTTACCTGAATTATTTAGCGCAATAGCACTATTTATGATTGGTATTTATATTGCCAATTTTGTTAGAAAGGCTATAATAGGAACTTTTGAATCTTTTGATCTGGGTAACGCTAAAATCATAGGTAATTTAGTGTTTTATTTAATAGCTATATTGGTAACAATTACGGCTTTAAACCAAGCAGGAATAGATACTGATATTATTACTAATAATGTAACAATTATTTTAGGGGCTTTTTTATTAGCAATTGCATTAGCTTTTGGATTTGGGTCTAAAGAAGTTATACAAAGCCTTTTGTTTTCATTCTACTCACGAAAAAATTACGAAGTAGGTCAGAAGTTAACCATTGATGATGTAAAAGGTGAAATTATTTCTATCGACAATATTTGTATGACTTTAAAAACAAAAAAAGGTAAAATTATAATTCCTATTAAAGAAATAGTGGAAAGCAGAGTTGAAGTGGAAGATTAGTATTGTTAAAACAAATTTAAAATAAAGGAATTGTCACCATTAAGTTTTTAATATTTTAGTTGGATAAGTAATTGGTGAGTTGTTAACTTTCGGTAAACGGAGGGTGCTTTAAAGGGCTTTTTAAAAACACGTCCCAAATAAAAACACCGTAAACAATTATGTACTCCAGTCCAATGATCCACAGATTTTCATTATTACCATTTGCATAAGCCAGATAACTTAATATTATTACAAAACTCCATACTAAAGGGAATTTATAATTGGTAAAGATGCTTAAAATCAAAAGGGTTGCAAGATACCAGGGATGAACTGTTGTTGCTGTAAAGAAGTAAAAAGCCAGTACTAAAAGCATTGACGTGAAATTAGTTGATGGAATGTTTTATTTCTTCTGAAGAATGTAATGCCTAAAATTACCAGAATCACCACAATAGGAATAAATTTTCCTATAATTGCAATTTCATTGTATCCTGTAATCGAGTAACCTATTTCACGTGCGATATAATACAAACTGGCATTGAATTCAAAATTCTGAAACCATAATCCGACAGTTTCAGTATAATTATTTATAAACTGTGATGAGTAAAATGGCGCAAATAGTAGGATGGTTATAATTCCAATGATAGCATAAAATCCAATCAATTTTGTCATTCCTGCGAAGGCAGGAATCCACTTGTCATTAGGAGGAGTCCCGATAGAAATCGGGAGCGATTCGGCAATCCGTTTCAGAGTATAAGATTGCTTCGTGGTACTCGCAATGATATTTCCTTTATCCTTGTCACCTCGAGCGAAGTCGAGAGGTTTTTCACCTTTCACAAACCACTGGTAAAACAATGGCAAGAAAATTAATGGAATCAGTTTTATGGATACAGAACACGCAAATATAACTGCTGCAAATCTCCATTTTCCTGAATGAAGTAAATACAAACTCCAAACCAGAAAGAATATCATAACACCTTCAAAATGCAGATTACCGGTTAATTCGATAATTATAAACGGATTTAAAATATACCAGAAGATATTGTGCGCAGGAAGCTTTAATCTTTCCAAAAGTTTTTTGCCAAAATAAAGGGTTCCAAAATCTGCTGCAATGATCACTAAACGCATGACGATCACAGAACCTAAAATGCTTTTTCCGGCAAACAAACCTGCTATCAAAAAGCATAACTGATTTAAAGGCGGATAGTTTGTATAATGGCTTCCATTTAAGTGCTCCCATGCCATCATACAATGCCTGTGCCTGCGCAATCGGAAATTCACCTCTGGATATAAAAAAATCTGGTGTTGCTAAATACGGATTCAACCCTTCCAGAATCATCCTGCCATCCCAAATAAATCGATAAAAATCCTGTGACAGATTAGGAATGGAAAGCAGAAAAACAGCACGAAATACGAATGAAATATATGTTAAGAATTTAATATTGTTTTTTTGGTAGTTTACCAGTGCTACGAACAAGATAAATAAACCAGTATATAAACTTATTAACTTAAAGTAATCTGTTCTAACAAGATCATATGCAAAGAGAAAATAAAAGATAATGCTTAATAAAGCAAGTAAGACAGGTGTACTATAAAGTTTTAAAAAGGGAGAGGTAATCATTGTTTAAACTTTAGCTTGTATCGATTTAAAAAACACATAGCCAAAACCTAGAAACAACATGAGGTGAAAAGGAAATAACCCAAAATCGCCTCCTTGGTCACCAACTATAAAGGCGCTGTACATTCCGAAGGCAAAATAGAGCATTAACAAGCCTTCTATTATCACATTTAACGATAGTTTTTTCCGTATGTATTTGTTCCCCTTCCAGGAATCTTTTATAGTGCTAATATTAAATTTTGGTGTACGCACAAAATCACTTGGCTTACCAACATGACCTTCCATAACTGCTATGGAATTATGTAGTGAAAAGCCCATGGCAATTGAGAAAAATGTAAAGAACATACCTATATAACTCAAGAATTTTTTGAAGCCACCACCATACGTTAGTTTATACATAAACCAATAACATATGAAAAATATAATGGTGCTTATCACAAAAAAGCTCATCATATAAAAGTAAGGCTTCAAATGTGCATATTCGTTTTTTATGTAGAGCATCGGGATACTAAGAACAGCAACAATTAGGACGTTTAAGAACATCGTGCTGTTTAGCAAATGGAGCAACCCATGGATCTTCGTTTTAGTAGAAATATCCTTGCTTTTTAAAACAGGCCAGAGCATTTTCTGGAAGTTTTCGGCACCACCTTTATTCCAACGAAATTGCTGTGTTCGAGCTGCACTAATAACTACTGGTAATTCTGCCGGAGTGAGAACATTCTCTAAATATTTGAATTTCCAGTTTTTAAGCTGTGCTCTGTAGCTTAAATCCAGATCTTCGGTAAGTGTGTCACCTTCCCAGTTTCCCGCATCTAAAATGCATTCTTTACGCCAAACACCAGCTGTACCATTAAAGTTTATAAAATGTCCTTTGCTGTTTCTTCCAACTTGCTCTAATGTAAAATGTGCATCAAGCGCAAAGGCTTGTATTTTGGTTAGTATGGAATAGTTTCGGTTGATGTGACTCCAACGAGTTTGTACAACACCAATCTGTTCATCTTTAAAATATGGAATGGTTTTTTTTAACCAATCCTGTTTTGGCAGGAAATCGGCATCAAAAATAGCAATGAATTCACCTTTGGCTTTTACCAAACCTTCCTTAAGAGCACCAGCTTTAAATCCCTGTCTGTTTTTACGACAAATGTGCTGAATATCTAATCCGGCTTTATGCAATCTGAGTATTTGTTCTGAAGTAGGTTTAACAGATTCGTCTGTAGAATCATCTAAAACCTGAATTTCAAGTTTATCTTTTGGGTAATCTATTAAAGCAATATTATCTAACAGTCGTTCCATGACATACAACTCGTTAAACACAGGAAGTTGAATAGTGACATAAGGAATTTCATCAGAATTATTAAAGTTGAATTTAGGTGAGTTGTCTTTAAGTTTTTGAGCCTTTAAATAATTGAATAACAGATTGAGTTGTGCCAACGAATACAAAAAAATGAGTATTAGGGCAATGGAATAAATTACTATGATAGTTATTTCAAGAATCATTATTTAAAACTGTATTTAAAAATCCAACCAAGTATCTTAAAGCCTGCAAAGATAGTACCTTTTACCGTTCCAGACACTTTTGATACACCAATTCTGTTTCTGTATTTCACAGGAATTTCTATATAATTCAATTTTTGTTTTAATGCTTTAAGCTGCATTTCTACCGTCCAGCCATAGGTTTTGTCTTCCATGTTCAGAGCTAACAGCTTATTATATTTAATTGCTCTAAAAGGTCCAAGATCGGTGAATTTTGCACCAAACATGAGTTTCATTAAGAAAGTAGCCAGCCAATTGCCAAAGACCTGTTGAGGTGTCATTGAACCTTGTTCACGTAGTCGTTTAACACGAGCACCAATTACAAGATCTGCCTTGTCATTTAGAATTGGCTCTACAAGTTTTGTTAATTCTTCAGGGTAATCGCTATAATCGCCATCCAGAAACACAATGATATCTGGTTTTTCTTTGCAGGTAGCTACATAGTCCATCCCTTTTAAACACGCATAGCCATAACCTTTTTGGTTTTCGGATAACACAGTTGCTCCAGCCTTTTCTGGCGTTGATTATAGTATTATCAGTAGAATTATTGCTAATTACAATAATTTCATCAACTATATCTGGAATTTCGCTAATTACTTTTGCAATAGAATCTTGCTCGTTATAAGCAGGAATGATGACTTTTATTTGGCTCATTGAATTGACTTTCAGTGCAAAAATACGATATTTCTGATCTTAATTCTGATTAACCAATTTCATCAAATCAACATCATTACCTAATAGAATTTCATTAGGATTAATTCTGCCCTTCATGCTGCCATTTTCTAATTTTAAAACACCTCTTGGGCAAACAGCAGAACAAACTCCGCAACCAACACAACTAGATCGTACAATATTTTCACCTTTTTGAGCATAAGCACGAACATCAATTCCCATTTCGCAATAGGTTGAACAATTTCCACAGGAAATACATTGACCACCATTGGTTGTAATTCTGAATTTTGAGAATAAACGTTGTTGAAATCCTAAAATTGCTGCCATAGGACAACCAAATCGACACCAAACTCTGTTTCCTAAAATTGGATAGAAACCTGTTCCAACAACTCCGGAGAAAATTGCTCCGATCAGAAATCCGTAGGACGAACGTAAGGTTTCAGCCTCCATAAAAAATAGTTTCGAGCCGTTTGAAAAATAATGCATAGAAAACAGAGCCATGATTATTACAAAATATCCAATCGCTCCATATTTTGCATCTTTACCTAATTCGTTTCGTTTAAAGACCATAGTTAAAGCAAAAACAAGCGTTAAAAACACAGCAACTAACCCTAAAAACACTTCTTTTGTCAACCAATATTTATTTGGGTCGTAACCTAAATACGTATAGATCACAGCCGTTGTCATAAGTACCACAAATACTAAAACAGTATGAATTAACCATCGTTCAATTTTCCAGGCAGATAATTTTTTAGAAGATAATTGCCTGAATGAATCGCCTGCAGTTTCTGCTAATCCACCACAACCACAAACCCAGGAACAATACCATCGTTTTCCGTATTTATAGGTTAAAAAAGGAGAAATAACAAAGATGGAAAGCACACCAAAAATGAGTAATGCCATTCCAATATTTCCTGCGTTGATGAAATCGTCAATTCTATATTGTTCAAAATTGTAATAATTTAACGGCCACATATTCTTTAAATCGTAATATGGCAATTTAAAGGTGTCTGAATTTAATCTTGACATAAATTCTGGAATCAAAAAAGCAAAACCTAATTGAAAGAACATGACTGAACCTGTTCTTAATTGCTGATATCGATTATGTCGATATTTCAACATGAATTTATATCCAAATACTAAAATAGCAACTGTGTAAAGTGTTCCATATACAAACCACTGGCTTGCGGGACTTCCACTTAACAATCTTGCTTAAAGGGTCAAAAAATGAAACTAAACCAGTGTTTGCAGATCCATTTGATCCTAAACCTAACAAGTGAGGATAAAAATATAAGACGATATAAAAAAGTGTTAGAACAATGCCTGTGATCCATCCTAAAACACCTCTGGATGAGATGGATTTGAACCAAACACCATCGTTTTTAATACCTTCCAATTTATTAAGATAAGCGTCGTTCGCGAACAAGATGATTCCCACAGAAATTAATCCCAAAGAAGCCCATAAAAACAAGCTTTTATTCGGAAAGTTAGTGTTGAAAAGAGCCAATACTAATATGAATAATCCGATAACACCGAAACCAACAGCAAATTTTTGTTTTGTAGAAAGGTCTTGAGCATCTGGTTTTGCCAACGACATACTATGATTTATTTTACTGCTCATGTTTAAATAGTTTGAAGTTGATTTTGGTAAGTTGATAGAATGTCTTTTTCAAATTTGCTGTAAAATTCCGGGTCGAAATTAGCATCTAGCTAAATGGTTTATTACATAATCCACATCTCGTTTTTCGTTTAACCATGAATCGAATGTTTCATGTCGCATTCTAATTCCGAAGGTATTGATTCCTAAAAACTCATTGGTGTTTTTATCATAAGCAAACGGTTATACATTTAGTATCATCTTCATGTTTCCAATGAAAATGTGCTTCATTCTCTCTTGGTTTTGAAAACACCCAACCATAGGTTTGATATTCTATATCTAAAAATTTAGCCGAATTAAACCAATGTCCTGGTTTGTATTCTATTTTATTACCACAAATAGTTTGAGCAATGGTTTCTCCCATCATACGTCCTGTGTACCAAACTGCTTCTATAGGTCTTCGTTGTCCAATAGAGTTCACGTTGTTCTGCACAATCACCAATAGCATATACATCTTCTATATTTGTTTCAAGAAAGCGATTGACCAAAACCCCTCGATTGGTTTCAATATCAGAGGATTTAATAAAGTCGATATTTGGTGATACTCCTGCTGTCAATCCAACAAAATCACAATCAATTGTTTCACCTGTTTCAGCAATTACAACAGCTCTCGCTTTTCCGTTTTCATCAGAAATGATTTCTTTTAAATTCACTCCTAATCGCAGATCGATATGATGATTTTTAATATGCCTGTTGATCATTTCACTTTCACCTTCGGGTAATACGCCATTCCAAAAACTTGTTTCGCGAACCAAAAAAGTAACAGGAATATTTCTTGAATTCAGCATTTCTGCCAATTCAATTCCAATTAATCCACCACCAACAATAACAGCACGTTTACAAACCTTGTTATTTGGAGCATATACTTCCATATTTTCTAGATCTTGTTTGTGATACAATCCTTGAACACCTTTTAGATCTTGTCCAGGCCAACCAAATTTATTTGATTTACTTCCTGTGGCAATAATTAGTTTGTCATATTGAAGGCTTTGCCTTCTGTCAAAATGCAAAGTTTTTGATTTTGTCTCTATAGTTTTTACAAATCCATTTTTTAAGTTAATTCGATTCTTTTCCCAAAACCAATTTTCGTAAGGCTGTGTGTGCTCAAATTTCATGTGACCCATGTACACATACATTAGTGCTGTTCGAGAAAAAAAATAATCGGATTCGGCAGAAATTATGGTAATTTTTTTGTCAGAAAGTTTCCGAATATGTCTCGCTGCAGTTACTCCAGAAATTCCGTTGCCAATAATTACAATATGTTCCATTTATTATTAAAGTTGGTTGACTTAATTTGTCGAAGGTTATGTTAAAACCTTAATATAATAAAATCATTTTGTTTAAATTTAAAACAAAAATTGCGTTTATGAAGCGTTTTGCAATTCTCTTTTTATGTGCATTCTTAATTGGATGCTCAGCAACCATTCCAAAAAAACAATCTATAAATGGGGTGAGTTTTGTGGCGTCTAATGAAGCAATAAATCAAAATCATATTGAACCTGTTGTTAATGTAAATGCGAATTATGCTTCTGTGATGCCTTTTGGGTTTATAAAAAACCTGGATTCTCCTGAAATAAGTTATAACACTAACAGACAGTGGTATGGAGAAACCAAAGAAGGAACAAAACAATATATTGAACAAATTCAAAATAACAATATTAAAGTCATGCTCAAACCACAGATTTGGGTTTGGAAAGGTGAATTTACCGGTGAAATCGAAATGAAAACAGAAGAAGATTGGAGATCTTTTGAAGAATCTTATTCCAATTTTATATTAGACTATGCCAAAGTCGCTCAAGATACCAACGTCGAAATTTTATGTATTGGAACTGAGCTCGAATCTTTTATAAAGAACAGGCCAGAGTATTGGAAACAACTTATTATCAAATTAAAAGAGGTTTATAAAGGGAAATTAACCTATGCCGCCAATTGGGATGAATTTAAACGTACACCTTTTTGGCCTGATTTAGATTATATTGGTATCGATGCATATTTTCCAGTGAGTGAAATGCAAACACCAACTGTTGAAGATTGTAGAAAGGGTTGGCAAAGCCATAAAGCACTAATTAAAAGTTATTCAGAACAATACAACAAACCTGTTTTGTTTACCGAATTTGGTTATAGAAGTATGGATTATACCGGTAAAGAACCTTGGCAAAGCGATTACAAAATAAAATCACTTAATATTCAAGGGCAAACCAACGCCACAGAGGCAATATTTAACGAATTCTGGAATGAAGATTGGTTTGCTGGTGGCTTTGTTTGGAAATGGTTTCACAAGCATGATAAAGTTGGAGGATATAAGGACAACCAATTTACCCCGCAAAATAAACCTGCTGAAATTTTAATTAAAGAACAATATTTTCAATATTAATCAAATAATATTTTTATTCTTTTTTACCTTGTAATTAATTCTTTTAAGAATCATTTTAAATGAGAACACTTGTCATTGGAGATATTCATGGAGGTTTAAAGGCCTTGGTTCAACTTTTGGAAAGAGCCAAGGTTACTCAATCTGACACTTTAATATTTATTGGTGATTATGTTGATGGCTGGAGCGAATCGTCATTTACTATAAGATATTTGATCGATCTGTCAAAAAAGTACAATTGTATTTTTATAAAAGGCAATCATGATCTTTGGTGTGAGAATTGGTTAAGAGAAGGAACAACTTTTGACACCTGGTTATATCATGGGGGCAAAGAAACCATTGAAAGTTATAACACAATATCAGAAAAAGAAAAACAGGCACATCTTGAATTTATAGAACAGATGAAACTCTATTTTATCGATAATAAAAACAGACTATTTGTGCACGCCGGATTTGTCTCCATGCATGGTCCGGAAAAGGAATATTCCGAAACTAATTTGTATTATGACAGAACACTTTGGGAAATGGCCTTGGCAATAGATAAAAAACTGGATGAAGATTCCATTCTATTTCCAAAACGATTAAAACTTTTTAATGAAATTTATATTGGGCATACCCCTACGATCAATTTTGGAGAATTTGAACCCATGAATGCCCAAAATGTCTGGAATGTAGATACAGGAGCAGCTTTTTATGGCAAATTATCATGTATCGATATTAAGACTAAAGAAGTTTTTCAAAGTGATGTGGTTCAAACATATTATCCAAATGAGAAAGGGCGCAATAAGTAAGAATTTAAAGTAATTATGTTTAGTGTTCTCCTGTGATTTTCTTATGTGGTTAAAATTACTACAATTTTATATTTTATTACACTACATGAATGTTTATAATTAAGGGTTTACTTTGTTTTAAATAAATCCCTTATATCTAGATATTGTATTGATTAATAGCATAATTCCAATCCCCAATATTTATGATATAAATGTTAAGTTACTAATTAACTTAAACTAACTAAAAGGCCACCTAAAGATTATAAGCGGAAATCTTGGGTGGTCTTTTTTTTATAATAAATAATTATGTAATTTAATCTCTAATAAATTATATATGAAAATTCTGGTTGTTGACGATCACGCTATTTTGAGAAAGGGGCTTTTAGGAATTCTAAATAAAGAATTCATCAATTGTTCGTGTTTTGAAGCATCAAATGGCTATGAAGCAATTTCAGCTTTAAAAGATAATGATGTAGATATTGCAATTTCTGATATTTCAATGCCGGATCTAAATGGTATTGATCTGTTAAAACAATTAAAAGCGCTTCAAATAACAACACCGGTATTAATCCTAAGCATGCTTCAGGAAGACCAATATGCATTAAGGGCAATGAAAGCAGGGGCTTATGGATTTATAAATAAGGATTGTAAACCTCAGGAATTAGTAAGTGCTATAAAAACTGTTCTTTCAGGAAAAAAATATATAACACCTTCTGTTTCTGACTTATTAGTCAGTGCGCTTGATGTCAAACAAATTAAAAACCAACATGAATTGTTATCTGACAGGGAATTGATGGTATTGCATAATATTGCAAAAGGAAATTCCTTGACTGATATAGCAAATTCTTTAGGCTTAAGTATAAATACGGTTAGTACGTATAGAGCAAGAATAATAAAGAAATTGAACTTAAAAAATAATGCCGGAATTATTAGATATGCCATTGATCATAACCTTGGCTAATCCGTAATTTTAACTAATGTTTTTAAGGTAATATTTATGTAATTCCTCAGGTGACGCTCCAAACCACTTTTTAATATAAATTACCCAAAAATGATACTGCAATTTCCAAATACCATTTTTTTGGTATTTTCTGGATGAGGTTGTCAACCATTCCTTTATAACAACAAATTGCTTTCGTTTGTAGAGCTTATTAATTAGGTCAATATCTTCATAAATAATATAGCGTTCATCAAACCCATGCAATTCCCTAAATAATGATTTGGTAATAAATTGGCTTTGATCTCCGCCACGACAGGCTCTCGAATTAAATTGAGTCAGCCAGCCAGCTAGTTTTAGCCACCAATGATCACTCTCGAACTTCATTTTAAAGCAACCTGCAAGATTTCCCTTTTCAACCTCTGAGATAATCAAGGAATCAAAATTCTTTGGTGGAAAGGAATCTGAATGCAAAAAATACAGAATATCTCCTTTGGCCTTTTTGGCTCCAAGGTTCATTTGCTTTGCACGACCGCGATCTGAATATAATAAAGTTATGTCAGGTCGAGTGTTTTTGTCTTGCAAAAACGTATCGAGACCTTTGAGATCTAATTCTTTATCGTTCTGCTGAGCGAAGTCCAATGACAATTTTGATAACTCTGAATCACCCGAAGTGACTAATTCTGAAATAATTTCTTGTGAACCATCAGTACTGCCGCCATCAACGACAATAATCTCAGAAATATTTTTTCCGGAGGAATTATTTATTAAATGCTCAAGTAAAGCAGAAATGGTTTTAGCTTCATTTAGTATTGGGATGATTATTGAAATTTGATGTTTCACGTTCTGTCATTCCTGAGAAGGCAGGAATCCATTTTTTAAGTTTCAATTATTAAGATTCCCGCTTTCGCTGGAATGACAATTAATTTAGTTATTTAAATTCCAGTCATAATCCTTATAACTTATTGATGCTTTTTGAGAAATTCCAATATCAGAATATTTATTCAAAAAATCAATTAATGACTGCCCTTGTTTAAAATCTTGAGAGAACCATTTAAAGATCCTGGATAGCTCTAATTTATTTATTGAAAGCTTATTTTTTGATGGATCATTTAGAAATTCTTTTGTTGCAGCTGTTAACTGCATGTCTAATTTTGAGCCAATAAAAGCTGAGTTTTGAAGTTTTGGACAGGATATAGAAGCACAAACTATGGCGAAATGAATTCGTGGTTCGTTCATTTTACGTAAGATCTTATGTTCTATTTCATTCAGGTCATACCAATTATCTCCTAGTTTCCAAAGTTTTTGATCCCAGGGGTTATCAATATCCTTTATGCTTTTAACTGATGGGTTTCTTAAAATTATATCTATAGTTAAAGCATTGTAAGCATTGATCCAATAGGCTAATTTGTCATCTTTTGTCCAGGTGTCATTTGGCATATTGTCTCCTAATGAACTAATATAATTTCTTAATACTGCTTGGTCTGTTTTAAAAGCTTTGTAATTGACATTCCCTTGCGCAGATACATGTTTTTTTAGTAGTTTGTTGAACGCGGAATGATTAAATACTTCAACCGGGATTGTATTAACATTTTCAATTTGTACATCTTCGGTAGCTTGAATGTCTTCTATAACTTCTGGTTCTTTAGGAGTTTCAACAATTGGAGCTTGAATTACTCCTGGAGCTTCTGGACTTTCAACCGGAGTAACTTTATTAGGAATATCTGAAGTGATATTTTTAGTACAGTAACAAGAAGATTGCGATAATATTAAAACTAAAACGGATAAGTAGCTTATTCATGAATGTTTTGTTTTGAATTAATTTTGACGAGAAAAGTATCATAGTCTTACACTATTATGAATGTAGGTCTACCTATATTGATGAATAATTTGGTTATAAACCAATTATTCTATAAAGACTTAATAAGTTCTTCGAACAGAGTGATCATTTTAGGTTCTGCTTTGTTTGCCATTGCAATTATTTCAGGAATACTCACCGGTTTTAGGTTATCTGGGTCACATTCATCTGTCAGAACTGATATTGCTGCAGCCTTTAGGTTTAAATGGTTTGCCACAATAATTTCCGGTACCGTACTCATTCCAACTGCATCTGCTCCAATGATCTTTAACATTTTATATTCTGCTCTTGTTTCTAACTGGGGCCCAACAACACTGGCATATGTCCCTTTGTGTAACCTTATTTCGTTGGCCTTTGCTATAGTTTCAAACTTTGTGTTTATTTCCTTGTCATATGGCTGGCTCATATCGGCAAATCGTTCACCTAATCTGGACACACCTTTAAAAGCCAGCGGTGAACCTCCTTGCAAATTGATATGGTCCTCAATGAGCATTAATTCACCTTTTTTAAAATTAAGATTAACTGCTCCTGCAGCATTAGACACCAGTAAGGTCTTTATTCCCAATTTTTCCATAACACGAACCGGATAGGTTATGTCTTGGAATGTATAGCCCTCGTAAAGATGAAACCGTCCTTGCATAACGATAACTTTTTTACCTTCCAAATCCCCATAAATGAGCTTTCCTTTATGGAATTCGACCGTGGTGGTTGGAAAGTTGGGGATGTGGTTATAACTAACCTCATGTAAGACCTCAATTTTTTCCAATAGCAGGCCTAATCCGGTACCCAAGATAATTCCAACTTCGGGGTTTTCAAATCCTTTGTCTATTAAATAGTCGGTTGTTTTTTGTAAAAGCCTGATCATTTTATATTATATATTTTTTGAAAGTATCTATATGTTTTAAATCCTCATAAATATCTATATCATTTAGTGTTTCTAAAAGAAA
This sequence comes from uncultured Flavobacteriaceae bacterium, assembly GCA_963722665.1. Lineage (GTDB taxonomy): Bacteria > Bacteroidota > Bacteroidia > Flavobacteriales > Flavobacteriaceae > Site-B1. Next base: position 38,237 of record CAVRNW010000042.1, read on the forward strand.
AACCTTTTCATTTTTTAAGTTATGTAATGTATCCTTTAGAACGGTAGAATTACCCCAATTCTTATTTAAAAATAGTTTTGAATTGATTTTTTTCATAGCTAAAAGATAATAACCACCATCTTGTGCAGGGCCAATAACAGTGTCATGATCGTCTAAGGATTCTAAAGCAAGATTTAAATGCTCTGTCTTTATATTAGGCACATCACTACCTACAATTAGGACCTTTTCGTATCCTAAAGAGAATAATTCTGTAAAAGCATTTGCCATACGGGTTCCGAGGTTATCACCTGCCTGAAGTTTTTTTCTAAACAGCATTGTATCCCAAATATCATTATTATTAATGAATTCAGAGTAAAAGACATATCTATCTGCATTGGTTTTGCTAACGATATGTGCAGTATGCTTCAACAGATCATTATAAATTTCTAAAGCGGCTTCATCACCTATTGTTTTAGCCAGCCTTGTCTTGCATTTACCCAATTCGGGATTTCTCACAAAAATAATTATCGCTTTTTTTGAAGTTGGTAAATGAAAATTGGATCCGAGTTCATTTTCATTTGAGTTTTTATTTTTGAGTAAACCCATTTAAAATATTTTAATTCCTTTTTTTAACCATTGACTCCATTCAGAAGAAAAAACATGAACCTTGTCTGTTTCTTCCTTGTCGGAATTGTATATCGGAAAATTATTATTCTTCCATTCAAAAACACCTCCATACAGGTTAAAGACATTGGAATACCCCGCTTTTTTAATTTTTTCAGCAATATCTTCCGATCGAATCCCAACAGAACAATACACAACAATTTGTTCATTTTTATCTTTGATCCTGTCAAGAATAGTTTCTATTTTAAAATTATCAAAACCTACGTGCCAGGCGTTTTTAATTCTGCTGACGTCATACTCCTGTTGCTCGCGGGCATCTAATATTATGGCTTTTGTTTTTGGCATTGCTAACTCCTGTACAGAAATATATGGTATGCTGTGAGTGTTGAATTTATTGAGTAACTCTGAAATCGAATCCTGGGAAAAACTATGACAGACTGTTAGTATTAATAAGATTTGAGTAATTCGTTTCATTTTCTTAAATAAAGTTAAGCAACAGTTCCCTGACAACTGCTTCCTGCTCCTGCTGTGCAACCATAACAATGTTGCGAAATTGCAATGTCCCTGTTTTGCAACAGGTTTTCATTGTATTCACTTATATGCTTTACTTTACTATTGACTTTAAGTTCCAGCATTTGATTGAAGTCACAGTCATAAAGCCATCCATCCCAACTAACTGATATTGTGTTTGTGCACATCACATTTTGCACAGCTGAAGGGTTGTAAGCTTCAACGAGAGAATACATGTAATCTTTATAATTTTCAGAAGCAATAAGGTAATCTAAAAACCTGCTGATTGGAAGATTGGTAATTGTAAACAGATTATTAAAGTGAATACCGAAATCTTTTAGCAAAGCTTTTTTAAAATCTTTCTCCATAGATGGTTGATCACCAGGTAAAAAGGCTCCTGATGGATTATAAACAAGATCTAATTTAAGATCGCTATCCGGCATTCCATAACCAACGGCATTGAGCTCCTGAAGGGCTTGAATGGATTTCGCAAAAACACCGTCACCCCTTTGCTTATCCGTTTTTCCTTGAGTCCAGTGTGGCATTGAGGAAACAACATGGATATTATGTTTTTTGAAGAACTCAGGCAGATCTTGATACTTTTTATTGGCTTTAATAATGGTAAGGTTAGAACGGACAATAAAATCCTGAACACCAATTTTGGAGGCTTCCTCAACAAACCACCTGAAATTTGGGTTCATTTCCGGCGCTCCACCTGTAAGATCTAAGGTATGAGCCTCTGTTTTTTTTATGACATCCAAACATTGTTGCATGGTTTCTTTGGTCATTATTTCCTCTCTGTCCGGACCTGCATCAACATGACAATGCGCACATACCTGATTGCACATGTAGCCAACATTTATTTGGAGGATCTCAATTTTTTTTGGTTTTAACGGGAATTGACCAGTTTCGGCTATTTTATCTTTAAATCGAGGTAAATCTTTGGTTTGAAAGATACCATTTGATAAAATTTCTAGCTGCCTTTTGGCATTTGCCAGTTCATTATGTCTTTTATGTAAGGATTTTAATTTCATTAATTTGTTTAATCATTGTCTCTTCGAGCTCAGTCAAGAAATAAAAAAAAAGGTCTCAACTACGCTCGTCTTGACCAAATATTTTAAATATCCAATTTATTAACCTTATTCATCATTTGAACTCCATGAACAAGCGATGCACCTCCACGAATGGCACCGGCAACATGCAAGGCTTCCATCATTTCTTCTTTGGTGATCCCTCTTTTTAATCCATCGCCTGTATAGGCATCAATGCAGTACGGGCACTGTATAGTATGGGCCACTGCTAAAGCTATTAAAGACTTTTCTCTGGCAGTAAGGGCACCTTCTTCAAAGACTTTATTATAGTATTCAAAGAATTTAGCACCTAACTCCTCATTCCAATCAGAAATATTTCCGAATTTTTTTAGGTCAGCCGGATCGTAATATGTCTTTTGCATGCTTTTAAATTTTCACGGATTATTATTAAGACGGGAAAGTAATTAAAAGTTTACAAAACTTTTGTAATAAAACCTTAAATAATGAACGTGTGACATCCATTATAGGCTCATCATATATTGCTTGGGAGTTGTGCCATATTTCTTTTTAAAGGCCGCAATAAAATGACTGGAAGTACTGTAGCCCACTTGTAAACTTATCTCAGAAACATTGTGTTTTTTTGACAATAACATCTTTCGGGCATATTCTAATTTATAATCCAATAGGAAATTAAAAATAGAATCACCATAAATATGTTTAAACCCATCATTTAATTTAGGCAGAGTCAATCCAACTTCTTTTGCCAGATCATGCAATGAAGGTGGTTCAGACATATTAGTTATGACTATTTGTTTCACCTTTTTTATTTTATCCACGTTTTCCTCATCATCAAGGAACGGACAACTCTGATCACTATCCTCATTTTTATTAAAGTACAGGCTTAATAATTCAAACACCTTGCCTTTAGTATATAATTTTTGAAGTGATTCATGCATATTGTCATTGCAAATTTGATTGAGGACCAATATTTCTGAAGGGGTCAATTCTTTATCCAGATAATATTTCTTGTCTTTATTTTCATCGTCCAGAAAATGTATAAGATCTGCAACCTGCGAAAAGAAAGAATGAAAAACTTTTATTGCAATGATTAAAATGACCTGTTTAGAATTGGCCTCTAAGCTAAGGTTTATAGGTAAGTTTTGATTAGGGTTATACAATAGAAGTGAGTTATTTTCTTTTATATCTATAGAGTAATGAGGTCCAAAATGAAGTTTTGTATTATTTTTTATGCAAAAATGCAACTGAATAAAAGTGCTGTTAACCTCCCTTTCATATTTGATAAGGTGAGGAGTGTCATTTTCTAATTTGACAAGGCTAAATCCTTCTTCAATAATTAATTCCTTGGTCATATTGTATCGATATATTTGAAAAAAAATAATTAATACCTAATGATAAAAATCATATTATAAACGCTTCAAATATACTTATTTTACAGTGATTATAGCGAATAAAGTAGAAATTAAATTATATCGACACTTAAATTTCTTTAAGCGTTATTTTTTTAAAAAATAACGGATTATTTTCGCATCTGTTTTTAATATGAAAAAGAAAAAACATTTAAAATTAGCGATGCTTTTATTTCTGGTTGGGATAACTTACTGCCATTCCCAGATCAAATTAAAAGACACTATAATCGAGCAAAAGCTGGATGAGGTTATAATTACAGCTACAAGAACCTATCGACAATTATCATCCCTGCCACTTCCTGCCCAAATTGTCACAAAAAAGGAATTAAAGCAAGCAAACAGAGTAAGATTAAATAACATTTTAAATGAACAGACCGGTTTAATAACTGTTCAGAATTTTATAGGTGGAGAAGGCATTCAAATGCAGGGGCTGGATTCTGAATATACCCTTGTTCTTGTTGATGGTGTGCCATTGGTTGGTCGGTCTGCCGGGACTTTGGATATTAGTCGGGTTGCACTCGGTAATATTAAACAAATTGAAATAGTAAAGGGGGCATCTTCCAGTCTTTACGGGAGTGAGGCTCTGGGAGGGGTGATCAATATTATTACTGAAAATCCTAGTAAAAAAGGGTTTAAAGGCGAGTTGAATTATAATTATGGAACGTTCAACACCCATGATACCAATATAAATCTTGACTTTAAAAAGGAAAAATATTCAATAGGAGCATTTGTAAACAGGAACAGCAGCGATGGTTACAATTTAATTAATGCCGTTGACGTCAACACTATCGATCCTTACACCAACTATACTTTTAATACAAAGCTTAATTACGACCTGAATGAAACCACAGAATTGTACGTTTCTGGCAGATACTTTACTCAGGATCAGGATTATATTCCTACCGAGGAAGAAGCTGGAAAAATTCAGGTGAATGAATGGAATGCGCATGCAAAGTTACATCACACCTATAGTGATAAATGGAGCAGTTATTTTGAATTTTACGCCACACGATATAAAGCCGAAGATTATTTGAATACTGTTGCTGACAATTCCCTTTTAAGTGAAAGTGACTACAATGAAATATTGATCAGGCCGGAAATTCGTGCAACCTATAACCCTAATGAAAGATCATCTTTTATTGGCGGTATTGGATTGGATTATGAGACCTTGGAAAGAACTGATTTTAATATAGACCCCATATTTAACTCACCTTATATATATCTGCAATATGATGTGGATCCAATCGATGAATTAAATGTTATTCTGGGTGCACGATTTGATAAACATAGTGAATACAAATCTCAATTTAGCCCTAAAGCAGCCTTTAGATATGAATTAAATGACAAGTTAGCACTAAAAGGATCGGTTGGGTATGGATTCAAAGCCCCAGATTTCAGACAACTTTATTTTGACTTTGCCGGATTTGCCGGATATACCATTTTAGGATACAATACCGTGACAACAAGAATTCCGGAATTAATTGCTATTGGGGAGATTGAAAGTGAAAATGATATTGTTGTGCCTTTATCGGTTTTTGAGGGTTCTTTAAGACCAGAGAATTCGGTCGGATTTAATGTAGGATTCAGTTATAATCCGATACCAGAAGTTAAGGTCGAATTGAATGTGTTCAGAAATGACATTCAGGATCTGATCGATACTCAGCTTATAGCCAACAAAACTAATGGATCAGGAGTATACAGTTATTACAACGTAAATAATGCATTTACTCAAGGATTAGAGATAAACACATCATGGAAGCCTTCAAGCCGGTTAAAAATCTCCGGAGGATACCAATTGTTGTTTGCTAAGGATAAGGCGGCAGAGGACCTTTTTAAAAATGGACAAGCCTTTGCAAGTAGTCCTGGTTCACCTTCATTCCAACTTGATGAAAATGATTATTTCGGGTTATTTAACAGGTCCAGGCACATGGCAAATTTAAAACTGTTCTATTCCTTTGATGATCTTGATTTGAGCACCAATTTAAGGGGAACATACAGAAGCAAATATGGGCTGTTCGACACCAATAGCAATACGTATCTTGATAAATACGATGACTTTGTAGAGGCCTATAGCATTTGGAATTGGGCGATCAACAAGACCTTTTATAAGAATTTCGAAATAGGATTTGGCATCGATAATATTTTTGATTTTACAGATATTCCGGAATCTGAAAACGATGTCGTATTTATCGGCAATATTCCAGGAAGAATAATTTATTCAAAACTTAATATTCAATTTTAAATTAATTTATACACTATGAAACGAGCATGATAAGATTTTCTCACATAAAGAAATAATTAAGGGCGAGTTACATTTAACAATTAAAAATCAATAAACACAAACAAATGAAAACAATTAAATTATTAACATTATTAGCAATTTTTATCGGATTCAGCTCATGTAGTAATGACGATGATGATCCGGTAGTTTTACAGGTTGAATCTGATTCAGTCTTAAATCTTTATGCACCACAAGAGGGTGGCATTGACCAAATGGGAAATCCAGTTCCAGTTTCTGGCCCTTTTACTAAGTTTGATTTTTCTTCAGGAACAACTACAGCAAGCGAAACCGAATGGGACATTGCTTTTCGAGGAACGTCAATAATAATTAATGGTGGTGTTTCTTACGGTGCAACCGACGAACCGGACAGAAATGGCGATTCAGCTGCATATATTGCAACCAGCACTTTTGCTAATGTAGAATCTGTGAACACATCATCTTTGGAACAAGACTCAGTTAATGGTTATGTACTTGCAGATTGGTATACTTATACAGGACCTCCAAATCATTTGATTCTTCCAACAGCAGGAAAAGTTATAGTCGTAAGAACACGTGATGGTAAATACGCAAAAATGGAAATATTGAGCTATTATAAAGACGCTCCGGAAGAAATTTCAGCGGATGCTGCTGCTAATGATTCAAGATATTACACTTTCAATTTTGTATACCAGCCAAATGAAGGCACTTCAACATTTGAATAGTTATCCCAATATTTAACTAACTAATTATTCAAGAAAACCCAAACAGAAATGTTTGGGTTTTTAAATCAATGGTTTTCCTTTTTTTAAATGGTTAATAATTTTATGAAATTATGCACGCAATATCTGAATATATTCCAATTTTAACCACCATTTTTTCAATCTATTTTTTTATAGAAATCTTCTCCCATTACCTAAACAAACAAACAAAATATTTATTGTGGTGGGCTATTGGAGTTTTAACTTTCGGACTGGGTACTTTAGCAGAAAGTATTAATGTTTTAGTAGGTTGGAGTGAAATAAATTTCAAGTATTGGTATATAGTTGGCGCTTTGCTTGGAGGCTTTCCATTGGCTCAAGGAAGCGTGTATTTATTGATGAACCGTAAATTTGCTAATGCTACAACAATAATCTTTGTGATATTGATTTTGATAGCGTCATTTTTTGTAGTACTCTCGCCAATTGAACTGCCAGATGCATTTGATGGAAAGTTGACCGGAAAAGTATTTAGCTGGTCCTGGGTGCGTTCCTTTTCTCCGTTTATTAATCTTTATGCATTTTTATTTTTAGTTGGTGGGGCTATTTATTCTGCCATAAAATATTATAAAGTTGGTATAAAAAAAGCACCATTTAGAGGTAATATTTTTATAGCGATTGGAGGGCTATTGCCTGGAATTGGAGGGTCATTTACTAGAGCCGGATATGTAGAAGTGCTTTATGTAACAGAATTCTTAGGTTTGCTTTTAATCTATTTTGGCTACAAAATAATAAAGGAGAATAAAATCAAAGTTTTATCCCGGAAGTAGATGTGCTATATTAATTTATAAACTTGCTCAAACGGAACCCTGAATCTGGGTCCATAAACTCCAGCCTCATCTCTTATCCCGCAACCAATGACCATCGTAATTTCAGAATTCCGAGGCATTTTAAGTATTTTCTTTACTCGTAAGGTATCACTGCCTTCCATTGGGCAGGTATCATAACCAATAGCTGCCATACTGATCATGAAATTTTGAGCAGCCAATCCAGCACTTTTATGTGCTACAATTCTCATATCACTCTGCCTTGTTTGTCGGTAAACAGGACGAAATAAACCAACTATTTGAAAAACTATAAATTTTAAAAACCCGAGAATGCCGAAAAGATCTGAGTATAAAATTGGAATTAATTTTTGGTAATACGATAAGGCCATTTTTTTGCGTTTTAATAAACGCTCTTCCAGATTAGGTTTGTCAAAAGCATCATTTAAAAAATCTATATTGTCTTTAGCCCGTTTTTTCCATAAACTTTTTTTTGCTACAACCACAACTAATTGTTGAGCAGTTTTAGCTGCATTTTGATCCATACAAGCTGTAGTTAGTTTTTTCAGGGTGTCTTTATCAGTTATATGATAAAATTCCCATAACTGTAAGTTGCTGCTTGTAGGTGCTAATGCGGCATTTTTAAGACATTGTTTAACCTGTTCTGCATCAATAGGCGTGTCCTTATAAACTCTTACTGAACGTCTGTAATTAATGGCCTCTGTAACCGTTTTTTCCATGATGAAATATTCTATTTTATAAAGAAAGTAATATTAGCATAAAATAGATGAGCAATTCAATTTTATTTTTAATTATAATAAACGAATAATTTGTAATTTTAAAATATGGGAAAAGGCTTGTTTATAATGATTGCGATTTTTCTTCTTGTTGGGATGGCCCATTTTATATCACTAAGAATGGAAAAAATCTCAACAAAATCTAAATCCAAATTAAGAAAGGTATTCTGGTATTTTTACGGTGGTTATTTTCTCTTTTATGGAATATTCAGAAATATTGAAGATAATTGGAATGTTCTAGGCATCCTTTTTATTTTAATTAGTCTCTCGGTTTTGATACTGAACTTTCTGGGAAAGATCGAAACAAGATCCAATTAGCGAAGCATCTTATTGCCTATAATAAACAAAAAAATCCTAAACAGTAAGTCTAGGATTTTTTGTGGTACCTCCAGGAATCGAACCAGGGACACACGGATTTTCAGTCCGTTGCTCTACCAACTGAGCTAAGGTACCAGTCTCTTCCCGATAGCTATCGGGATTGAGGTTGCAAATATATATTCAATTTTATTATCCGCAAAACAAAACCAGATAAAAATGGTCTATTCTGTATTTCAACATATTATATAAAAATATAATGTTGTCCGGTATTAATTTAATTTAAGAATGGAACATAAATATTACATCTCATTTTGTAAATTTACCGCAATTCCGGGACAAATGAACCTAATTATTGATGTAGGAAATACCAACGTTAAACTAGCTGTTTATAATGGTAAAAATATAGTGCATAAGGAGGTGATTAAATCTTCACAACTATTGTCTACATTAAAAAATATTAAAAAAGAATATCCTTCCCTGGATAATGCCATCCTTTCATCTGTAGGTAAGTTAAAGGAAACCTTATTGAAAAAGATCCAATCGCAAATAAACCTTCTGGTATTGGATTCTACAGTAAAACTGCCTTTTACAAACCTGTATCAAACACCTGAAACACTTGGTGCCGACAGAATCGCTTTGGTAAGTGCTTCGGCGATGAGCTATCCAAATAAAAATGTATTGATCATAGACGCAGGAACATGCATAACTTATGATTTCATTACTCACGAAAACAATTATTTAGGAGGCGCTATTTCTCCGGGAATTAGATTGAGATATGAATCACTTCATGATCTGACCGCTAACCTGCCATTATTGACTATAAAACAGCCAAAAAATATTATTGGCACAAACACGCAGGAGTCTATCCATTCAGGCGTAATAAATGGTGTTTTAAATGAAATTAATGGTGTGATTCATGAATATGAACAAGAATTTAAAGAATTAACAGTTATTTTAACAGGAGGAGACGCAGATTTTTTGTCAAAGCAATTAAAAAGTAGCATATTTGCGAACTCAAATTTCCTTTTAGAGGGTTTAAACTATATTTTAGAATACAATTTAGGTAAATGATCAAAAAACTTTTATTTGTTTTAATTGCTTTAGTGGCATTTAATTCTCAAGCCCAGGAAGGCACTACTTCACCGTATTCGTTCTATGGAATAGGAAGTCTGAAATTTAAAGGAACAGTTGAAAATAGAAGTATGGGAGGCTTAAGTGTTTACACTGATAGCATACACATAAATTTAAAAAATCCAGCATCATATGCAGGCTTGAATTTGTCATCTTTTGGAGGTACTAACAGACCTGTGAAGTTTACAGTTGGAGGTAGTCATAATTCCCTTAAATTGATTACGGATGATTCTGAAGACAAAACAGCCACTACTACATTTGATTATTTAGCCCTTGCAATCCCGATGGGAAAATTTGGATTTGGTATTGGATTGTTACCATATACTGCCGTAGGCTATAAATTGGAATCATTTGATGGAGATAATATTACAAACAGATATCGAGGTGAAGGAGGTTTAAATAAGGTCTTGCTGTCACTTGGTTATCAACTTACCAATGATTTGAGTATTGGTGTAGATGCCAATTATGATTTTGGAAACATAAGGAACAGTTCAATTGTTTTTCTATATGATAACGATGGAAACCTGGCTCAATATCAATCAAGAGAAGAGAACAGGTCCGATCTTAGCGGGTTGAATTATAATTTCGGTCTATCTTATAAAAAAATGATTAGTCCTAAGCTGGAATTGATCACTGGTATAACATATGCTCCGGAGTTCAATCTTTCATCTGCGAATCAAAGGGCATTTTCCTCAATATCGATCAATGCTTTCACGGGCACAGAGACTGTCCAACAAACTATAGATGATACCTTATCGGAAAATGAAAAGGAAACCGATTTGACAATCCCTTCAAAATTTTCATTTGGTGCAGGTCTTGGACAACCTAAAAAATGGTTTTTAGGTGCGGAATATTCGTCTCAAAATACAAGTGAATTCTATAATGATTTTCTTGGCTCTTCAGGTTCTGTCTATGAAGATGGTTCTACAATTAGTATTGGAGGGTTTTTTATACCTAATTATAAATCTTTGACAAGTTACTGGAAACGAGTCGTTTATAGAGCAGGAGTGAAAATAGAAAACACCGGATTGAATATCAATTCTGAATCAATTAATGAGTTTGGCATATCTTTTGGAGTAGGCTTACCAGTTGGAAGTGTTTTCTCCAATACAAATTTCGGATTTGAAATAGGAAAAAGAGGCACTACCAACAAAAATTTAATACAAGAAAATTTTGTAAACTTTCAATTAAGCTTATCTTTAAATGATAGATGGTTTGAAAGAAGAAAATATGACTAATATCTTAAAATTTAATATTATGAAGACGAAAATTACATTATTAGCACTTCTGTTTTTAGGACTAAACTTTGGATTTGCTCAACAGGATGAGGAATGTATGACGAATTTATCAATTTTTAGTGAGTACGTAAAATCTAAAAATTATGACGCAGCTTATGAACCATGGATGTCCGTTAGAAATAAATGTCCAAAATTCAATAAAGCTATTTATGTATATGGTGAAAGAATTTTAAAGGACAAGATAGACAATTCAGCAGGAGCCGAGAAAACAGCGTATCTTAATGATCTAATGAAACTGTGGGAAGAAAAAGCTGAACATTATCCTAATGATGTTAAAAAAGGAGAACTTATTGCAGATGAAGCTCAACTCATGTACGATGAAAAACAACTTTTAGGAAAATCTGATCTGGAGATCTATAATACGTTTGATAAAGCATTCCGTGAAGATGCCGCATCATTTACGAATCCAAAAGGCTTATATACATACTTTTCTTTAATGGTTGATCTGTTTGATAAAGGTCAAAAACCGGCTCAGGACCTGTTTAATAAATATGATGATATTGTTGAAAAAATAGATTCTGAGATCAAAAATTATACAACTAATTTAAACAAATTGGTTGTCAAGGAAGAGGCAGGGACAGAATTGACAAAGAAAGAAGAAAAATATAGAAGTTATTATGAAAGTTATTTAAGTGCCTATGATAAGGTTTCTGGTAGTATTGATTCTAAATTGGGTAGCAGGGCAAATTGTGACAACTTGATTCCTCTTTATAAAAAGGATTTTGAATCAAACAAAAATAACGGTATATGGTTAAAGAGAGCTGTTAATAGGATGGCATCAAAAGAATGTACTGACGATCCGTTATTCTTTAAACTCGTCAATGCATATCATAATACCAATCCTTCAGCAGATACTGCGTATTACTTAGGTTACTTAAAAGACAAGGAAGGCAGAACAAGTGAAGCTATATCTTTCTATAATCAAGCAATTGATCTGCAACCGGATTCTTTTGAAAAATCTAAAATCTTATATAAGATTGGTGATAAATTGAGAAAGAACGGGAACTATTCAGGAGCTAGAAATTATTACTATAAAGCATTAAAGGAAAATCCTTCAATGGGTAAAGTATACTTAGTGGTAGGACAAATGTATGCCAGTAGTGCTAATAGTTGTGGTGATGATAACTTCACTAAACGAGCAGTGTATTGGAAAGCCGCAGAGGAATCCAGAAAAGCCGGTCGGGTTGATAGTAATTTATCCAGTACGGCAGCAAAACAAGCCGCCAACTACGAGGCAAAAGCACCTAGTAAAAGTGAGATCTTTGCAAAAGGAAATGCAGGAGAGACAATAAGTTTTAAGTGTTGGGTTGGAGGCAGTGTTAGAGTGCCAAACATATAATGAAATTAAATTTAAAGAAAATACTTCAAGGCATGGTCACAGTTTTAACTGTGACTTTGTTTTTTTGTTGTGAAAGTAATTTTAAAGAAGTTCAGCAAATTGGGATTTCTCAAAATGAACCAATAGGCATTGCTGAAAATATCAATTTAAAATATACAGATTCCGGTAAAGTGCAAGCACACTTGATAAGCGATAAAATGTACGATTATAGTAATTTGGACTTTCCATACTCCGAGTTTACTGAAGGAATTACACTGGATTTGTATGATTCAAATAATCAAAAAAGTACCATTATATCGGATTATGCTATCGTTTACGACAAAACAAATTTAATAGACTTGATTGGGAATGTGGTATTAACGACTCATGATGGCAAACGACTAGATGCTCAACAATTATATTTTGATCAGGAAAAAGAATGGCTGTTTACAAATAAACCGGTTAAATTTGCTGACAATGAGCAAATAATCAATGGCAATGGGTTCGATTCTAATATGGATTTTACAAAGTCAAGAGTATTAGAAATCACAGGAATTGTTTATCTTGACGAATAATTAATCAGCTTTATTTATAATTTTTTAAAAACATGAAACTATTAGGTTTTTTTCAATATGTATATCTGGTTTTTGCAGTACTTTTTTTGTACGATGCTTACACGCAATGGTCCAATGACAATGGAAGCAGGGCATTAATGTCTTTATTGCTTGCGGCATTAGCAATTTTTATTTTCTTTTTCAGAAAACGATTCAGAAAGAAATTCGAAGACAAGAACAAACAGTAAAATATGCATATAGATATAGTAATTATAATTGTATCGTTACTTCTTTCAGCCTTTTTTTCAGGAATGGAAATTGCTTATGTATCTTCCAACAAAATACATATTGAAATTGAAAAAAAGCAAAATGACTTCATTGCAAAGATCCTCACTAATTTAACCAAAAAGCCCTCGAAGTTTATGGCGACCATGCTTATTGGTAACAATATTGCATTAGTTGTTTATGGATTTTTTATGGGTGATCTTTTGATGAAATGGTTTGAATCATTGTTGCCTTCATCAAGTGGATTTATCAACGCAGCCCTAACAGATTTTAACTTGTTGTCCCAAACCATAATATCTACATTAATCATTCTGTTTACTGCCGAGTTTTTACCAAAAGTATTTTTTCAGGTGTATTCCAACACACTCATTAAATTTTTTGCCGTTCCGGCATATGTTTTCTATTTATTTTTTGGTATCATATCTAATTTTGTGATGTGGATTACAAATGTGATACTCAGGAAATTCTTCAAAACAGAAGGAGATAACGTTCAGCTTGCATTTACAAAAATTGAATTGGGTAATTATATTAGTGAACAAATGGAATCTGTTGAAGAAAGTGATAATGTTGATTCTGAAATACAAATATTTCAAAATGCCTTGGAGTTTTCTGAAGTAAAGGCGCGTGAGATCATGGTTCCCAGGACAGAAATAACGGCAGTTGAGCTGCATGAAAACCCAAACACATTAAGTTCTATATTTACAGACACAGGTTATTCAAAAATACTGGTTTATAAAGATACGATCGATGATATTTTAGGATACATTCATTCCTTTGAATTATTTAAAAGACCAAAAACGATCAAGTCCATAATTCTTCCCGTTGAATTTGTTCCAGAGACTATGCTGATCAAGGATATATTAAATAATCTTACTAAAAAAAGAAAAAGTATTGCAGTAGTATTGGATGAATATGGTGGAACTGCAGGAATATTGACTGTTGAAGATATAGTAGAAGAGTTATTTGGCGAGATTGAGGATGAGCATGATACAGTTGAACTTATTGAGGAAAAAATTGATGAAAAAAATTATAAATTATCAGCACGTCTTGAGGTTGATTACATCAACGAAACATATAAATTAAATCTACCTGATGATGAAAATTATGAAACAATTGGAGGTCTCATCTTAAATCATTTCGAGAAGATACCCGTGAAGGGGGACCAGGTTACAATAGATGGTTTTCAATTTACAATCCTTGAGGTTTCAAATACAAAGGTAGAACTTGTTCATCTTGAAATTAATGACAAGCAATAATTCCTGTTTTTTAACTTAATTAATGTCTTTACTCCTTTTATTATTAATTATAAAATGGTATTTTCGCGCACAATATTTTAACAACAATTTACCCAATGGCAGTTTTAAATAAAATTAGACAACGCTCACTTTTCTTGATAATAGTTATTGCCTTAGCTCTTTTTTCATTCGTTTTGGCAGATCTGTTTAAAAACAGTGGGGCTTTAACCAGTAAATCTCAAAATATTATTGCCACAATTAACGGAGTGGATATTTCCCGGGAAGATTTTTTACGCCAGGTTGAAGGAGTTCAAAGACAGTTAGGACCTTCAGCTTCTAGTTCTCAGGCAATGAACAGAGTATGGGATAGAGAAGTTCGTCGTGTTATTATGGAAAACCAATTTGATGAATTAGGTTTTACCGTTGAAAATGAACAAATGAAAGAACTTATAAAGACACGATATGGCCAGGATCCTACTTTTTTAAATGAAGATGGTGTTTTTGATGAAGGGAAACTAAACGAGTTTTTAGCCAATTTAAAGGCAAATGCTAAATCTGACGCAAATAGTCAGGCACTGTATAACCAGTGGCTGGAAACAGAAGCTAATTTAGCGATATCGGCCAAAGAACAGGCCTATTATAACATGGTAAAGGCAGGAGTTACTGCCACAGTTGCTGAAGGTAAAATGGAACACGAATTAGAAAACAATAAAGTAGATTTAAAATTTGTTCAAATTCCTTACAGCTCAATTATTGATAGCACCATTACTGTTAGCAAATCTGAAATAAGTGATTATATAAAGAAACATCCAAAGGAGTTTGAAGTAGAAGCTACCAGAAATATAAATTATGTTCTTTTTATAGAAGAAGCAACACTTGGGGATGAGAATGCGATTAAAGAAGAGTTGATCGAATTATTGACCGATAGAGTGGAATATAATGAAGTCACCAAATCTAACGATACTATTACAGGTTTTTCAAAAGTAGTGAATAATGAAAGCTTTGTTAACGTAATTGCGGGTTCTGATATTAAATATGACAATAGGTTTTTATTCAAAAAAGATATTCCTGTTACCTATGCCGACAGTGTGTTTAATTTAAACAAAGGCGAAGTATATGGTCCTTACAAGGACGCAGGTTATTATAAACTCACCAAACTGGTTGATGTAACCCAATTACCGGATTCAGTGAAAGCGAGGCATATATTAATTCCTTTTGTTGGTGCAGCCAGTGCAGATCCTGTAAAAGTTACGCAAACAGAAGCTGAAGCAAAAGTGACTGCAGATAGTTTAGCCACTATATTAAAAAAGAACCGATCAAAGTTTTCAGGATTTGTTAAGGAGTTCTCCTCAGATCAGGGAAGTATTGAAAAGGAAGGTCGTTATGATTGGTATACATACAATACTATGGTATCGGAATTCAGGGACTTTACTTTTAAAGGTAAAACAGGAGATCTGGGAGTAGTAAAAACAGCTTATGGATTTCATATTATAGAAATAGAAGGACAAAAGAATGATCAAAGAGTTGTTAAACTAGCTACTATTGCGAGAAAGATTCAGCCTTCAGAACAAACAATTGATGATGTATTTACCAATACATCTAAATTTGAAATAGCAATTGAAAAAGCCGATTTACAGGAAGTAGCAAAAGAAAACAATTATGTAGTTCGTCCGGTGAATGGTATAAAACTGTTGCAAGAAAATATTCCGGGAGTCGGTGATCAGCGTTCCATTGTTAAGTGGGCATTTGAAGATGAAAGAAAAGTTGGTGACACAGATAGATTTAATCTTCCTGGAGGAGGTTATGTGGTGATTCAGTTATCTGCAATAAATAAAAAAGGACTTATGAATGTAGAGGATGCATCAGCAACTGTACTACCTATTGTAAGAAAGAAGAAAAAAGCAGAACAGATCATGAATAGTGTTAAGGCTACAACAGTTCAGGGAGTTGCTGACGAGCATAATCAATCTGTTAGAACGGCATTAGCAGTCAATATGAAGAATCCAACACTTTCAGGAGCAGGTCGGGAACCTAAAGTAGTAGGTGCTGCTTTTGGTTTGAAAGAAGGTGCAACATCTAGCTTAATTGAAGGAAATAATGGTGTATACATGTTGGAGGTTACAAAAAGTACTCCAGCTGTCAAGTTGGATAATTACCAGGCTATGGCCAATCAAATTACATCCAGCCGAATGACATCTGTTAATTCGTCATTGTTCAACGCACTTAAATCGGCAGCTGAAATAGAAGATAACAGAGCACAAACTGTACAGTAAATATTATAATTCACATAAAAAAACCCTTTTGAGATATCAAAAGGGTTTTTTTATATTAGCATGTCTTCAAAACTTAAAATTGTAGGATATCCTCTGTTCTTAAAATAGTTCATATCCTCTAAATTTCCGGTTGCCAGAATAAAGTCTCCACCCCATGCCCCAAGGCTCTTGATGGTTCCTTTGTAATCTTTAAACAGAGTTTCTTTAACGGATTTTATTCCGATAATATCAGAGATCATTTTTTCATGATCAGTGATCAGCGACTCAAATTCATTTAAACCTGAACAGTTTAAAATCTGAGTAGTCAATTTACTTACAGCTGATATTTTAGTTTTGATTAGTTTTTTCCTTTTGTTATAAGTTGAAATACCTTTTCTGCTATCCTGTTTTTTGTTAAGATGGATGAAAAACAAATGGTCACTGAACTCAGGATTAAAATCAACAGGTTTGATTTGTCTGCTTTTTCTCTTTAACTGATAGGTAATAGCTGAATTATTTTGAGCACAAGCAATATCATATCCGCTACCACCAAAGGTCATGTCTAAAAGTTTGTAAGCGTTAACATTTGCCCAGTTGGCGATATTATTTATAAGCGTTGATGAGCTGCCTAATCCCCATGATCTGGGAAATTCTAATTTAGTAGTAATATGATATCCCGTATCAGAATTTAGAAAATCAGGATTCAAACTTTTAGCGGCATTCAATATATCTGCCAGTCTGATGGATACATCATTTTTTTGTATAGTCTTGATCTTTGTTTTGTTTAAAAAAAACGAACCCTCAAACCATGTTTTTCCGGTCTCATCTATGCTTTTCCAAAACAGCTTGGGTTCATTGATCGGTTTCACAATTAAGGATTGACCAAATTTTGCAGGAACTGCAAGGGCTAGGGCACCATCCAGAACAACATATTCACCGGTTATCAATAATTTTCCTCTACTGTAAAAGGTCTTCATCAAATTAATGCTTGCTTCTTAAATTATTTATAGCTTCTACTACCGCGCTATGTGTAATCAAATTGGTTTTAAAATAATCTATTATTATTACTTTTTCATCTTCATTTGCATGAAACTGATTCAAGATATTCATCAAATGCATTTTCATATGACCTTCTTGAATGCCTGTTGTAATTAATGATCTGATAGCTGCAAAATTTTGTGCTAAACCGGCGACAGCCACAATTTGCATGAGCTCTCTGGCAGTTGGATGGTGTAACAATTCTAAAGCTAGTTTTACTAACGGATGCAAATTGGTTAATCCGCCAACCGTTCCCAAAGCCAATGGTAACTCTATCCAGAAAGAGAAGATACCATTTTCAATTTTCGCATGTGTTAAACTGGAATATCGCCCGTTTCTGGCAGCATAAGCATGAACCCCGGCTTCAACAGCTCTAAAGTCGTTTCCAGTTGCCAGAACGACAGCATCAACCCCATTCATGACCCCTTTGTTGTGTGTAACCGCTCTGTAAGGTTCTACTTCTGCAATGTTTACTGCTTGTAGAAATTTGTTAGCAAATTCTTCCGCATTTAAAGTTTTATCCTCGTTCAATTCAGAAACACGGCAATTTACTTCAGCTCTTACCAGACAATCCGGTACATAATTAGACAAAATACTCATAATAATCTGAATATTTTTTTCTTCAGGGCTGAATTCATCATAGGTCTCAGCCCCATGTTTAAAAGTAGAAGCAAATTGTTCCAGGCAAGAATTTATAAAATTGGCCCCCATCGCATCAAGCGTTTCAAACGTCGCATGCAACTGATAATAATTTTTTAAATCTTTTGTTTTGTTCCTAAGTTCGATATCCAAAATACCTCCACCTCTCTTATCCATATTTTGAGTGATGGGTTTTGAATCCTTGATAAGTTTAGGCTTAATTGCATTAAAAAAAGATTGTAGTTTTTCAAATTTACCATTAAATGTAAAATGAACTTGCCCGATCTTTGTTGTAGAAATTATTTTAGCTTTAAAACCGCCTCGTTCCAGCCAAAATTTAGCCGATTTACTGGCAGCCGCAACCACAGAACTCTCCTCTATGGCCATAGGTATGGCATATAGTGTGTCGTTAATAAGAAAATTAGGGGCGACTCCAAATGGGAGATAGTAGTTCGTTAATGTATTTTCAATGAATTCGTCATGTAACTTTTGTAAAATCTTATCATCATTCCAATACTGTTTTATAACATTGGCCGCATCTTCATTGCTCGGAAAATAGGTGTCTACGATCCAATCAATTTTTTTTTGTTTAGATAATTTTGAAAAACCAGATATTGATTTGCTCATTTTTTAATAAAATTTAAAAAACAAAGATACCAAGTTGGCTCAAATATTGACGGAATTGTTATTAAATACTACTAATTAAGTACTCATTAATGCTATTTTTTGCATTATTTTTATTAAACTTGACATTAATTTGGCTAATGAAAAAAATAAGATGAGAGTTTTTAAATTATTGTTTCTTTTTAGCTTATTAGTAGTCTCAAATGTACATTCTCAAAATAAGGAAATTACCTTAGAAGAAATCTGGAGCGGAACATTTAGAACCGAACGGATGGAAGCCTTGAACTCAATGAAAAATGGGCAGTACTATTCAGTTTTGAACAATGACCGAGCGAATAATACTGTTTCAATTGATATTTATAACTACAGAACCTCACAAAAAGTAAAAACTTTTTTCAGCACCCAAGATTTTAATGAAATCAAAACATTTTCATCCTATACCTTCAATGAGGATGAAACAAAAGTATTATTAGCTACCGAAGAAGAACGAATATACAGGAGGTCGAAACAAGGGAAATATTATGTTTACAATACCAGAGACAATTCGGTTCAATTGGTATCTGAAGAACTCATTCAGGAACCAACATTTTCCCCTGACGGCAACAGAGTTGCCTATGTGTTAAATAATAATATATATATTAAGGAATTGGTGCTAAATACTACTTTTCAGGCCACTTTTGATGGACAAAAGAATAAGATCATTAACGGGTTAACCGATTGGGTTTACGAAGAAGAATTTAAGTTTGTGAGAGCTTTCGACTGGAATGCCGACAGTGATAGAATAGCTTTTTTAAAGTTCGACGAATCGAATGTCCCGGAGTTTTCAATGGATGTTTATGGTAAAGAACTTTATCCGTCTCAAGAGGTTTTTAAGTACCCAAAGGCAGGTGAAAAGAATGCCAAAGTAGAATTATTTATTTATGATCTCCTTAAATCAGAATCAGTAAAGGTGTATTTGGAAAAGGAATATTCTGATTTTTATGTCCCAAGGATAAAATGGACAAAGGATCCTGAAATTTTAAGTGCACAGTATTTAAACAGACATCAAAATGATTTGGATCTATGGTTGTTAAATGCCAATGGCTATGAAAGTACTATAGTGTTGAACGAAAAGAGTGATACCTACGTAGGTGTAACCGATAATCTTACTTTTTTAGATGATGACAGTTTCTTGTGGACCAGTGAAAAGGATGGATATAATCACATTTATCACTATACTAAATTTGGAAAGCTCATTAATCAAGTGACCAGAGGTAATTGGGATGTGACGGAGTTTTATGGATATGATAAAACAACTAAAAAAGTATTTTATCAATCAGTTGAAGAAGGATCTATAAACAGAGATGTTTATTCAATTGGCCTGAATGGGATAGATAAAAAACGTTTAACAAAAGATGACGGTACCAATAGTGCTTCATTCAGTTCAGACTACAGTTATTTTATTAATGGATTTTCCAGCGCAAGTAGTCCGCCCGAATATACTTTAAATGAGGCAGGCAATGGGAATGTCCTGAAAAAAATCAAGGATAACAAGGCCTTAGAAAAAATTCTTGATCAGTACAAATTCTCCAAAAAGGAATTCAGTACAATTAAAGTGAATGGTTATGATCTTAACATGTGGATGATAAAACCTGCAAATTTTAATTCCAAAGAACAGTATCCCTTATTAATGTATCAATATTCGGGACCGGGATCACAATCTGTTTCCAACAGCTGGAATAGATCAAACGATTATTGGCATCAAGTGCTTGCACAGCAGGGATTTATTATAGTATGTGTAGATGGACGAGGAACTGGATTTAAAGGGGCAGATTTTAAAAAGAAACTGACATATCTGAATTTAGTAAAATATGAAACCGAAGATCAAATAGCCGTGGCACGAAAGCTGGGAGAATTGTCATATATTGATAAAGGACAGAATCGGGATATGGGGTTGGAGTTTTGGAGGTCAAATGTCCACGAATTGCATATTAAAAGGCAATGATGTCTTTAAAATGGCAATAGCAGTTGCCCCTGTTACGAGCTGGAGGTTCTATGACACTATTTATACCGAACGTTACATGAGAACACCTCAGGAAAATCCAAAAGGTTATGATGACAATTCACCACTTAATTACGCCAATTTATTAAAAGGTGATTATTTACTGATCCATGGGTCAGCAGATGATAATGTGCATGTCCAAAATACCACAAGAATGGTCGAAGCATTGGTTCAAGCCGACAAACAGTTTGAATGGATGATCTATCCTGACAAGAATCATGGTATTTATGGGGGGAATACAAGATTGCATTTATATAAAAAGATGACCAGTTTTATAAATAAGAGTTTAGGTGATAAAACTCAAAAAATGTATAGCAATACGGTAACAACTGATAATTCTTCTAAGAATATCCCTGTAAATCAATTAAATTTAGTAAAAGAACCAACCATTGTTGTACCTGCAACTACTAAGGTGGTAAAGGATATTGTTGAAATCCCTGATGAAGAAGAAAATGCTGAAAAAGAAATTGAGATAAAAAATGAAGTTCCAAAAGTGCCTTCCAAACGTGAAATTAGACGAAATAACATTAGGCAGCTTAAAGAAATAAGAAAACAAAATAAAGAGAAAACAAAAAGAAGTGATAAGAGAGAAAGCATTTATGATAAATATAAAATTAACTAAGAAATAACATAAGACAACTTAAAGAATTAAGAAAGCAGCAGAAAAAAACTAACAATTAACTAACTATTATTTTATTATGAACGATAAAAATACATCAATTCAAGGGCATCCAAAGGGGTTAATGACCCTTTTCTTTTCAGAAATGTGGGAACGATTTTGTTACTACGGAATGCGAGTCCTATTGACATTATATCTTGTAAAATCATTGATGAAAGGTGATGCTGATGCGGCACTTATTTATGGTGCTTATACAGGCTTAGTTTATGCTGCTCCTATTTTAGGAGGCTTGTTAGCAGATAAATACCTCGGTTATAGAAATGCCGTATTGCTCGGGGCGATCTTAATGGCGATAGGTGAGTTTATTATACTTGGGGGTACCGAACAGTTTTTAATGATAGGTATGGGGGCATTAATTGTTGGAAATGGTTATTTTAAAGCAAACATATCTACTATTGTGGGGAAATTATATAATGATAATGATCCACGGAGAGATTCAGGATTTACAATCTTTTATATTGGTATTAATATTGGCGCTTTACTGGCAACAACCGTTGTCGCTTATGTAGGGGAGACCTACGGATTTAGATATGGTTTTGGTCTTGCAGGTTTTGGAATGCTTATGGGCTTAATTATTTTCTGGACAGGAAGGAAAAATTACTCACTAGCTCCTGGTTTAGGCATAACTGAAGAAGGTAGAAAAAGAGGATTTGCAGGTTTAAATAAAGCGCAAATTGTCGGCGTAGGGTCATTAATAATTATTCCAATCAGTTATTGGTTAATAACTAATAATAGCTGGTTAGATTATTTATTAATCGGGTTATTTATCTATATTTCTATTTCATTGATATTGGCCGGAAGAGCCGCGGATAGGTTAGATAAAGTTTCGGTGTGGAGAGATAGAATGATTGCGCTATTGATCTTTATGGTTATTAATATAGCTTTCTGGGCTTGTTTCGAACAAGCAGGAACATCATTAACTTTGTTTGCAGATAGAAATGTGGATAGAAGTATTTTAGGCTGGGAAATGCCTGCTTCCATGACACAATTTTTTAATCCATTTTTTATAATAGTTTTTGGCTCCATATTTTCTGTGATGTGGGTTAAATTATCAGCTATAGGTAAAAACCCAAGTATTCCTATGAAATTTGCTTTAGGTATTTTTCAATTAGCATTAGGATTTTTAGTTACTCAAATTGGACTTCAATTTGTTAACGATGCTTATCAAGTACCATTACTTACTTTATTATTTTTATACTTATTACATACTACGGGAGAATTATTTTTATCACCTATTGGTTTATCTATGGTGACAAAACTATCTCCAAAAAATATTGCGGGTACAGCTATGGGAGCCTGGTTTTTAAGTTTTGCAATTGCGAATTATGTTGGAGGAAAAATAGCTTCGCTTAACCGGTGGTCATAGTGATACTGGAGTGGCCTTAACTCGCTGCAGAAGGTTTGGATAAATATACATCGGTATTTTGCAACTATAGGATTTGTATTAATTGGTATTGCCATTTTAATTGCATATTTAACAAACCACTTAAAAAAGCTAATGCATGGTGTTGAATAAGTCAATTTTTCACCAAACTTTTATCATTTTTATATGATCAAATCTAAATAAATAACTAAAAAGCTCAAGTCATTCTGCTTGAGCTTTTTCATTAACAAACTTAAACAATGAGTACAGAAAAGAAATCTTTTTTTGGAGTTATGAAATCCTATAATAAAAATTTTAGGGTTGCCAGTGTAATGGAACTTTTTGAACGTTGGGCTTGGTACGGATTATTTGCAGTTCTAGCACTTTACTTAACAGGTTCTACAGATGAAGGAGCACTTGGTTTTTCACATATAGAAAAAGGCCAAATAATGGGTATTGTTACGGCAATTCTATATTTACTACCAATGATTACTGGTGTAATTGCCGATAAGATTGGTTACAAACTTTCTTTAATAATTGCTTATGTGTTGTTAATGTCCGGTTATTATGTAATGGGAGAAGTAACATCTTTTACAATGGTATTTATTGTGTTTTTATGGGTGGCGGTAGGTGCAGCAATGTTTAAACCGGTAGCTTCTGCAATTATAACAAAGAATACTGATGAATCTAATTCCACTTTAGGGTTTGGAATTTTTTATATGATGGTGAACATCGGTGGATTTATTGGACCAATGTTTTCTAGTACATTAAGAACCCAATTTGGTTGGAAAATAGTATTCTTACAGGCGGCCATAGTAATAGGCATAAATTTAGTTATACTTCTTATTTTTTATAAAGAAAAGGACAGAGTAAAAAATACAGAAACTTTAAAAGAAGCATTATTAAGTTCATTGAAAAATATGTGGGAAGCAGTAAAAGATAGTCGTCTTTCTGTTTTATTAGTTATAATGGTAGGTTTTTGGACCATGTTTAATCAACTATTCTATACACTTCCAACGTTCATTGAAGATTGGGTAAATACAAGAGCGTTGCATGATTCCATTGCAAGCGTATCGCCATGGATCGCAAGTGTTATGAGTGGAGGAGGAGATTCTGTTAATCCCGAAATGTTAGTAAATATTGATGCTGGATCAATTATTTTGTTTCAATTAATCATATCATACTTTGTATTAAGAATGCGTCATGTAAGTGCAATGATCACTGGATTTATAATTGCAGCAATAGGTATTGGAATTACTTTTTACACAGGTAATGGTTTTTATACAATTTTAGGTATTGTAATTTTTGCAATAGGTGAAATGATGACCAATCCAACGTTTTCGTCGTTCATAGCTTTAATTTCTCCAAAAGGAAAAGAAGCTCTTATATATGGGGACTTATTTTTTACCAATATTTTTAGGAAACCTTTTAACAACATTAGTATCAGGTAACTTATACCAAGCTTGGTCAGATAAGTTAACATTATTACAATCAGAAATGACCAACAGAGGAATTAATATGCCTGAAATAACTCAGGAATTTAGCTAAGAACGATTATTTTGCATCAGCTTCGGAAAAATTAGGAATGTCAGAAGTTGAAATGACACAATTTATTTGGGATAACTATCAGCCTAACAAAATTTGGTATGTTATTGTTGGTATTGGAATTAGTTACAATTTTAGCTCTAGCTGTTTATGATAGAATGGTTATCAGACCAAGAGAGGCTAAAGCCAATGGAATTTAATTAATATGAATGAATCATCCAACGAATTCTTTAAGACGCAGGTTTTAGGTCATCCTGCCGGACTTTTTGTATTGTTTTTTACAGAAATGTGGGAACGTTTTTCCTTTTATGGAATGCGTGCCTTATTGGTTCTGTTTTTAGTAAGTTCCTTTGGAATTGGAGGCTGGGATTGGCCTCGTGAAAATGCATTGGCCTTATATGGAACCTATCTCGCCTTGCTTTATTTAACACCGATAATTGGCGGAACACTTAGCAGATAAATATTTAGGGAATAGAAAAGCAATTATTATTGGTGCATTGATTATGACCTTAGGTCATGCTAGTATGACAATAGAGTCCATCCCTTTCTTTTTGTATTTAGGATTGTTCCTTTTAGTAGTCGGGACGGGATTTTTCAAGCCCAATATGAGTTCGTTCATCTCTATTCTTTATGAAGATTTTCCAAAGAAAAAAGATGGTGCTTACACTATTTTTTATATGGGAGTCAATGCAGGAGCTTTTTTAGGTATCATGCTATGCGGATATCTGGGTGAGATACTCGGTTGGAGCTGGGGATTCGGATTGGCAGGGATCTTCATGCTTTTAGGCTTGTTGCAATTTACATTGGCACAGGGAATTTTTGGTGAAAAAGGAAAAAAACCAAATAAAGAAGATAAAACTATAGAAACGGATGATCATGTAAAGATTGAAGATAAGTTAAATCCGTTTACTCAGATTGATAAGCTTTTAATTGTAATTGTGGCAGTTTCCGGATTGATTTGGATCATTAATGACCCTCTGTCTAAAATAATAAATTATAATTTTTTAAAATTTGGAGATACAGATTATTCGGGGTATTCAATATTAATTACTCTTATTTTATTTGTATACTTATTGGGATCACGAATTGTGAGGTATAGTAAAATTACAAGAGACAAAATGTTTGCTGTTGTCATTTTTGCTTTTTTCATCATCTTTTTTTGGGCTTCGTTTGAACAGGCTGGCGGTTCCATGAGCATTTTCGCCAAGGATTATACCAATAGGATCTTGTCCGGTGATTCGGCATTGATCTTTAATATTGTTGATGTTATCATCACCGTAGTCCCAATTGCAATTATTACCTGGGTGTTATTTTTATTATTCAAGCAAACCTTTAAGAAATATTTGGTTTCTAATTTAATCCTCGGTTTCAGTTTTGTTCTCATCTGGGGAATTGTGATTTGGAAGATCAACAATAATTTCAATACCTACTCATACGAAATAACCTATCCAACGTATCAGCTCTCGAATGAAGAAGGTGCTAAACCGAGTGTATTAACGATAAATAGCCAGGTACCTCAGGATGCGATTCTGGCAACTGGGACCACTGTAATTAGGTCGTCATCAGATTTTGTTACAAGTGATAAAATTTCAATTATTGATATTGATAAAAAGGGAGTCAATTTTAAGTACCTAACTCAAGAGCAGTCCGAAACTATCTCGAATAGGATAGAAGCGACCATAGTTCAGAAAAAGGAAAACGAAATTCAAATTCCGGCAACCTGGTTTTTAATCTTGAATTCATTATTCATCATAGCTTTTGCACCACTTTTTTCTAAATGGTGGGAGAGTAAATTCAATCCAAAACCTGCGCATAAATATGCTATTGGCTTGTTTTTCCTGGGTATTGGGTTTGCCTTTTTAGCCTTTGGTTCAGCAGGAATACCTCAAGGAGCCAAGACAGCTTCTATAAGTATGGTTTGGTTGATTTTTGCATACTTATTCCATACTTTGGGCGAGCTCTGCGTATCGCCAGTAGGATTGAGCTATGTAAGTAAATTGGTTCCACCTAGAATGATAGCCTTTATGTTTGGTGTTTGGTACCTTGCATTAGCTATTGGTAATAAAACTTCCGGTAAAATGGGAGCGATGATAGACGATATCACAGCCAAATATGATATTTCGACCTTCTTCATGATTTTCACCTTTGTTCCAATAATTATAGGAATAATCGCGTTATTGCTAAATCCGGTATTAAAAAAATTAATGCATGGTGTAACATAAATTACATATGGCTTGCTTTTTGCATGTTATTTTTGAAACATTAAATCGACTTAATTTGTTATGAGAAATATAGTACTAATTGCCCTTCTACTCTTTGCCTTAAATAGTAATGCACAGGAAATCAAATGGATTACTTTGGAAGAAGCCATTGAAATGCAGCAGAAAGAACCACGCAAAATAATCATGGATTTCTACACAAATTGGTGTGGCCCATGTAAATTACTTGATAAGAGAACCTTTAGTAATAAAGATGTGTCCAAGTTTATAAACGAGAATTATTATGCCGTAAAATTCAATGCTGAAGGGAATTCTAAGGTTAATTTTAACGGGAATGAGTATGGAAACCCTCAATACGATGCAAGTAAGGCGAATAAACGAAATTCTTCACACCAGTTGTCCAGATACTTTGGCGTGAATGCATATCCTACTATTGTTTTTCTTGATGAAAATAAGGGATTGATCACTCAAGTTAAAGGCTTTCAAACACCACAACAACTGGAGTTGTACTTAAAGATGTTTAAAAGCAATGATTATAAGAACTTGAAAAGTCAGGAAGATGCCAATGCTTACTTTAAAAACTTTAAGCCAGAGTGGAATTAACATAAATTCAAAAATCTAATATAAAAGCTCCCTTTTTGCTGGTTTGGTGAAAAGGGAATTCTTTTTTTGCACAGGTTTCTAACCAACGTTCTTGATAACTTTTATAATTACTACCATCTGCTATGATCAATTTTGGTTGTAAATGGTCTATCAGCCTGTTTAAATTGATCTTAGGAGAATTTCTAAGCAGAACATAATCAGGTTTAAAAGAGGTTTTATAGACACTCAAACTATCTACAACTAGCATTAATTCCTTATCTATTTTATAAAGGGCATTTAGGGAATCTGACTCTATGTTTTCTATGGAATTGCCTATTTTATAGTTTACCACTAATTTTTCATCGTTATAAGTATTTTCTTCCAAATTATGATATAGGGTCAAATTTCTGTTCTGTTTAATTCCAATTATGCTAAAACGGCTTTTGTGAAAAATTAAAAATTCATTGCTTGCATTTTCGTATCTGTTGAATATTAAGACACTCAAAAAAAATGAAATACTTGTTAGCGCAAAAATGACATTTTTAAATGATCTGTTCTTATAAAACTTTACAAAAGCTATGATCAATAAATAACTTGAGATTACTGATAATATTCCAAAGGAGATGTGCTTTAACAAAAACTCTTCCTGTCTTGAAATTAATGCAACAAAATCATTCATTAATCCTATAATTCTTCCAAAAGAATTGGCTAAAATATGAGGTAGAATATTTAATAATGAAAGTAAAATGACTAAAATACCCAATCCTAGGATAACCCCTAAAAATGGAATTATGACCAAATTTGAAATAAAGAATAATCCCGGGAATTGGTGAAAGTAGAATAGGCTAATGGGTAATACGCCAAATTGAGCTGCTATTGTCACCGTAAAAATTTGCCATAGCTTGTTTGCCACAAGTAATTTAGGGTCCCATAGTTTAACGATCAGAGGTTGTATCCAAACAATTGAAAATACTGCTAAATAGCTAAGTTGAAAGCCAACTTCAAATAGAAAAGTGGGTTTGAAAAGTAATAATAAGAACATAGAGATGGCCAAAGTGTTATAAATGTTGGTAACTCTTTTAATATTCAATCCAATAGCTACAATACTGAACATAGTAACCGCTCGCATCACAGAAGGAGAAAGTCCGGCAACTATTGCAAAACACCACAATAGTAAAACGATTAGAATAGTTTTGATGTATATCCCGTTCTTTACCTGCTCTATTGGTTTAAACAAAAAATTCAAAATAATCAGAATGATACCTATGTGCAATCCGGAAACTGCCAGAATATGTATAACACCCGCATTGGCATAGTTGTTATAAGTTTCTTCAGAAATATCTTGTCTTTGCCCGAGGAGTAAAGCATTGATGATTGCTAGTTCATCTGCTCTAAAATCATAGAGTATTAGTTTTGTATTGATTCTTTCTCTTAGTCTAGCCGCAAATCCGAAAACAGAATTTCTGGTATTGTCTAAAATAAGAAGCTCATTTTTTTTCACGAATAATTGATGATAGATATGTTGCTTTTTTAAGTAGTCTTTGTAATTAAATTGATCTGGATTTAAAGGCGGTATAAGGTCCTTTATAGATGTTTTAGCAAACACTAAATTATCCACATTCAAAGGTTTGTTGGTGCTATCTTTTTGAATGTTTAAAAGTGATTTTCCGGTCACCTTTTTTTCATTCATTTTTCTAAATTCAACGACATATTTATCGTGGTAATTACCAGATTTAAGGATTTCTTTGACCGTAAATATAATCGCAATATCAGAGTCCGTTTCTTTATTAAATTGATTTGTATAATGATTGAACTGATTCTTAGGATTATGAATACTGACGGTTAATATTCCAACACTTATAAAAGTCAAATAAGTAAGAATTCCAAAAAGCATCTTCAATTTAAACCTAAACCTGTTAAGAATGAATATTAAGCTTAGACAAAGCACTGAAGCCAAACTTGAAAGAATGGAAAAACTAAGGGATATATTTAAATAATAACCCAGTAAGATTCCTAACACCAGGAAAAAGGTAAATTTAATTATTGTAAATTTAGACAGCTGCACTGCGACAATATAAAAAAATATTACAAAACTCTGCGTGCCTGTACAAAGGCAAAATACCAGTAGCGTTCCGCAAGATTAGAAACCATAACCCCATTGCTGGTACTTGCATGAATAAATTCAACATTTCCAATTCTGGAATCGGTCACAATTCCAACATGATTTACTTTTTTACTGTTTTTTTTTGTTGCAAAGAAAAGCAGATCACCTTTTTTAACATCCTTTACATCTATCCAATTACCATAATTGGATAAATGTTTAGTGGTTCTTGGTAATAAAATATTCTCATTTTTAAAAGAGGTGAAAACCAAACCGGAACAGTCCATTCCTTTTTTTGTTGTGCCCCCATATTTATAACGAACTCCATTAAATTGTTTGGCATTTTCCACAACATTATCTGCTGCCAGAGAGTAATTTATACTATTAGTGTCTTTTACAATTTTAACTTGATCTTTGGTTCTGGAAGCTTTGCTTTTTTTGGTGATGATCCTTTTTTTAGATCTACATGCCGAAATGCTGATTATTAAAAACAGAAATAATATAAAACGCTTCATCACTGATCTAATTATTTATCGAATTGAAAATTAATTGAGCAGTTTTATTGCTGGCTCCTTTGCCTCCAAGCTTTTTTTCCAGATCGTAGTAATTGCTAAAGAATTTAGTTCGCTCACCCTTTTCTAGTATAATATCCAGTTCTTTTTTAAGTGATTTCTTATTGAAACTGTTTTGTATGAGTTCCGTGACCACTTGTTTGTTCATTATTAAATTGACCAATGAGATATATTCTAAATTCACAAGGCGTTTTCCAATTTGATAAGAGAACCAGCTTCCTTTATAACATACAACCTGTGGAACCTTGAATAATGCTGTTTCTAAAGTAGCCGTGCCAGACGTCACCAAAGCAGCGGTGGAGACACTCAATAAGTCATAGGTTCTATTAGGAACAAAACCAACATCCAAGTTCTTTATGAACGGTCTGTAAAATGAAAGATCCTGACTAGGTGCGCCTGCAATAACGAATTGATATTTCGGATAATCACTTATAACAGAAAGCATTACAGACAACATTTTTTTTATCTCCTGTTTTCTGCTTCCCGGCAATAAGGCTATTATGGGTTTATCATTCAAGTCGTATTCAGTTCTGAATCCTGTTTCACTAACCTGTGTCCTGTCAGAAATGGCATCTATTAACGGGTGACCAACAAATTCCACCGGGTAATTATGTTTTTTCTCATAGAATTCCTTCTCAAAAGGCAGGATAACGTACATTTTATCTATATCTCTTTTAATCGATTTTATCCGGTTCTCCTTCCAGGCCCAGATTTGTGGTGAAATATAAAAATGGGTTCTGAATCCTTTTGTTCTTGCCCATTTGGCTATTCTTAGATTAAATCCCGGATAATCTATAAATATAATAACGTCAGGAGAGTAAGAGATAATATCCTCTTTGCAAAAGGAAATGTTCTTGAGGATAACATTCAGGTTTTTTGCAACCTCTAAAAATCCCATAAAAGCAAGGTCTTTGTAATGTTTCACTAGATTCTTACTTACACTTTGCATAAGGTCTCCTCCCCAAAACCTGAATTCAGCAGTCACATCTATATTGAGGATAGCTTTCATAAGGTTGGACCCATGCAGATCGCCGGAGGCTTCACCAGCAATAATGTAATACTTCATTTAAAACAATTTATAAGGTCGTCAGATTTTCTTAAATTTTATTTACTATTACTATTATGGCTGCCAAAAGCGTAGCCAATAGCACACCTCTTGCCTTGTAATCCTGATTCATTTTTATCAAAACAAAGAAAGCTATTAAATTCAAAATAGCTCCCAGACTCACTAATTTTCCAATGAAATTAAAATTCACAGCTGATTTTATAGTGCCCTCAAATCCTTCTTTTGAAAACAAAATAATATACAGCGCTATACCAATAATATTAGCCAAAAGACCAATAAAAAAACCAATCATGACATCTCTTCTAATCATTCAATTTCCATGTATTTAGGTCATTTATAATATGATGAGCAGTAAGGTCAGCCTGCACAGGAACAACCGACACATAATTATTCTTTAATGCCCATTCATCTGTATCCTTTCCGGGATCCAGATTGACAAATTTTCCTGTCAACCAGTAATATTCTCTCCCTTGCGGATTAATTCTTTTATCAAATTCCTCCTTCCAATTCGCTTTAGCCTGTCTGCATATTTTAATGCCCTTGATATCGTTTTTACTCAATTTTGGAAAATTTACATTTAGCACTACACCTTCAGGCAATCCATTTTTTAATACATTTTCGCTTATTGTTCTTACATAATCCTTGGTTGCCTCAAAATTGGCGTTCCAACTATAATCCAAAAGAGAGAATCCAATGGCCGGAATACCTTCCAGGCCCGCCTCAATGGCAGCACTCATTGTCCCGGAGTAGATCACGTTAATTGATGAATTTGATCCATGATTGATTCCTGAAACACAAAGATCGGGTAATCGTTTAAGAATTTCGTTTTTAGCTAGTTTAACGCAGTCGGCTGGTGTCCCGGAACAACTATATTCAATTTGCGGTCCGTCATCAATTTTAATGGATTCGACAAATAAAGTAGAATTAACCGTAACTGCATGGCCCATGGCGCTTTGCGGGCTATCCGGAGCAACAACTATGACATCTCCAATTTTATTCATGATACTTATTAGGGTTCTCAAACCGGGAGCTGTTATTCCATCGTCGTTGGTTACTAAAATTAGGGGTTTATTACTCATTTTTTGATTTTCTTATAGCTGTGCTAAATTAAGTAAAATACTACTTAAATAACTAATTTAGTTGGTTTAACAAAAAATTAGTACCATTACATAACTTTGGCATAATATTTTCTTTATTTTAGTTAAAAAATTATTTACTTATTTAAGAATTGAATGATGAAAAGGAATTTTTATTTATTAATGCTTACAATCCTACTGGCGTTTGGGTCTTGTAGTTTTACATCTAAAACTTTTGACGATCCTGACAAGGATAAAATGCTCGTCCAGATTATTACTTATATTCTGGAAAGAGGTCATTATGATCCAAAGGATATGAATGATGAGTTTTCAGCAGAAGTATATTCAGATTATTTAGAGAATATAGATCCGTTTAAAAGGTATTTTTATCAATCAGATATTGATGAATTTGAGCAATACAAATTCCTTTTAGATGATCAATTAAAAGATTATGATATTTCTTTTTTCAACTTGACTTACCAGAGACTAGGTGAAAGAATGGAAGAAAGTGAATCCATATACAAGGAAATATTATCGTCTTCTTTCGACTTTAATGAAAATGAGGAATTTAACTCTGATTATGAGAAAATGCCTTATGTTAAAAATAAAAAACAATTAAAAGATCGCTGGAGATTACAACTTAAGTATGCCACTATCGCGAATTTTGATGATTTAAAGAAAGATCAAAAAAAGAAATTGGAGGAAGATCCAAAATTCAAGGTTGAGACAGATGAAGAAATTGAAGAAGAGTCTAGGAAATTAACCTTGATCTCTTTAGATGAATATTATGATATTATTGATGATCTGGAGCGAAAAGATTGGTTTGCTGTTTATATCAATTCGATTGTTGAAGAGTTTGATCCACACACGTATTACTTTGCTCCTGAAGACAAAGATGTTTTTGACATGAGAATGTCAGGAAGTTTTGAAGGTATAGGAGCCAGACTTCAGAAAAAAATGGATCAGGTAAAAGTTAATGAGATCATTTCAGGCGGTCCGGCCTGGAGAGGAAAAGAGCTGGAAGTAGGTGATGTGATCTTAAAAGTTAAGCAGGAAGATGAAGAACAGGCATTAAGTATTGTAGGAATGCGATTGGATAATGCCATTAAGTTTATAAAAGGGCCTAAAGGAACAGAAGTAACCTTAACAGTAAAAAAAGTTGATGGTACTCTTAAGGATATTACTATAACCAGAGATGTGGTTGAATTGGAAGAAACGTATGCAAAATCTTCCATTGTTAAAAAGGATGACAAAGTTTATGGAGTGATCAATCTGCCAAAATTCTATATAGATTTTGAGGATTATAAGAACAGAAATGCTGCAACCGACCTTAAGAGGGAAATTGAAAGGCTTAAAAAACAGCATATGGAAGGATTGGTCATAGATCTGAGAAATAATGGTGGAGGTTCTTTACAAACTGTTGTCGATATAGCGGGATTATTTATTAAAGATGGTCCTGTTGTGCAAATAAAATCTACAGGAGAACCTAAGGAGGTATTGAAGGATAGAGATAAATCCATTGCGTGGGATGGACCATTAGTAATCTTAGTTAATGAACTTTCAGCCTCGGCATCAGAGATCTTGGCAGCTGCTATGCAGGATTATAAACGAGCCATAGTGATTGGAAGTAGGCAAACTTACGGTAAAGGTACAGTTCAAAATATAGTAGATCTTAATAAAATGGTCAGAAATAATAAAAGTGGAGACCTGGGTGCATTAAAACTGACCACTCAAAAGTTTTACCGAATTAATGGTGGATCAACACAGCTTGAAGGCGTCAAGAGCGATGTCGTTGTGCCAGACAGATATAGTTACATTGATGTAGGCGAAAAGGATCAGGAAAATCCATTGCCTTGGGATAAAATTGATGCTGTAGATTTCAGTTTATGGGAAAGTTATTTTGACTATGATACAACTATTAGTAAAAGTAATGAGAGAATGAGTAACAGTGAGCAATTGAAATTAATTGATGAGAGCGCAAAATGGATAAAAACGATTCGAGATGAGAATATCCATCCTTTAAATTACGATCTGTACAAGCAGCGACTGGAACTATCAGAAAAAGAAGCCGAGAAATTTGATAAGATAACAGATTACAAAACAAACCTGTCATTTGAATCTTTGCCTTACGAAAAGGAAGAGTTTGTGTCAGACACTATTTTGAAAGAAAAGCGAGAACGCTGGCATGAAAGCTTAAGTCAGGATGTTTATATAGAAGAGGCTATTAATGTACTTAATGATCTTAAGATGTCTTATACTATTAAAAAAGTAGCGACCGTAAAGAACTAAAATAAATATGAGTGATCATGTGAACTCATTATCTCAATTGGCGCTTCAAAAGTTCAAAAAAAACTTTTGGGGCGTTTTTAGTTTTTGGTTTATTATACTGGTTGGATTAATTTCAATTTTTGCATACACCATTGCGCCAGACAATTCGCAAAATGCCAACCAGATGCATTTATCCATCCATTCAAAAAAGCCTGGTTTTAAAGTAAATATTTTGACAATTCCCAATAGTCAGAATTCAAACTCTCAAAGTTGGTTCAACAAAGTATTTTTTGGAGTAAGAAATCCAAATACCGAAATTCCTGTTTTGGATTATAAATTGACCGATAGTAATTTGATCTATACAGAATATGCTTTAGATGGATTGCAAGGCATGACTAAAACCATTAGTATTGATTTTTTAAAAGGAGATTCAATCAACAAATATATTAAAGAAAAAACCTTTTATCTTGGTACAGATAAGTATGGAAGAGACCTTTTAAGCAGAGTATTAGCCGGCGCCAGAATTTCGTTTTTTATAGGTTTTGTCGCTGTATTCATTTCTCTGGTCATCGGAATTTTTATGGGAAGTATTGCGGGCTATTTTGGTGGGAGAGTAGATGCATTCATCATGTGGATCATTAATGTTACCTGGTCCATACCTACTTTGTTGTTGGTCATTGCAATAACTTTAGCACTTGGAAAAGGGTTTTGGCAAGTTTTTATTGCTGTTGGTTTAACTATGTGGGTCGAGGTGGCCAGAGTAGTCAGAGGACAAATAATAAGCGTTAAGGAAATGCAATATATAACTGCGGCTAGAGCTTTGGGATATACAGATCTCAGAATCATAGTTAAACATATTTTGCCCAACATTATGGCGCCAATAATAGTTATTTCTGCTGCTAATTTTGCTGCAGCAATTTTAATTGAGAGTGGGTTGAGTTTTCTGGGGATTGGTGCGCAGCCTCCAATGGCAAGTTGGGGAGCCATGATAAAAGATCATTATAATTATATTATTCTGGGCAAGCCATATTTAGCTATCATTCCGGGTTTATGCATAATGGGTTTGGTAATGGCATTTATGTTAATAGGTAATGCCTTAAGGGATGCGTTGGATGTAAAGAACTGACTTTAAACCTTAGTTTTATATTCAATCTTTACCATTCATTTATTCGATTTGAATCCAATTTGATGAAAATGAAAAGTAGAATTGTGAATCCCCATAGTCCTGATCCACCGTAGCTAAAAAATGGAAGCGGAATACCAATTGTTGGTATGAGACCCATGACCATTCCAATATTAATAAAAAAATGGAAAAATATAATAGATGCCACGCCATAGCCATATACTCTACTAAATTGCGTTTTTTGTAATTCTGCCAGATGAACAATTCGCAAAAGCAATAATATAAAAAGGACAACGACGCTAAAAGTACCAATAAAGCCCCATTCTTCACCAACAGTGCTAAAAATATAATCTGTATGCTGTTCAGGCACAAACTTACCTGTAGTTCGTGTTCCTTCCTGAAAGCCTTTTCCCCATAAACCACCGGAACTAATGGCCTTTTCCGATTCCAGTAAATTGTAGGCATAGGTCTTTTTCATTCGCTCCAGCTTATCTGGATCTTTCTCCAGGCGGAGCCATAAGCTAATCCTGTCTTTTTGATGTGATGGTAATTTATTTTGGTAAACATAATTGACAGCTAGGGAAAAACCCAGTATAAGAATAGATAAGGTGGTAATAGTCAATACCTTGTTCTTTTTTTTTGATTTTATAAAATACAGATATACAACAGAAATCAAGAGGACAGAAGCTATTATGGTTATAATAATTCCAAATTTCAGTGTTAAAATTGCAACAACAATGAACAATGCGGCTAAATAAAGATATATTCTTGGAAGCCCTTCCCTGAATAATACAAAGATAAAGGATGCATAAACAACTGTACTACCTGTATCATTTTGAAGCAATATTAAAATAGCCGGAATGGCAATAATAATTAAAAGTCTAACTTGATCTTTAAGTACCTTGATATTGGTTTGCATATCACTAATATATTTAGCAACTGCCAGGGCAGTGGCTACTTTAGCGAATTCACTTGGTTGTATGGTCATTCCACCAATCCCATACCAGGAAGTTGCACCTGAAACTGTTTTACCGAAAATAAAAAGACCTAATAATGAAATTAAGGACAGTATATAAATAACACTTGAAAAGCGTTCGTAGAATTTGGCTTCTATTGAAAGAATGATAATTATTAAAACGACCGTTAAAATTATAAATAATAATTGCTTTCCATATGGTTTATCAAGATCAAAATAACTCGAAACTTCAATACTGGATGAAGCAGAATATATATTGAACCAACCAAAAATAACAAGTGCTAAGAATATTAGAATTGTTACCCAATCAAAATTAAAACTTCTGTCAGTCTGCCTCATCTAAAGTAGGTATGGAAATTTCCTGAAATTCACTTTTATCATTTATCCAGAATGATTTACCCGAATAAGGCTTTGCATATTCATCTTCTAAATTACCTTGTAAAACATAGCGTTCCATGTCTTTTCTGGTGATTTTTCCTTTGAGGTATTTTTCAATCATCAATCCGGCAATTCTTCCTGCCCATCGACTGCCCCAATAGCCATTTTCAACATAAACCGCTATGGCAATTTTAGGGTCATCTTTAGGCGCAAAAGCAATAAAAATTGAATGATCTGTCAATTGAGTAGTAACGCCATTAATTTTTGTAAAATTCTCAGCAGTTCCCGTTTTTCCACAGATCTCTATTTCAGGAATTTGAATATATTTAGCAGTTCCTTTTTTATAAACAAGGTTCATTCCTTCAATAATTGGCTCAAAATGCTTGGAATCAATACTGGTTATTTTTGGAATTGTGTAGTTTTTATCCAATTCCTGACCTTCTATATTTTTAATAATGTGAGGCGTATAAAAATAGCCTCTATTTGCAATGGCGGCAGTCATATTAGCCAGTTGGATGGGTGTTGCCAGTACTTCGCCTTGACCAATTGCATTAGATATTGTAAATGTAGAATACCATCGGTTTTCTCCGTACATTTTATCATAGGTCTTTGAATTAGGTATTTTCCCAGGCTGGCCTACGGATAGATCATATCCTAAATAATTACCTAGACCAAAGCTTGTGACATGTTTATTCCAGGTATCCATGCCATCAGCAGGCCTGTCAAACTTATCAATTATCCTTCTATAAACTGTAGCGAAATAGGCATTACAAGATACCTGGATACCCTTGATCATAGCATTTTTAGTACCATAATTACAATGACAACCCATAAATCGATCACCATATTTATAACCACGATAACAAGTGATTTGCTCATCCAGACCTATCACATTTTCTTGTAAGGCAATCAGTGCATTAAGAGTTTTAAAAGGTGAGCCAGGTTCGTACATGGCCTGTAAACCTCTGTCAAACAGCGGTTTATTTATAGTGTCATTGTATAATTTTGTGAAATTTCTGGACCTTACCCTTCCTACCAGTAGATTTGGGTTATATGTTGGTGCAGTGATCATTGATAGTATTTCACCTGTTCCAGGCTCAATAGCGATGATTCCACCTCTTTTATTAGCCATGAGTTTTTCCCCATATTCCTGCAGTTTTGCATCGATAGTAGTAGTTATATCTTTACCTTTTTGTGGAATAGTATCAAACTTACCGTTTTTATAAGGACCGATATCTCTGTTAAACCTGTCTTTTTGAATGAATTTAACTCCTTTTACACCTTTTAGATCATCTTCATAGGAAAACTCTATTCCTTGTTTTCCAATTAAATCGCCCATTTTGTAATATGGGTTCTTTTTGATTGTGGATTGATTAGCCTCAGCTATATATCCCAGAACATTTGCTCCAATGCTGGTTTGGTAGTCTCTCAACGATCGTTTTTGAATATAGAAGCCATCGAATTTCCTCATTTTTTCTTGGAGATATGCATAATCTTCTTTTGAAAGATGAGATACAAATACCGAAGGTAATCTGGGAGAATAATTATACGCTCTCTTAAATTTCCTGATAAAATCACCTTTGTCAATCTTTAAAAGTGAACAGAATTCAATTGTATCCAGCGGTTCTACTTCTCTAGGTATCATCATTACATCATAGGATGGTTGATTGGCAACTAGCAAGACCCCATTTCTGTCATATACATAACCACGTTTAGGATAATCAAACACCTTTCGTATGGCATTATCTTCAAACAAGTTTTCTTCGGGTGCATTATAGACTTGCAAGTAGAATAACCTGGCTGTAAAAATTATTCCTACAGCAAGTATAGAAAAGTAAAGTAAAAATTGTCTCATGAACTTTTTCTGGTGAAAATAATAGTTACTAAAATACAAAGGATAATAGTAAATATACTTGAGAATAACGTTTTTTGAGTAATTAAAATTATTTTGGAGATGCTAAAAATTTCTAATGAGTACATTATAAAATGATGAACAACAGTCATCAATGCAAAATATGATAGTTTTGGAGCCAGATCTATATTGGTGAATTTAATAGATTGATTTTCATATAAAGCTCCAAAGACTGATTTTAAAAATCCGGGTCTAATAAATGCCAGAGTAACACTTGCAGCAGCATGAACGCCTCCGGAATCAGAAAAAATGTCCACACTGAGCCCTAATAAAAAAGATAAGAAAATAAATAATGTTCTGTTATTTTTTACCGGATATAGAATGATGAATAAAATGTAAATATACGGATTGATATAACCAAGAAAATTGATGTGGTTCAAAACCAATACCTGTACTAGGACCAGTACAATAAATCTGACCGTATTTGTCCCAACAACTCTATTCATTTATTTTTTCCAAGTTTAAGATCTCTTCGGCCCTTAAATTTTCAATTATATATACATGGCCTATATTGGA
Organism: uncultured Flavobacteriaceae bacterium; assembly: GCA_963722665.1. Taxonomy (GTDB): domain Bacteria; phylum Bacteroidota; class Bacteroidia; order Flavobacteriales; family Flavobacteriaceae; genus Site-B1. The sequence continues at coordinate 77,493 of CAVRNW010000042.1, forward strand.
CATATCATTAAAAAGCTTAACAGATATTTCATAAAAATCTTCGGCATTATCAAGATGAAAAGAAATGACATGACCTATTTGAATACCTTTAGGAAAAATAGTAGATCGTCCACCAGTAATTATAGTATCGCCAATTTGAATCGGGGCAATTTTGGGAACATCCATCAATTGAACAATTTCAGGCGATATTCCATCCCATAAAAGAGTGCCAAAATGATCTGTATTTTTCAGTTGTGCATTGATTCTGCTTTTCGTATTTAATATTGAAACAACTCTTGAAAAGCTATTTGAAGTATTATCAATTATTCCAATTAAACCTTTTGAAGTCATGACCCCAAAATCTTGTTTTATGCCGTCTTCTTCCCCCTTATCAATAAGCAAGGAATTATTACTGCTGCTGTAACTATTTTTTATTAGAGATGCAGGAATGAATTTAAATCCATTTGAGTAGATAGATGTGTCAATTAGCACTGAATCTAAACCAGAACTATCCTGATTAAATAGCACATTCCTTAACCGGTTATTTTCTTCTATTAAGATCTGATTTTTCTTTTTTAAATCAAAGTATTGTGAAATATTGTGAGCAGAATTATAAATGCCGCCACTTAAGAAATTGGCAGAACCTATGAATTTACTTTTGTGGTATGAATGAGATTGGATTGTTAGAAATAAAGAGATAATGAACAGCAACAGAAACAAAAGAAAATTCTTGTTTCTGATTATAAAATTAATTATTTGTTGCATTATTTAAATTCTATTTAATCAAAACACTCTTGAATTTGACTAAATTCTTTAAGGTTATGCCGGTTCCTCTTACAACCGCTCTTAATGGATCTTCTGCAATATAAACAGGCAGATCTGTTTTTTGAGACAGACGTTTGTCCAAACCGCGAAGCATAGAGCCTCCACCGGCTAAATAAATTCCGGTATTATAGATGTCAGCAGCTAATTCGGGAGGTGTTTGTGATAAGGTTTCCATGACAGCATCTTCTATCCTTAAAATAGATTTGTCAAGGGCTTTAGCAATCTCCCTGAAAGATATTTGAACTTGCTTTGGTTTTCCGGTCAAAAGATCTCTTCCTTGCACACTCATATCTTCAGGAGGCAATTCCAGATCTTCCGTTGCGGCACCTATTTGAATCTTTATTTTTTCTGCAGTACGTTCACCAACATATAGATTGTGTTGTGTTCTCATGTAATACACAATATCGTTGGTAAATACATCACCAGCCACTTTAACCGATTTATCACAGACAATACCACCTAAGGCAATAACCGCAATTTCTGTAGTTCCTCCTCCTATATCCACGATCATGTTTCCTTTAGGTTGCATAATATCCACTCCAATACCAATGGCAGCAGCCATAGGTTCATGGATCAGGTAAACTTCTTTTCCATTAACCCGCTCGGCACTTTCTCTTACCGCTCGCATTTCCACTTCTGTGATTCCGGAAGGAATACAAATAACCATACGTAGCGCAGGAGTAAAGAATTTCTTCTTCAGTGCAGGAATGTTCTTTATGAACATATTTATCATTTGCTCTGAAGCATCAAAATCTGCAATCACCCCATCCTTTAATGGTCTGATAGTTTTGATATTTTCATGTGTTTTGCCTTGCATCATGCTGGCTTCTTTACCAACTGCAATTATTTTTCCAGTAATTCTATCTCGAGCTACTATTGAAGGACTATCCACAACAACCTTGTCGTTATGAATAATTAAAGTATTTGCTGTACCTAGGTCAATTGCTATATCTTCTGTTAGGAAGTCAAAAAATCCCATATTTTTTATGCCTGATTATTGAGGTTATTTTTAATGTGGTAAAAGTAATAAAATTAATGCTTAAAATGACGTGTTCCTGTAAATACCATTGCAACATCATTTTCATTACAATAATCAATGCTTAATTGATCTTTAATTGAACCTCCTGGTTGTATAACGGCCTTAATACCAGCTTTATTGGCTATCTCAACACAATCTGGAAAAGGAAAGAATGCATCACTTGCCATAACAGCACCTTTAAGATCGAATTTAAACGATTGCGCTTTATGGATGGATTGGTTTAATGCATCTACACGACTTGTTTGTCCGGTGCCACTTGCGCATAATTGTTTGTTTTTAACTAAAACGATTGTATTGGATTTGGTATGCTTGCATATTTTTGAAGCAAATATAAGATCTTCCTGTTCTGCTTTTGTTGGTTTTGATTTTGTGACATATTTCAATTCTTTGATAGAATCAGTTTTGTGATCTCTATCCTGAACCAATGCTCCATTTAAGCAAGATCTTACAATAGTTGCTGAAAGTTCAACATCTTTCAATATCAGGATAATTCTATTTTTCTTGCCTTTTAGAATCTCTAAGGCTTCGGCTGAATACGATGGTGCAATGACCACTTCGCAGAATAACTTATGTATTTCATTTGCTGTTGCCTTATCTATTTCTTTATTACTGATTAATATGCCGCCAAAAGCAGAAACAGGATCACCGGCAAGGGCATCTGTGTATGCTTGATGAAGAGTCGGTCTGGAGGCAAATCCGCAGGCATTATTGTGCTTTAATATAGCAAATGTTGGCCCTTCATTTTTAAATTCAATCATCAAGTTAACTGCCGCATCAACATCCAACAAGTTATTATAGCTAAGTTCCTTTCCATGTAATTTGGTGAACATGGCATCAAAATCACCAAAGAAAAATCCTTTTTGATGTGGGTTCTCGCCATAACGCAAAACTTTTCCCTGAGTTTCACTTATTTTTAAAGAGGCAATTTCATGATCCCTATTAAAATAATTGAAAATCGCGGTGTCATAATTCGAAGACACATTAAATGCTTTTGCAGCAAATTGTTTTCTTTCTTCCTCACTTAAAACACCTTTGTTTTCTGTAATCAGTTTCAAAATTCCCGGATAATCATCAACTGAAGAAACACAAACAACATCTCTGTAATTCTTGGCAGCGGCTCTAATCAGTGAAATACCTCCAATATCAATTTTTTCAATGATATCCAGATGGCTTGCTCCCGAAGCAACGGTTTTTTCAAAAGGGTATAGATCAACAATGACCAGATCAATTTGTGGGATTTCATATTCTTCAAGTTCTGCAATGTCCTTTTCATTGTTCTGCCTGTTCAATATGCCGCCAAACACTTTAGGATGAAGCGTTTTAACTCGTCCACCAAGAATGGATGGATACGAGGTGACCTCTTCAACCGGAGTGACTTCAACGCCGAGGTCATTTATGAATTTTTGTGTACCTCCTGTGGAATAGATAGTTACATTTAATTTATCCAGTTGGTGTATAATAGGTTCTAATCCGTCTTTGTTGAATACTGAAATTAATGCTGATTTGATCGTTTTTCTGTGGCTCATTGTTATTTAGATCTTATTTTGAATGTTGCAATTTTAATTTTTATCAAAATTACATATTTACCATTAAAGTCAACAGGTTAAATGACCTTGTACATTAGTTTTTTTGTAACAATTGTTAATAAAAAACGTCATATCTTTATTCCAATAAAAAGGGCATGTTTTTATACTTACGTTTAATTAAAGAAAGCTTTTATTTTGCAATAAGTGCACTAAGGAATAATAAATTAAGAACCTTTCTGTCCCTTTTAGGTGTAACCGTTGGTATTTTTTCTATAATTGCTGTTTTGGCAGCTGTTGATTCCTTGGACAGGCAAATAAAAGATCAATTAAGTGGCTTGGATAAAAACACCATGTATTTAGCCAAATTTTCATTCGGACCAACAGACGTGCCTAGATGGAAGAGACAGAATTTTCCTGAAGTCACTTATGATGAGTTTAAATATTTAAAAGAATCTCTCCCGGATGCTGAACATGTTGCCTACCAATTATTTGTTAACAGGGAAAGCATTAAATACGAGTCAAATTCCGTTAGTAATGTAAATGTAGTGCCTGTTTCAAAAGAATTTTCTGATATTCAGGTTTTGAAATTTTCAAAAGGACGATTTTATAACGAATCGGAATCAAATTCCGGAACACCTCTCGCAGTAATTGGTGATGAAATTGCGAGATCACTTTTTGGTGATAGTGAACCTATTGGAAAACGTGTACGTTTGTACGGACAGCGATTCACTGTTATTGGTGTGGTAAATAAACAAGGTTCAGGATTTTTAGGAGACAGTAATGATATTTCTGTGTTTATACCTGCCAATTATTTGAGAAATCGATTTGGGGACAATGATGACAGAATGAACCATGTCATAATTATAAAGCCTAAGCTTGGAGTTGATTTGGCGGGCTTAAAGTCTGAAATAACACAAAAATTAAGAGTTAGGAGAGGAATGAAGGCAGATGCAGGCGATAATTTCTTTGTAAATATATTGACCGGATTAACTGATTTTATTGATGGGATAATTGGTTTTATGAATACTATAGGATGGGTGATAAGCGGATTTTCGCTGTTAGTTGGTGGATTTGGAATTGCTAATATTATGTTTGTAAGTGTAAAAGAACGGACCAATTTAATAGGTATTCAAAAGTCACTTGGGGCAAAAAATAAATTCATTCTGTTTCAGTTTTTATTTGAAGCTATCATTTTGGCAATAGTTGGAGGATTAGTTGGTCTCTTTTTGGTTTGGATCATAATCATCGGACTCTCTCAAATAGTTGACGATTTTGAGTTTGTTTTATCCGGATTTAATATATTTTTAGGATTTTCGTTATCGACATTAATTGGATTATTATCTGGTGTAATTCCGGCCATATCAGCCTCAAGGTTGGATCCTGTTGAGGCTATAAGAACGGGAATGTAATTTATTTTAATTTTAAGTTGTATGTTATTTTACCTGCGTTTAATTAAAGAAAGTTTTAACTTCGCAATTAGTGCCTTGAGTAATAATAAGTTAAGGACATTTTTGTCCCTGCTTGGTGTTACAATTGGTATATTTTCTATAATAGCCGTTTTAGCCGCTGTGGACTCTTTAAAACAGGAAATAAAAGGCAGCATCAGTTCTCTTGATAACAGCACACTTTATATCATGCGTTTTTCATTTGGGCCATCTACAATTCCGCAATGGAAACGGGAACAATTCCCGGATGTAACCTTTGATGAATACCAGTTTATTGCCAACAAGATTCCTAATGTTGCAGCCGCTACTTTTCAATTAAATGTTGGTGAGGAAACAGTTAAATATCAGGATAAGTCCATTACCAATGTTGGAATTGCAGCCATTACCCATGAATATTATGAAATAGAAAGCCTACAAATAGCCCAAGGTCGTTTCTTCAATGAATCGGAGTCTAATTCTGGAGTTCCGGTTGTCGTTTTAGGTGATGAAGTTGCCAATAGTTTGTTTGGGAATTTTAATCCAATTGGAAAGGAAGTCCGCCTCTACGGCAGGAAATTCAATGTAATAGGAGTTTTGAAAAAAGAGGGTTCTGGATTATTTGGTGGATCAAAGGATACGGCAGTTTTTGTTCCTGTAAATTTTGTTAGACGAGTTTATGGGGATAATAATAAGTATGCCTTTCCTGCTATAATGGTTAAACCTGAAAGCGGGATAGATCTGGCAGAATTCAATGCTATGGTCACTCAAAGGCTAAGGACTTTTAGAGGTCTTAAGCCGGATGAGGTTACCGATTTTTTTGTAAATCAGTTGCAAGGGTTTACAGACTTTATTGATAATATCACCGGACAAATGAATGTGTTTGGATGGGTAATAAGTGGATTTTCTCTTTTGGTTGGAGGATTTGGTATTGCGAATATAATGTTTGTAAGTGTCAAGGAGCGAACCAATTTGATTGGGATTCAAAAATCACTTGGTGCAAAAAATCGATTTATCCTATTCCAATTTTTGTTTGAAGCTGTTATTTTGGCTGTAATCGGTGGTCTGGTGGGGTTGTTTTTAGTTTGGATAACTACTATAGGATTGTCTCAAATAACCGGAGATTTTCAATTCATTTTATCCTTAAAGAATATGATCATCGGATTTGTTGTTTCTACAATAATTGGACTTATTGCAGGTATTTTACCGGCCTTGTCTGCCTCAAGATTAGACCCTGTTGAAGCCATAAGGTCCGGATTTTAAGCCTCTAAGATATTAGATACTTCCTGACAAACAAATTCTAAAAAGCGTTCATCTTCATTTGTAAAAGGATCAGGTGTGTTGGAGTCAATATCTATCTGACCAATATTTTCTCCTTTTAAAAAAATGGGTATGACTATCTCGGCTTTAACTGTAATACTGCATGCAATATAGTTATCTTGATCTGATACATCAGGGACTACAAAATTCTGATTGCTTAATGCAACCTGACCACAAATTCCCTTTCCAAACGGAATGATGGTATGATCTGTTGGCTCTCCTACATAGGGACCTAATTTCAATTCATTTTTATCACCATTTTTAAAATAGAATCCAACCCAATTGTAGTGATCAATTTTACTTTCCAGTAATTGGCAAATTCTTAGCAATCTGCCATTTACAGAATCTTTGTCTGATAGTATGTCTAAAACAGCAGGCTTTAAATGGTCAAAAGTCATAATGTTGAAAAGTTTTCGTAAATGTATTCAAAAACTTCAAAAAAATATCGACCATTTACATAAATTGTGCCGCAATCTAAATTTTAGTGTGTGCTGGAACTACTTAAAAAATATAAGCCTGTCGTCAGGTTTATTATAACTTTTCTATCAGTATATATAGTGCTTTCTCTAGCATATAAGTTGTATCTGGATTTTTCGGATGGCTCTAAATATTACCCCGATTATTTAACCCATACAGTAGCTAAGCAAAGTCAGGATATTTTAAATACGTTTGGATATGAAACGGTCGTTGAACCTCATGCCGATGAACCTACCATGAAAATTATCATTCGTAACAAATATGTTGCCAGGATGGTTGAAGGTTGCAACTCAATAAGTGTGATCATTTTATTCATTTCTTTTGTAATAGCATTTTCGGGTAAATTTAAAATTACTTTTTTTTACATTTTGGCAGGCAGTACCTTAATTTATGTGACGAATTTAATACGGATTGCCATCCTTTCAGTTGGATTATTTCATTATCCCTGGAGAAGAGAAATACTTCATATAGTGATCTTTCCTTCCATTATCTATGGGATGGTGTTCGTTTTATGGATGGTTTGGGTCAATCGGTTCGCTAACTTAAATTCCGGGAATGACAAAAACTAGTAAATACATAGTACTATTTATATTATTTATTCTATTGGCTGCGATAAGATATTTTGAAAATGAATTATTCTATGATCCCTATTTAGTATTTTTTGAAAATGACTATCTATATATGGATAATCCAAGGCGTGAAGTTTTAAAATTAACAGCATTTACGACTCTTCGGTATGTATTGAATTCTGTCATTTCCCTTGGGATTCTCTATGTTTTATTCAGAGACAGGAGTATTATAAAATTCTCTGTTTTTGTATATACAGCGGCATTTGTTGTTTTACTCGCTCTATTTTTGTACTTCGTTTTAAATCCAAGAAAAGAGGACTATTATCTGTTCTTTAATATCAGACGATTTTTAATTCAGCCTATACTATTATTGTTATTGTTACCTGCTTTTTACTACCATAGACTTAGACAATAACTGTTAATCCTTTTATAAAAAATACAGGTCTTGTTGTAATTTTAGTAAATTTACATTGTGATTAAACAATTCATACATAAAGTTTTATCTGTGTTAATGGCACTATTGGTTATGTTTTCTACCGTTTCCTTTACCATAGATATGCACTATTGTGGCGATACCTTGGTTGAAACTGCTATCTTTCATAAAGCAAAAGGATGTGGTATGGAAATGGATAAAGGTATAGTTAATACTGGGTGTTCTATTACAAAAAAGAATTGTTGCAAAGAGGAACAAATAATAGTTAAAGGTCAGGACGAATTGAATGTGACAGTTTTCGAAGATCTAAAATTTGATCAACAATCGTTTTTGACAACGTTTATTATCAGCTATTCAAACCTTTTTGAAAGCTTCCCAAAAGAAATTATCCCTTTCAAGGACTATTCACCTCCAAATCTGATTTCGGACATCCAGGTTTTAGACCAAGTCTTCATAATCTGATTTATTAATTGTATAAGTGATCTTTTCACGTATTGATCTGTCAATACTATAATTAATATTTCAAATCAAACACAATGAAACATTCATATACAATTACAGGAATGACCTGTAACGGTTGCGGAGTCATGTTGAAGAAACACTTTCAAAAGTGAAAGGTGTTTCAAAGGCATCGGTTAATTTAGAAAAAGCCGAAGCAATTATTGAAATGGAATCTCATATTCCCATTGAAACGTTTCAAAAAGCTTTAAAAGATGATGGAGGTAGTTATAGCATTCATAATTTAGGAGAGCATCACAGATCGAGAATGAAATTTCCACTTCCGAGGAAGTAAAAAAAGGCAAAGGAACAGGGACTTTTTATTGCCCTATGCATTGCGAAGGTGATAAAACTTATAACAAAGCAGGCGATTGTCCGGTATGCGGTATGGATTTGGTTGAAGAAAGAAGTCTGGTTTCCACAAGCACACAATTCACTTGTCTGATGCATCCGGAGATTATCAAAGAAGAACCGGGTTCTTGTCCTATTTGCGGAATGGATTTAGTGCCAATTGAAGCTGATACTTCCGAAGAAGAGAAAACCTATAAAAAACTATTGAGGAAGTTCTGGATTGCTATCGCGTTTACTGTGCCTATTTTTCTAATTGCCATGTCGGAAATGCTGGATAACAATCCCTTATATTCAATTTTAGAACAAAAAACATGGAACTGGATTCAACTCGTGTTATCCATTCCAGTCGTATTCTATGCGACTTGGATGTTCTTTAAACGGGCTTGGACCTCTATTAAGACCATGAACTTAAATATGTTTACCCTTATAGGGATAGGTTCTGGTATCGCTTGGTTATTTAGCCTATTTGCCATGTTATTTCCTGATGTGTTTCCAGCAGATTTTAAAACTGCTGAAGGCAATGTATTTGTGTATTTTGAAGCGGCGACTGTCATTCTCTCGCTGGTGTTATTAGGGCAATTATTAGAAGCCAGAGCACATAGCCAAACCAGTGGAGCCATAAAAGAATTACTAAAATTAGTGCCTTCAACAGCCACTTTGGTAGTCGATGGAGAAGACGACACCGTAATTGCCATCGATAAAATTGAACGAGGCAACTTTTTACGCGTTAAACCAGGAGAAAAAATACCTGTAGATGGTGTCATAGTGGAAGGTGAGAGTCATATTGATGAATCCATGATAACAGGTGAGCCGATTCCAGTAGATAAGAACCTAAATGATACAGTGAGTTCAGGAACGATTAATGGTACGAAGTCATTTATAATGAAAGCCGAAAAAGTAGGCTCGGAAACCTTATTATCTCAAATCATACATATGGTAAATACGGCCAGTCGTTCTAAAGCACCCATTCAAAAGTTGGCGGATAGAATCTCGAAGTATTTTGTTCCTATTGTATTAATAGTATCGGTTATAACCTTTATTGTTTGGACCATTTTCGGACCTGAACCTTCTTATGTATTCGCTTTTGTGAATGCTATTGCGGTATTAATTATTGCCTGTCCGTGTGCATTGGGTTTAGCGACTCCAATGTCGGTAATGGTAGGTGTTGGTCGAGGTGCGCAGTCTGGTGTTTTGATTAAAAATGCAGAAGCTTTGGAAAAAATGAATAAAGTTGATACGCTAATTGTGGATAAAACAGGAACGATTACAGAAGGTAAACCATCCGTTGAAAAAGTAGTGTCTTTAAATGATGAAATTGATGAAGATAGTTTAATACAATTGATAAGCTCTTTAAATCAATATAGCGAGCATCCTTTAGCCGAAGCTATTGTGGTTTATGGCAAATCAAAAAAAGCAGCCATAACCAAAGTAAACGATTTTGAAGCCATTGCAGGAAAAGGTGTGATAGGCACTGTGAACAGCAAAAAGGCAGCCTTAGGTAATGCCAAACTATTGGAACAATTCTCCATTTCCATTTCTGCAGAATTAAAAAATAAAGTGATAGCAGAACAAGAACAAGGAAAAACGGTTTCTTATATCGCTGTCGATAATCAATCTGTTGGCTATGTAACCATTTTTGATGCCATTAAGGCTACCAGTCAACAGGCTATTCAGGAACTTCAACAAAATGGCGTTGAGGTCATCATGTTAACAGGTGATAATACCAACACTGCGAAAGCCGTAGCCAAACAACTAAACCTTAAGCATTATAAGGCTGAATGCCTTCCAGAAGATAAGCTCAATGAAATTAAAGCACTTCAAGAACAAGGAAAGATTGTTGCCATGGCAGGTGATGGTATTAACGATGCACCAGCATTAGCCCAATCTGATGTGGGAATTGCAATGGGTACAGGAACCGATGTCGCGATAGAAAGTGCCTCCATAACTTTGGTTAAGGGTAATTTAAATGGCATTGTAAAAGCCAAAAAACTAAGTCATGGTGTGGTCAAGAACATTAAACAAAACCTCTTTTTTGCATTTGTTTATAATGTATTGGGTGTACCAGTTGCCGCAGGAATACTTTATCCGGTTTTTGGGTTATTATTATCTCCTATGATTGCTGCTTTAGCGATGAGTTTTAGTTCTGTTTCTGTAATAACTAATGCATTAAGATTAAGAAAAATTAATATTGATTAAAAACATGAAAAAAATTATATATATAATTCTATTACTTCCAACTTTATTGTTCTCACAAGTGAGTATTACGGGAATGATCATGGAAGCAAACGATAAAAATGAGCATATAGGTTTAGCCGGAGCAAACGTATATTGGTTCGATACAACTGTTGGAACAGTTACTGATATTGATGGAAAGTTTGCACTCACATATAAAAAAGAGTATTCTAAATTGGTAATCAGTTATGTTGGTTTTAAAACAGATACACTGACCATTACCGAGCCCAAAATGATTCACCATTGGCTGCAACCAACAAGCAGTCTGGATGAAGTTACCGTAAAATCTAAAAGAAAAACAACAGCTAAATCATATTTAAGTGCTCAAAATATATCGATTGTCAGTAGTGATGAATTACTTAAGGCGGCTTGTTGCAATCTGTCAGAAAGTTTTGAAACCAATCCTTCAATAGATGTGAATTTTGCTGATGCCGTTACAGGAACACGACAAATAAAAATGTTAGGACTAACCAGTCCATATATTTTGATAGCAACAGAGAATATACCAACAATTCGAGGAGCTTCTCAGGCCTATGGATTGAGTTTTACTCCCGGAACATGGGTTGAGAGCATCCAGATCACAAAAGGAGCAGGCAGTGTGGTAAATGGATTTGAAAGTATTTCAGGACAGATAAATGCAGAATTGGTAAAGCCTAGTAAAGATGATAAACTATTTGTAAATGCCTATGGCTCGGTTAATGGACGTATGGAACTCAATACTCATATCAATACAAAAGTTAGTAAAAGATGGGATACAGGTTTGTATTTACATGGAAATATTCGTGACAAAAAATTTGATAACAATGACGATTCTTTTTTAGATATGCCCTTAGCTAAACAGGTTAATTTTATGAACCGATGGCAATATACCGATCCCGAAAAAGGATTTGTCAGCTTTTTGAACTTTAGATATCTGAATGACGAAAAACAAGCCGGACAAATAGATTTTGATCCTGATAATGATAAGTTAACCACTAATTCATGGGGAAGCGAAATAGATACAAAGCGTATTGATGTATCTGCAAAATTGGGTTACGTTAATCCAGAGATACCATATCAAAGTTTAGGTGTTCAAATTGCATTTAGTAATCATGATCAGGAGTCTTATTATGGATTGAATGAATATGAGATCAAGCATAATAGCATCTATGCAAATGCCATTTATAATTCGTTAATTGGGGATTCAAGGCATAAAATAAAAACAGGTTTGAGTTTTACTTTAGATGATTATGACGAATTGGTCAATTTGACAAATTACTCGAGAAAGGAGAATTCAATTGGAGCCTTTTTTGAATATGCTTATGACAATTTAGAGAGATTGAACCTTACTGCCGGAATTCGTGTAGATAATCATAATCTTTTGGGAGTTTTTGTAACACCAAGATTACATTTAAGATATACAACTTGGGAGAAATCTGCATTTAGAGCTTCTATAGGAAGAGGTAAACGAAGTGCCAATATTTTTGCAGAAAACCAGAATTTATTTTCAACTTCCAGAAGTATAAACATATTAAATTCTGGTGGGAATATTTATGGATTAGATCCAGAAATTGCATGGAATTATGGTGTATCCTTTTTACAAGGATTCAATCTGTTTGAAAGAAAAGCAGATATAACCTTCGATTTTTACAGAACCGATTTTCAGAATCAGATTGTTGTAGATCTTGAAAATCCACAGGAGATAAATTTTTATAATCTGGATGGTGATAGTTATGCCAATAGCTTTCAAGTAGAATTTAATTATAATGTTTTTGAATATTTCGATCTAAGAACAGCTTATAAATACTACGATGTTAAAACACAATACAATTCTGGTAAATTGGAAAAACCATTAACACCAAAACATCGTTTGTTTGCCAATGCATCCTATGAAACACATGCTAAGGAAAATGGCAGCCATTGGAAATTCGATGCTACTTATAATTGGTTGGGAGAGCAACGTTTTTCATCAACCGTAACTAGCCCAATGGAGTATCAATTACCAGAATATTCTCCAACCGTTGGTACTTTAAATGCACAGATCACCAAAGTGTTTTCTCCAAAATTTGAAGTATATTTAGGTGGTGAGAACGTCACTAATGTTAGACAGAATAATCCAATTGTAAGCGCAGATAATCCATTCGGGCCTAATTTTGATACCACTTTTGTTTATGGCCCAATATTTGGAAGTATGTATTACGCTGGATTACGATTTAAAATTAAGTAGAATTCCTGCGAAGGCAGGAATCTCATAAATTGAAACGAGAACATGAAAACAACTTGTCATTACGAGAAGAGAAGCGACGAAGTAATCTATTAAAATGAATTTCAAACTAAAAGATTTCTTTATTACTCAACCTGACAAAAAAACCATAATTATGAAAAAACTTTTAACAATAGCAATATTATTTATAGGAATGACATCCTTCGCACAAAACAAAAATGCAAAAGCCTCATTAGAAGTCGACGGTGTTTGCCTAATGTGTAAAGAACGTATTGAAAAAGCTTGTATTACAACCAAAGGCGTAAAATCTGCGGTGTGGAATGTAGAAACCCACGAATTGAAGTTGATTTTTGACGAGCGTAAAACGAATTTGCAAACAATACAAGAAAATATTGTAGCCGTAGGTCACGATACTCAAGAATTAACTGCTACTGATGAAGCCTATGCCAGTGTGCATCCATGCTGTAAATATCGAGATGAGGACGTGCAGAAAGAGCATAAGGAGTAAAGGAATCATTACAAATAAGGCAACCAAACATAAAAGGGGAGAGTCTTATGCCAAAGGTCCAATATAGAATTTATGTCATAGAATTGTCTAAACGTGTTTTTACAGAAAATGCTAAATTTCGTACTGCAAATCCACAGTTTAATGGTGTTTTGCAATGTTTGTATGTTGGTATGACTAGTAAAACGCCTAAGGAACGTTTCGTGCAACATAAAACAGGTTATAGAAATAAGAAAGGCTATAAGCTGTCCTCCAACATTGTAGAAAAATATGGGCTCTATCTTCGGCCAAGTCTTTACAATCATATAGATCCATTAGCAACAAGACAAGAAGCACTTAAAATGGAAGAAACTTTGGCTTTAGAATTACGAAGACAACGCTATGCTGTTTGGTATAATTAATTGGATATATGAATTTGTAAGTAGAATTAGTAAAATAATTGTTCACTTTTAGTTAAATATTAGCCAAAATAAAATCTGCGAATTGAATTTGTGCGTACATTTATATCGTTCTTAAATTTATATTTATGATACAATCAAAGTCAAATCAAAAACCTAGCCCTGCAAAGGCTACGCCTAAACAACAGGTTAAAAAGGTTTCACAGATTACTGCTAAGAAGAAGTAATTTGTATGTGGTTTATTCCGATAAACCTTAGTCAAAAAAAACAAAAAAGACCACCCCTAAAACAGGTGGTTTTGTATTTGATAACATATACTTGCAAAAAAAACGCCTTGATAATTCAAGGCGTTTTTATTTATTTATTTAAAGAATTACATCATTCCCGGCATTCCGCCTCCACCCATCGGTGGCATTGCAGGTGCATCTTCTTTAATATCAACTAAAGCACATTCTGTTGTTAGAATCATACCAGCTACAGAAGCTGCATTTTCTAAAGCAATACGCGTTACTTTAGTTGGGTCTATAATTCCTGCTTTATGCATGTTTACATAGGTTTCAGATTTCGCATCATAACCAAAGTCACCTTTACCTTCCATAACCTTAGCAACAACTACACTGCCTTCACCACCCGTATTTTCAACTATAGTTCTTAAAGGTGATTCAATAGCGCGAGCTACAATTTGAACACCTGTTATCTCGTCTAAATTCTCTGTAGTGATCTTTTCCAATACAGATTTAGCTCTAATAAATGCAACACCTCCACCAGCAACTATACCTTCTTCAACAGCAGCTCGAGTTGCGTGTAATGCATCGTCAACTCTATCTTTCTTTTCTTTCATTTCAACCTCACTCGCGGCTCCAACATATAAAACAGCTACACCTCCAGCTAACTTAGCCAGACGTTCTTGCAGTTTCTCTTTGTCATAGTCACTTGTTGTAGTCTCAATTTGAGCTTTGATCTGGTTTACACGATTTTTGATCATGTCTTTTTCACCAGCACCATTCACAACAGTAGTATTATCCTTATCAATTGTAATGCGCTCTGCAGTACCAAGCATTTCAATTTTAGTATTTTCTAAAGTAAATCCTCTTTCTTCAGAGATCACAGTTCCGCCGGTTAAAATGGCTATATCTTCGAGCATTGCCTTACGTCTGTCACCAAACCCGGGAGCTTTAACAGCAGCTATTTTAAGTGCGCCACGAAGTTTATTGACCACCAAAGTTGCCAATGCTTCACCATCAACATCCTCTGCAATGATCAATAATGGTTTTCCTGTTTGTGCTACTGGCTCTAATACTGGCAGCAGATCTTTCATAGTGGACACCTTTTTGTCATACAATAAGATATACGGATTTTCAAGATTAGCAATCATCTTTTCACTGTCGGTAACAAAATAAGGAGATAAATAACCTCTGTCAAACTGCATACCTTCAACAACATCTACATAGGTGTCTGTCCCTTTGGCTTCTTCAACAGTTATAACACCTTCTTTTCCTACTTTGCCAAAAGCTTCAGCAATAAGGTCTCCTATAACTACGTCATTATTTGAAGAAATAGCTGCTACTTGTTTTATTTTTTCTGATGAGTTTCCAACTTTTTTTGCTTGTTTTGCCAAGTCGATCACAATAGCTGCTACTGCCTTATCAATACCTCTTTTCAGATCCATTGGGTTAGCTCCTGCGGCAACATTGCGTAAACCTTCTTTTACTATGGCTTGAGCAAGAACGGTTGCAGTCGTTGTTCCATCACCAGCAAGATCATTAGTTTTTGAAGCTACTTCTTTGACCATTTGCGCTCCCATATTTTCAAGAGGATCTTCCAATTCTATTTCTTTTGCAACAGTAACTCCATCTTTCGTTACCTGAGGGCCTCCGAATGATTTACTTATGATTACATTTCTACCCTTTGGACCAAGAGTCACTTTTACAGCATTTGCTAATGCATCTACTCCACGTTTTAGTCCGTCGCGTGCCTCTAAATCAAATTTTATGTCTTTTGCCATGATTGAATTATTAAGTTTTAAAAATTAAATTCCAAAATCCAAATAAAGGATGTTTGTTTGTATCTGTTGGAATTTGTGATTTGTAAATTGTTTTTTGAATTATTGTGCAATTATATAACTGCGAGTATGTCTTCTTCTCTCATCATTAGATAATCCTTCCCATCTAACAGTAATTCTGAACCTGAATATTTTCCGTAAAGGACCTGATCTCCAACCTTCACTGTCATTGGTTCATCTTTTTTACCCTTTCCAACAGCCATAACTGTTCCTTTATGTTGTTTTTCCTGAGCAGAGTCCGGAATGTATAATCCAGATGCTGTTTTAGTTTCTGCAGGTAGTGGTTCAATAAGAACTCGGTCTGCTAATGGTTTGATATTAACTTTACTCATTTTCTATGATTTTGATTAATTAAATTTATTATTAACGATGAAGTGTTGTTCGAAAATTATGCCAACTAATGCCGACTGACAAACTTTCAGTTAAACTAAGAATGCCAACTGAACTCAGTTGGCATTCTCTTATTTTATTGCTGCATATGTCAATTATTGAGCAGTATCTTGAGCTGTAGTTGTTGTTTCCTGAATATCTATAGGAGTGTCCTGTAAAACCGGAATTTCTGCATCCTTGTCAAGAGCTTTTGATTCCTGTGCTGCTGCCCCACTGTTGATGGCGACATTGGATAATAGTATTAAAACCAATAAAAGGGTTGCCAATGTCCAGGTACTTTTATCTAAAAAGTCTGTTGTTTTTTTGACACCACCTAATTGTTGTGTACCACCTCCGCCAAAAGAAGATGACAAGCCGCCACCTTTAGGATTTTGTACCATGATAACTACTACTAACAGAAATGCTACAATGACGATTAGGACTAAAAATATTGTAAACGTACTCATTATTCTAGATTATTTTTTACTTGTAATTGTTTGATTGCCTTAATTTGGTCTGCAAAGAAACCACTTTTTTCTGGATATTTCAAACTTAAAATCTTATAAGATTGAATTGCCTTTTCATAGTTTTTTTGTTCTACATAAATTCTGGCCAAAGTCTCTGTCATTAATGACTCAGGCTGTATCATTCTGCCTTTTGTAAAATCTGTATTTGGACTCAAATCATCAGAAGGTATGATTTTAGGTTTTTTGCTGATGAATTTATCGATCAGTTGAAATTTTTTCGATTTTGACAGGGGTTTTGGTTTACCTACTTCAAAAGGAATTTTTGAATCCTCAATTTCAGAATCTTCCCTTACTATTGGCTTGAAGGGTGTTATTTTTAACCATTCATTAAAAGAGTGAGTTTCATTCTTGTCAAACTTCAAAGGTTTTCCTAATTCCAATTTCTCCTCCGGGAGCGCCTCTATATTATCTGCATCCACCTCTAATATTTGTGAGTCTTGGTTACTCTCATCACTAAATCTTGCAACTTTTGAAACTTCAACCAAAGGCTGAAATAAAGCAGGATCCAAAACATTTTTAGTATCCTGAACCTGTTGTTTTAAGGTATCATCAATGGTTACGCTTCTATTAACAGTAATATCCTCTAAATCATTGACCACAATACCTTTTAAATGCTCGAGATTTTGTTTGATTTGCTCAGATATTTCATTCTGCAGGAATTCATCGGATGTGATATAGTCGAACAGAATACTACGATCTGTAGTGTAGGCAGCCGTAGTTTTTAATTCCTGATTGTATTTAAAACTGCTATTATTCTTCAGTCCTTTTAAATAAATGGCTCGCGCCGATTGAAAATATGGAAATTCATCCAGAACTGATTTGATCTCTTGAGTCTGACTTTCGGTCAAAGCTTGAGGATTTTGTAATATGGATGTAAATTCTGTTGTGTTCAATTTACCAGTTTGCTAATGACTTGTTAACTATATCCTGAGTGATGCGCTCAAATATTTCGGCTATTGCAGTATCCTTTTGGCTTCCCACCAATTGTTCACTGCCGGGATAATCATAATAAAATGAAAAGCGCTGTTCAAAGTCTGATTCCTCATCTATTTTATTGTAATACCTCACCATGACCCCAATTGTCAAACGGTTTTGGGCTGCGGTATTACTGGAAGTGGATGTCATTGGAGAGATCCTGAATTCTGTTATTTCACCTTCATACACCAGATCGCCGTTAGATTTTACAAGATCTAGGCTGGTCTGATTAAGAATAAGCTCTTCCAATGCTATCTTAAAATCTCTTTCAAGACCCGGCTCAATGGTAGATCCCGGATTATTTCCTGCATAGTTTTCAAAATAATTTACCTGAAAGGTTTTGGTTTCAGGAGGAAGTGAGATTCCCGTAAAGGAGTAGGCACCACAGCCTATTAGTGATAATGATATAGCAATTAAAAATATGAATTTTATAAGTTTCATTAAGCCAGTTTTATGCCTTTTAATAATTATAGATCAAATTGTTTAATTTTTCGATAAAGTGTACGCTCGCTAATCCCTAATTCGGCAGCAGCTAATTTACGTTTTCCATGATGACGTTCCAGGGATTTTTTAATTAATTCCAGCTCTTTATCATGCAAAGATAAGGTTTCTTCCTCTTCAACTTCTTCAGCAAAATGATATTTGTCTTGATTGGGTTGCGTTATAATCCTGGATTCTGAAGTTTCCATTTCTTCCGGCAAGGAGAGCACTTCAAAATCATCAGTATCAGTAGTTTTATCGGAATCATCCTCACCATAAATTTTTTGAATTAATCCCTCGTTCTTTTTTTGAACATCCTTAGCATTGCCACTTTTCATTAGTTCCATCGTCAGTTTTTTAAGATCGTTCAAATCGCCTTTCATATCGAACAGAACTTTGTAGAGGATTTCACGTTCACTGCTAAAATCACTGTCAGACTTTGTATGACTGACCACTGCCGGTAAATTGTGGTTTGAATTTGGCAGATAATTTTTTAGAGTATTGGAATTGATAGTTCTTACTTGCTCAAGTACTGAAACCTGTTCGGCAACATTACGAAGCTGACGAATGTTACCACTCCATCTGTAATTCAATATTAAATTCACAGCATCATCGGTCAATTTGATTGTTGGCATCTTATACTTCAAAGCAAAGTCGCTGGCGAATTTCCTGAAAAGCAAATGAATATCTTCCTTTCTGTTACGAAGCGGAGGCAGATGAATCTCTACTGTATTAAGCCTGTAATAAAGATCTTCTCTAAATTTCCCTTTTTGAATGGCATCTAACAAATTAATATTTGTAGCGGCTACAATACGCACGTTGGTCTTTTGAACTTTACTGGAACCAACTTTAATAAATTCGCCATTCTCCAAAACACGTAACAACCGTACCTGTGTGGTTAAAGGTAGTTCACCTACTTCGTCAAGGAAAATAGTTCCGCCATCGGCTACTTCAAAATAACCGGAACGTGTTTGAGTGGCTCCGGTAAATGATCCTTTTTCATGCCCAAATAATTCACTGTCTATTGTTCCTTCAGGAATCGCACCGCAGTTAACAGCAATGTATTTGCCATGCTTTCTGTGTGACAGCGAATGGATTATTTTTGGAATACTTTCTTTTCCAACACCACTTTCTCCAGTCACTAAAATAGAAATGTCTGTTGGTGCTACCTGAATTGCTTTTTCAATGGCTCTGTTTAAAGCAGTATCATTGCCTATTATGCCAAATCGTTGTTTTATTGCCTGAACTGATTCCATTTTTTTGAGATTCAAGAGTCAAGACCACTAGAGTCAAGACTTTATTTTTTATTAAAAAGACAATTAAATACCAAAACCATCTTGATTTCTGGTTCTTTTGTCTTTGTTCTACTTAATTGTTATCTGAGTATCCAACTGCTTCTCCAATTAAGGTTGCACTGGTGCACTCGGCGGTTCTCACGTTGACGAAATCCCCAATTTTATAATGTTCTTTAGGAAAGACAACAGTGGTATTTTGTTCGTTACGTCCAGACCAATGTTCGGTCGATTTTTTAGACTCCTTTTCGATCAAGACTTCTACCGTCTTACCTACATATTCCTTGGTTCTTATCATGCTATGTTTCTGTTGAAGGTCAACAATTTCCTGAAGCCTGCGTTTTTTTACTGCCAGAGGAACATCATCTTTCAATTTTCGTTCGGCCAGAGTGCCTGGTCTTTCAGAATAAGCAAACATATATCCAAACGAGTATTTTACATATTCCATTAAACTCAAAGTATCTTTGTGGTCTTCTTTCGTTTCTGTAGGAAAACCAGTGATCAGATCATGTGAGATGGTGCAATCCGGTAAAATCTTTTTAATATTGTCTATCAACTCAAAATACTCCTCACGTGTATGCTGGCGATTCATTTCCTTTAATATCCTGTTGCTTCCGCTTTGAACGGGCAAGTGAATATAGTTACAGATATTCCTGTATTTAGCCACTGTTTTGATGACATCTAATCTCATATCCTGTGGATTAGACGTAGAAAACCGAATGCGCATTTTTGGCTGA
Source organism: uncultured Flavobacteriaceae bacterium (assembly GCA_963722665.1). Taxonomy (GTDB): domain Bacteria; phylum Bacteroidota; class Bacteroidia; order Flavobacteriales; family Flavobacteriaceae; genus Site-B1. Next base: position 97,711 of record CAVRNW010000042.1, read on the forward strand.
GCCTGTGCACACAATTCCAATAATTGCGCAAAATCAACAGCAGTCGCTTTTTGGATATCGCTGGCCTTGTCAAAGTCTTTTTTCAATCCACCGCCATACCACAAATAGCTATCTACATTTTGTCCCAGTAAGGTTATTTCTTTATAGCCTTTATTCCATAATTCATTGACTTCTTCAATGATGCTTTGAGGATCTCGACTTCGTTCTCTGCCTCTCGTAAAAGGAACAACGCAAAACGTACACATGTTATCGCAGCCTCGGGTAATGGATACTAAGGCAGTTACACCATTACTATTTAGTCTGACAGGTGAAATATCACCATAGGTTTCATCTTTAGAGAGTATCACATTAACAGCGCTTCTGCCATCCTCAACCTCTGAAAGTAAATGGGGTAAGTCCTTATAAGCGTCAGGTCCAACGACCAGGTCTACAATTTTTTCCTCTTCCAGGAATTTGCTTTTAAGCCGTGCGGCCATACAGCCAAGAACACCAACCTTCATTCCGGGATTAATTCGTTTTACGGCATTGTATTTTTCAAGACGTTTTCTAACTGTTTGTTCAGCTTTATCTCTTATTGAACAAGTATTCACTAAAACAAGATCGGCTTCTTCCAAAACCTGAGTTGTGTTATATCCTTCTTTAGATAGAATGGAAGCTACAATTTCACTGTCACTAAAATTCATGGCACAACCATAACTTTCAATAAAAAGTTTACGTTGATTTCCTTCTTTAGGATGTATTACAATCTTTTCGCCTTGTTTTTTTTCGTCTATTATCTTTTCCATTTTCAATTCTGAAACAGCTTTTAGTCAATATTTGTGCCTGTCTTCAGAAAGGCAGATGCAAAGATACAATTTAATTAAATTTAGTGACAAAATGACAGAGTCATTTTTTTAAGATATCTCTTAATAAATGGTTAAATTTGATGAATTAATCAACCAAAAAGAATTATGACTATTTCAGAAATACAAGAAAAAATACAAAATAGCAAAGCATTGGATTTCGGAACTATTTTTAGCAATTCCATCGATTTATTCAAGAAAACCTGGGTACAGGGATTTTTATTACAACTTTTCAATCTGGTGATCGCCTTACCTTTTATTTTAATGATCTATGTACCTTTAATTGGATTCATGCTGGCCAATGTTGAGAACGGAAATGATAATTCTGAAGCCTTAGACACTTTTTTTGCAGGTATGTCCATAGTTTATGTCTTATTCATAATTGTTTGTGCTTTGGTTTTAGGAGCTGTACAGGTTGCATTGAATGCAGCTTTTTTCAGGATAATGAAGAAACTGGATCATAATGAAACCACAACGACTTCTGATTTCTTTTATTTTTTAAAAGGTACATACCTTAATAAAGCATTCATCTTAATGGTGCTGACAATTTTAATATCTATCCCTGCTATTCTTTTATTTTACATACCATTTATATATGTGATCGTTCCAATGTCCTATTTTTCTTTATTTTTTGCATTTAACCCAGAGTTTAGTGTAGGTGACATTGTTAAGGCCAGTTTTGGACTTGGAAATAAAAAATGGCTGCTTACTTTTGGATTGTTAATAGTATCGTCATTACTAGCCCAGATAGTCGGTTTGATATTATGTTTTGTAGGCGTGCTCTTTACAGCAGCATTTATATATCATCCAACATATTTAATATACAAACAAATAATAGGTTTTGATGAAGCTGATCAGAATCTCACAATTGAAAATGTTTAATAATTATAAGCAACCTTTTGATATGTATTGCATCTATTATAAAAACTAATCAAATGAAATTAAAGTCGCCATATTTCGTCCTATTATTTCTTTTAATATTATCATGCAACAATGATAAAGTTGAATATGAGATGATAACCGTTGCCACTCCTGATATCCTGAGTAAGGCCGAATTTAGAAACTCGGTTGAGGTTCTTGGTCCTCAAAATATTGATGAGGCGGGAAAGATATATGCTTATGCCAATTACATATTTGTAAATGATGAGTTTCAAGGAGTACATATAATAGATAATACAAATCCGGAAGCTCCGTCTGCAATTGCATATTTAAAGATTCCCGGTAATATAGATATCTCCATTAAAAACAACATTTTGTATGCAGATAGTTCTACAGACTTGGTGATTTTTGATATTTCCAATATCAATGACATTCAGCCAACAGGACGTTTAGAAGATGTCTTTTCAGTTTATGATTATCAAATCCCAATTGAAGCGCAGGAAATAAACTGGAATAATTTTGATTTTAATAATCAGGTAATTGTTGGATGGACAGTGACTCAGGAAAGACGGGAGATCAATGATGATGATATTATGTGGCTGGAATCAGGAGGCATGGACCTGGCTAATAGCGGCGATGTTGGCACAGGAGGGTCTTTAGCAAGATTCCAGATTGTTGATGATTATTTATACACTGTAGGTAGTTATGAAATGGCCATTTTTAATATTGCAAACCTGGAACAACCTGTTTTATCGAATACACAATATTCAGGATGGAACATTGAAACCATGTTTCAGGCTGATGGTTATCTGTATTTAGGAGCGACAAACGGAATGTATATCTACAGTCTTGAAAATCCTTCAAATCCGGAATTCATTTCAGAGTTCACCCATTGGGAAGGCTGTGATCCGGTTGTGGTCGATGGTAATTATGCCTATTTAACCCTTCGCGGCGGCAATTTGTGCGGTCAACAGGAAAGCGTTTTGGAAGTCATCGATATAAGCGATAAATTCTACCCTCAGTTAGTAGCTACCTATACTCTTGAAAACCCTTATGGGTTGGGATTAAAAGATGATCTGCTTTTTGTTTGTGATGGGACTGCTGGTCTCAAGATTTTTGACAGAACCAATCCAATTGAATTGACATTGATTTCATCCTTCGAGGACATTCACGCCAAGGATGTTATTCCATTACAAAATGTATTATTAATGATTGGAGATGAAGTACTTTATCAATATGAATATACCGAGAGTGGCGTGAACCACATTAGTACCTATCAATTATAAAACAGTATCAAAAAACCTTAAAAAGTCCTGTAGTTTACAGGACTTTTTTTTATCCAATTTTATCCAATAATTTGGCTAATACAAATTAAAATTAGGTTCGTATATTTTTTTTCCTATACATTTGTAGCCTTAAAAAAATTGAATAATGGCCAAGAATTTAGTAATAGTAGAGTCACCTGCAAAGGCAAAAACAATTGAAAAGTTTCTAGGAAAAGACTTCAAGGTAGAATCCAGTTTTGGTCATATTGCAGATCTGCCGTCTAAAGAGCTGGGAGTGGACGTTGAAGGGGATTTTAAACCTAAATATGAAGTTTCCAAAGACAAGAAAGCTATAGTAAAAAAACTGAAGGAACTGGCTAATAAGGCAGACATGGTTTGGTTGGCTAGTGATGAAGATAGAGAAGGAGAGGCAATTGCCTGGCATTTGGCTGAAACCTTAGGCCTTAAAAAAGAAAAAACTAAACGTATCGTTTTTCACGAAATAACCAAATCTGCTATTACCAATGCCATTGAAAATCCGAGAGGGATCGATTATGACCTGGTAGATGCCCAGCAAGCCCGACGTGTGTTGGACAGGATTGTGGGTTATGAATTATCTCCGGTTTTATGGAGAAAAGTCAAAGGAGGCTTATCGGCAGGCAGAGTGCAGTCGGTTTCTGTACGTTTGATAGTAGAAAGAGAAAGAGAGATCAACGAATTTAATTCTGTAGCATCCTATAGAATTGATGCCGAATTTAAGACTGAAGACGGACAATCCTTTAAAGCCAAACTATACAATTCTTTTTCAACTAAGGAAGAAGCATTGAAGTTCTTACAAAAGAATGTTGGGGCATCATTCAAGGTGTCCGATCTTGAGAAAAAACCGGTTCAAAAAACACCTGCAGCACCTTTTACAACATCCACTTTACAACAGGAAGCTTCACGTAAACTTTATTTTTCGGTAAGTAAGACCATGAATGTAGCTCAGCGACTTTATGAAGCGGGATTGATCACTTACATGAGAACCGATAGTGTCAATCTATCAAATGAAGCCAGGAATGCAGCGCAGGAAGAAATAAAGAAGTCTTTTGGTTCACAATATAGTAAACCAAGAAATTATAAAGGAAAATCAAAAGGAGCACAGGAAGCCCACGAGGCAATCAGACCTACTGATTTTTCTCAATCTTCGGTGAGCATTGACAGAGATCAGGCTCGGTTATATGAATTGATCTGGAAACGAGCGATTGCTTCTCAAATGGCCGAGGCCAAATTGGAGCGTACTAACGTTAAAATAAATACACCTGCACATAGTGAAACATTTACTGCCAATGGTGAGATCATAAAATTTGATGGATTCTTAAAGGTCTATCTTGAAAGTACAGATGATGAGGATATGGAACAGGAAGGCATGTTGCCTCCATTAAAAGTCAATGAGATACTTCATAATAATTATATTACTGCAACTGAGCGTTATTCGCGTGCTCCATATAGATATACTGAAGCGTCACTGGTTAAAAAACTGGAAGAGCTTGGTATAGGTAGACCATCTACCTATGCGCCAACCATTTCAACTATTCAGAACAGGAACTATGTTGAAAAGGGATCTGTTGAAGGTTCAGAAAGAAAATATTCTCAGCTTATCCTTAAAAAAGAGGACATAAAAGAAAAACAGCTTAAAGAAAAGGTAGGTTCCGACAAGGGTAAATTGATTCCGACAGATATTGGGATCATTGTGACCGATTTTTTGGTAAATCATTTTGAGTCTGTATTGGATTATAATTTCACTGCAAAGGTGGAAGCCGATTTTGATGAAATTGCTGAAGGAAAAGTAGATTGGTCTAAAATGATGAAGGATTTTTACAAGACCTTTCATCCACAGGTTGAACATGTTCATGATAATGCCGAAAGAGAATCGGGAGAGCGCATTCTAGGAGTCGATCCAAAGACCGGAAGGCAAGTAAGTGTCCGTTTAGGTAAATTCGGACCAATGGTTCAAATAGGAACATCAGATGAAGATGAAAAACCACTGTTCGCTAGTTTAACACCCGATCAGCAATTGAATTCCATTACATTTGAAGAAGCTATGGACCTGTTCCATCTGCCTAAATCTTTGGGAAAATATGAAGGCGAAACGATTGAAGTCAACAACGGCCGATATGGACCTTATGTAAAGTATGGTAAGAAATTCGTGTCCTTACCTAAAGGCATGGACCCAATGAGTATAGAACTGGACGATGCAGTAGTTCTAATTAAAGAAAAAGCAAAAGCTGATGCACCAATCTATACTTATAAAGAATTACCGGTACAGAAGGGGAAAGGTCGGTTTGGACCTTTTATAAAATGGAATAATATCTTCATTAACGTTAACAAGAAATATGATTGGGACAATTTATCCGATAATGACATCATCGAGCTTATTGAGGATAAACTCCAAAAAGAAAAGGATAAAATAGTTCATAATTGGGCAGAAGAAGGTATTCGTGTAGAAAAAGCAAGATGGGGAAGACACGTAATTATACATGGTAAGACTAAAATTGAACTAGCAAAAACCGTTGATGTGTCTAAAATGACATTAGATAAGGCTAAAGATTTACTGGAAAAGAATGCTCCAAAGAAAAAAACTGCAAAACGCAAGACCACTTCAAAAAAGTAATAGTTTATGAATTTTAATTTTCTGTCTCCTGTTCCAGATTCTGTATTGGCGCACAGTGAATTGTTGCCAGCACAAACAATTGGAAAGAAACTTAAAATACATTCCAAATTAAATGGAATTCCGGAACTGGATGATGTCCAGATCGCACTAATAGGTGTTTTGGAGAATAGAAATGATGACAATTATATAGGTGAGGAATTCTCTTTGAATGAGATCAGAAAATCATTTTATTCCCTGTTTCCCGGAAACTGGAATATCAATATTGTTGACCTGGGCGATATTAATAAGGGAGAAACAGCACAAGACACTTACTTCGCGGTAAAAACTGCAGTATCCATATTAATTCAAAAAAAGATCATTCCTGTAATAATAGGAGGGAGTCAGGACCTGACCTATGCCAATTACAGAGCCTACGATACGTTTGCACCAATGGTGAACATTGTTAACATAGATGGAAAATTCGATCTAGGAGATTCAAGCAGACCTATAAAAAATACAAGCTTTGTAGGAAAGATCATTGTGGAAAAGCCTTATAATTTATTCAATTATTCCACGATTGGCTATCAAACTTATTTCAATTCTCAGGAAGAAATAGATTTGATGGATAAATTGTTCTTTGAGGCATACAGATTAGGCAATGTTACAAACAATATAAGTCTTGTAGAGCCTGTGATGCGCGATGCCAATATTGTGACTCTGGATCTATCATGTATTAAATCCTCAGAAGTCAGTACAAAACAACAATATTCTCCTAATGGTTTTGACGGCAAGGAAATATGTTCAATTTCCAGATATGCCGGGATTAGTAACAAAGTCTCATCATTTGGTATTTATGAATATAAGCCATCAAAGGATGACGATGCCACTTCCATGTTAATTTCTCAAATTATCTGGTACTTTATTGAAGGATATACCTGTAGGATAGATGATGAAGATTTTACTTTAGAATCTGACTATCAAAAATTCACAGTTTTGGTGGATGATCAGGAGCTCATATTCTATAAAAGCCGGAAGACCGGAAGATGGTGGATAGAAATACCTTTTTTATTAAACGTCGATAATAAATTAAAAAAGCACACGTTATTACCTTGCATGCATCAGGATTACAAAGATGCCTGTGATAACAAGATACCGGAAAGATGGTATAAGGCTAATAGAAAAAACAGTTTTTAGGTAGCTTTTCATCGATAAAGTGAGAATCAAATCATAAAAACATCGACGAACTACATGTTTTTTAGATGAAATACAAAATAGTTAATTAAAAAGTTGTTTTTTTGAAAATATATGGATAAGTTTGAACCCTTAATGATATTAAGTACACATTTAACCTCGAGTTTATTATGAATATGAAAAATTTTGTTTTATTAACCGCAGTAATTGCAATACTGTTCAGTTGTGGCTCTAAGGATAGAGGTGAACTGGTTGGTGTCAAAGGCAAAAAATGGCATCCCGAAAAACCATATGGAATGGCTCTCATTCCGGGTGGTGCTTTTATTATGGGTAAGTCAGATGATGACCTTGCAGCCATTAAGGATGCTCCGACTAAAACCGTTACCGTGCGTTCTTTCTACATGGACGAGACAGAGATCACTAATAGTGAATACAGACAATTCGTATATTGGGTAAGGGATTCTATCCTGAGAACTAAACTAGCGATACTTGCCGATGAAGTTGGTGAGGTTCCTGGCAATGGTGGAGTTGGTGAATTTGCGTTTAAAGACGCAGACGAAGAAAACATGACTGTTTATGAAAAGTACATGTTTGATAATTACAGCGGACTTGGAGAAACAGGCTATGAAGGCAGAAAATTAAACAAAGACATTGATCTTATTTTTGATACAGAGGATTATCCTGATGAATATTATGCTGAGGTAATGGATACAATGTATCTTCCAATGGAAGAATCTTATAATGGACAACGTACATGGGATGTGAAAAAATTCAAGTTCCAGTATAATTACATGGATCTTCAAAAAGCAGCCAAGGACAGAAAATTAACTCGTAAAGATATAATAGTAAAAGAAGAAGTCGAGGTATATCCTGATACGACCACATGGATAAGAGATTTTGCATATTCATATAATGAACCAATGCACAACGATTATTTCTGGCATGATGCCTATGGAGAATATCCGGTTGTAGGTATATCCTGGAAACAGGCCAATGCCTTCTGTCAATGGCGTACCTTAATTAAGAACGGCTATCAAAAAGAAAAAAAGAGTGCATTCGTAAACGCATTCAGACTGCCTTCGGAGGCAGAATGGGAATATGCAGCGCGAGGTGGATTACAAGGAGCTACTTACCCTTGGGGTGGTCCTTATGCCAAGAACGATCGTGGTTGTTTCCTTGCAAACTTCAAACCATTAAGAGGAGATTATGCTGCAGACCAGGCGTTATACACTGTTGAAGCTGAATCATATGAGCCAAATGATTATAACTTATATAATATGGCAGGTAATGTTTCAGAATGGGCATATTCGTCTTATGATCCGGGATCTTATGAGTATTCATCAACCATCAATCCTAGTGTGAACGACAAGAACAATAAGCGCAAAGTTGTAAGAGGCGGTTCCTGGAAAGATGTTGCTTACTTCCTTCAAGTAAGTTCTAGAGATTATGAATATCAGGATTCAGCACGAAGCTATATCGGGTTCAGAACTGTTCAAGATTATATGGGAACAGACGTGACCAAAAACGCATCAACAAATTAAAATTATTATTAACCTACTTAGTAATTAATACACTAAACTTAAAACAACAGAAATTATGGCACAAAAAGGAAATTTGACTCTGACTAACATGGTTTACGGATTAGGAGCAGCAATCGTAATTCTTGGAGCTTTATTTAAGATTCAGCACTGGCCTTATGGATCATTGATCCTAACAATCGGTATGATTGTTGAAGCATTGGTTTTCACGTATTCAGCATTTGAAAGACAGGCTGGAGAACTTGATTGGTCCCTTGTTTATCCTGAATTATCAGGCGGACAAAGAATAAAAGGTAAAAAATCTGATGATAAGGATGCAGAAAGTATCCTGTCTAAAAAATTAGATCAATTACTTAAAGACGCACAAATTGATGGTGAACTTATGGCAAGTCTCGGACAAAGCATTAAGAGTTTTGAAGAAACTGCCAAAAATATGAGTCCTACCCTTGATTCAATTAATGCAACTAAAAAGTATGGGGAGGAATTATCACTTGCAGCTTCACAAATGGAATCGTTGAACAGTCTTTATAAAGTACAACTGGAAAGCGTGAATCGTCAGGCAACTGTTAACGAAGAAGCAATAGAGAACGCAGGAAAATTAAAAGAGCAAATGCAATCATTGGCATCTAACCTGTCATCATTGAATGGTGTATATGGTAATATGCTGTCTGCAATGAATAAGAACTAGTATTAGTTTTTATTAAGATAATATTTAATTAAACCCAAAACCCAAAGCAAATGGCAGGAGGAAAATTATCTGCAAGGCAGAAAATGATCAACTTAATGTACTTAGTGTTTATTGCTATGATGGCGATGAATATGTCTAAGGAAGTGCTTTCAGCATTCGGATTAATGAACGAACGTTTAACCGAATCTAATGAAGCCGCAACGATACGTAATGCTGATTTTATGGCAGGTTTAGCAGAAAAAGCTGTAGATAAACCTGAGAAATTCGAACCATTAAAATCTAAAGCAGATCAAATAAAAACATTAGCCGGAGATTTTAATAGCTACTTAGGCAATTTGAAAACTCAAATGACGGCTAAAGTAGAAGATGTTAAGAATTATGAGGCTATGGACAACTCAGCTTTTCTTGATGAATACTTTTTCGTAGGAGATAAGACCACTAAAAAAGGAGATGAGTTTTTAAAAGAAGTGGCAAAATTCAGAAACGGTGTCAGTGAGTTATTAAAGGAAGAATATCCTGAAATAGCCAATGATGTTTTGAAAAAGTTTGCTACCGATCCTATTCCGAATACAGATGGGAAAAAGATTCCTTGGCTTGAGTCCAACTTTAAAAGTTTTCCATTAGTTGCATCTTTAACAAAAATGACGCAATTACAGGCAGATATCAAGACCACAGAGTCTGAATCTCTGAGTGCTATGTTAGCAGGAACCCTTTCCAAAGAGATCTCTATGACCAATTATACAACTTTGATGGAAACATCAAAGTCTGCATACTTCAATGGAGAAAAATTTGATGGTGAGATCGTCTTGGGACGTAAAGATTCTTCTACTAAACCATCGAGAGTTGAATTGACACTTGATGGAAGAAAACTTACTGAATCTCAGTACACTATTGAAGATGGGAAAGTAAAATTAAACTTTAATGCTGGTAGTGCAGGTGAACATAAAATTGAAGGTCAATTGATATTTGCTGAAGACGGCAATGAAATTATTGTTCCGGTAAAACAATCCTTTGCAACAGTACCTAAACCAAATTCTGCAACTATTTCAGCCGACAAAATGAATGTGGTATATCGTGGGGTCACAAACCCAATGACCATATCTTTCGCAGGTGTTTCAGATAACAAAGTTATAGCTGGAGGTCAGGGACTTTCAAGAGGAAGTGGCGTTGGTAAATACAACATGAACCCAGGTTCCGGTAGAGAAGTAACTATTAATGTAACCGGTACTTTACCAGATGGACAAAAAGTTAGTGATAATGCTACTTTTAGGATCAAGGATATACCAAAACCAACGGGTACCATAAGAGGTGAAGATGGTAATGTATCCATGCAGCGTGGAAGTTTAGAAATATCTACTGTTGGTGCAAAACTGGATGACTTTGATTTTGACCTGCCACTTAATGTTACAGGATTTAAATTCAAGGTTCCCGGACAACCAACAATGACTGTGGGTGGAAGTAGGCTTAACGACAGGGCAAAAGCTGCTCTAAGGAAAGCAAAAAGAGGTGAAGCAGTACAAATTTTTGATATTCAGGCTCAAATAAGAGGAAATAGCTCATACAAGCTTAAAAAAGTAGCTCCTGTAATTATAGAACTTACTAACTAAGCTTTGGTGAAAACCCAAATTATAAAAAAGTAACAGATGAAATTAAGAAGTTTTTTATTAACCGTTTTATGTGTTTTAGTTGCATCAGGAAGTTTTGCGCAGGCAAATATCCTGAATGCCAAAAAACCTCAGGAAATTGGTGTTAGAACAGAAGATCAGAAAAAACTTGACAATGACAAACCATTGGAATATGGTTATGTTGATGACAGGGATATCATGTGGTCTAAAATGACATGGGAAATTGTTGACCTTGATGAAAGAGCCAACTTCCCGCTGTATTATCCAATTGATACTAATAATATTGGTAATAACAGACGATCGTTATATGATGTGCTAATGACAAGTGTGAATAAGGGTGATATAGAAAACATATATGATGATTCGTATTTTACGGCGAAAAGAACTGTTGCTGATATTCGTGATGCTTTAACTTTGAAAGATACTACCGATCTTGGTTTTGAGCAATTCAATGCCGAAGGTATTGTTGACCCTCAATATATCAGAAGGAGAGATATCACGGCTGCAGATATTATGGAATATCATTTAAAAGGTCTTTGGTACTTTGACAAACGCCAGGGAGAATTAAAATACAGATTATTGGGAATTGCCCCTGTGGCACCCGATGTAAACTTTATTGATTCTGACGATCCGGATCCGGTGGAATTATTCTGGGTTTGGTTTCCTGATGCCAGAGTGGTGTTGCATGAAGCTAAGGCATTCAATAACAGGAATAGCAATGTTCCGGCCTCATTTGATCACCTGTTGAACTCAAGACGTTTTAACGGTATGATATACAGAGAAGAGAACGTGTATGGTGACAGGCAGGTCAAGGAGTATATTAGTGAAAATGCCTTGATGCAACTCCTGGAATCAGACAGGATCAAAGAGAATATAAGAAACTTTGAACAAGATATGTGGTCTTATTAACCACTTAGCCATAATTAATATAGAAAAGAGCTCCTGAAGAAATTCAGAAGCTCTTTTTGATTTTAAAAGGGTGGCAAATACAGATTCTTCTTTAACTTCGCAATACAATGAAAATAGATTACATTATTGTTGGTTGCGGATTGGCAGGAATCGCTTTTTGTGAACAATTAAAAAAGAATAAAAAGACCTTTGTCGTTTTTGACAACAATTCGCAAGTATCTTCAACCGTTGCCGGGGGACTCTATAATCCTGTGATCTTAAAGCGTTTTACCGCTGTATGGCAAAGTGCAGTTCAAATGGACCGGTCCATTCCCATGTATTTGAGTATAGAGAAGCAGTTAGGAATTAAACTGGATAATAAAATTCCTGTTTTAAGGCTATTTAAATCCATTGAGGAACAAAATAATTGGTTTACAGCTTCCGATAAACCAAATTTAAACAGATGGCTCTCCACCAAACTAATTAAAAATACTAATGCATACATCGATGCTGAATTCGGATTTGGAGAAGTATTGGAATCAGGGAGGATTGATACGCGACTGCTTATTGAAGAGTTATCGAAAGTATCTAAAAGAGAACGGGCTATTGATAACAGAAACGTTCAATTATTCTAATATAACTCACTCTGATGAATCAGTTACATATAATTCGATCACTGCCAAGAAGCTGATATTTGCCGAAGGTTTCGGTGTCAAACGAAATCCATTCTTCCGGAATTTACCATTAAATGGATCTAAAGGCGAGTTGCTTATCATTCATGTGCCAAACTTAAAACTTGATTTTGTAGTAAAGTCCAGTGTGTTTTTGATTCCGTTAGCCGAGGACAATTACATAGTTGGTGCGACTTATAACAGGACCGATAAGACCAATAATATAACAACTGAAGCTAGAGAAGAACTCCTGACCAAATTAAAATCATTCTTAAAATGTGATTTTGAAGTTATCGATCAGGTTGCCGGAATAAGACCTACGGTTTCAGACAGAAGGCCATTGGTTGGTGTTCATGAAACTCATAAGAATGTGTTTATTTTAAATGGTCTTGGAACACGAGGTGTTATGATCGCTCCATATATCGCCAATCAGCTCTATAAATTGATAGAACATGATGCTCCTCTGGAAAAGGAAATAGATATTATACGGTTTTTGCGTTAGCTGTTGAAGTGATATCCTTTTATTGCTGGTTCGGGCAATAAAAGATTTAAACGGAAGAAGCGACCTGTGACTGACTAAAAGTAAGACTAAGTGTAGGTATATTAAAAGCCCTTGTAAATATTGTCAAACCTCCATGTCACACTGAGCGCAGTCGAAGTGTGGTTGACGGAACAGGGAACGCCCAAATTACAGACCTATTTTTTAACTAAAGTCTTATCGTAATGTAAAAACAGATTGATCCAGATATTCCTGGATAATCGCAATATAATAGGTAGGAATACGATGAGGGTACCAACAATAGCCAAAAAGGAAGTAAACTTATCTGCACCTAAAAACATATAACTGATTACGAAAGCAGCTACAGCAAAGGCAATGCCAACTCCATAACTCACATACATGGAGCCATAAAAAAATGAAGGTTCTATCTTGTATTTGGTATTACAATGACTGCATCGCTCGTGCATATTTAAGGTTTGAGGCAAAGCATACGGATTTTTATTGACGTACATACTTTCCATATGACATTTTGGACAAGCCCCTGTAAGAATACTATAAACTTTCGATCCTTTTGTAAACATTTAATTTAGTGTATTTTTGCGTTCTAAACCAAAAAAGTACTTCTTGATGAATTAGTCAAGAAGACTTTTAAAATTGTCATTCCCATGAAAATGGAAATCAGGCACAAAAATAAGTTTTAGCGAGTAATATTTAGTAACATTTGATACAAATCTATGCTTAATATCCATAATTTATCTATTTCATTTCAAGGTGATTACCTGTTTGAGGACATCTCGTTCCGTTTAGGTAAAGGTGATCGTATTGGACTTATCGGGAAGAATGGAGCCGGTAAATCTACCTTGTTAAGGATATTAAACAATGAAATGGAAGCCGATACAGGTCAAATTGCAGCTGAAAAGAATCTAAAGATCGGGTTTTTAAAGCAGGATATTGATTTTGAATTTGGAAGAACAGTTCTTGATGAGGCCTATCAGGCATTTACAGAAATTAAAGAGATCGAAGCCAAAATAGACCATGTTAATTTACAGTTACTGGAACGCCTTGATCATGAAAGTGAGACCTATCATGATCTGATGGTAGAACTGAACGATCTGCAACATCAATATGAGATCATTGGAGGCTATAATTATAAAGGCGATACAGAGAAGATATTGCAAGGACTTGGATTTAATAGAGAAGAGTTTGATAATCTGACCGACACCTTTTCCGGTGGATGGCGTATGCGGATTGAACTTGCAAAACTCCTGCTTCAGAACAATGATATTCTGCTGCTGGATGAGCCTACCAATCATTTGGATATTGAATCGATTATCTGGCTGGAAGGCTTTTTAAAAGTGTATCCGGGCGCTGTGGTCATTGTGTCTCATGATAAAATGTTCCTAGATAACATCACCAATAGGACTATAGAGATCTCTCTGGGGCGTATTTATGATTATCCGAAGCCATACACGCAATATTTAGTGTTGCGTCAGGAGATTAAAGACCAGCAACTGGCAGCCCAAAAGAATCAGCAAAAGCATATTGAACAGACCGAAAAGCTGATCGATAAGTTCAGAGCCAAGGCTTCTAAGGCGACAATGGCTCAGTCACTGATCAAAAAGCTGGATAGGATTGACAGAATAGAAGTTGATGAAGATGATAATAGTGTCATGACCCTTAAGTTTCCAATTTCAGTTGTTCCCGGGAAAGTAGTCATTGAAGCCGAGCATGTGAGCAAAAGCTATGGGGATAAACTGGTTTTAAAGGACATCAACCTTTTGATAGAACGAGGCAGTAAAACAGCATTCGTAGGTCAGAATGGTCAGGGCAAGACCACCTTAGCCAAGGTCATTGTTCGCGATGTTAAATTCGATGGTCACTTAAAACTTGGTCATAATGTGCAGATTGGGTATTTTGCACAGAATCAAGTGGATTACCTGGATGGAACAAAAACTGTTTTGGATACCATGATAGATGCTGCCAATGAAAAGAACAGGAGCAAAGTACGGGATATTTTAGGCTCCTTTTTGTTTAGAGGTGATGAGGTAGATAAATATGTGAGAGTGCTGTCAGGTGGTGAACGAAACCGATTGGCACTTGCTAAATTATTGTTACAGCCTTTTAATGTATTAGTGATGGATGAGCCCACAAATCATTTGGATATCAAATCAAAGAACGTGTTAAAAGAAGCCTTGAAGAAGTTTGAAGGCACTTTGATTTTGGTGTCTCACGACCGTGATTTTCTGCAGGGTCTTACCAATAAAGTCTATGAGTTCAAGGACCATAAGATCAGAGAGTATTTGGGGGATATTGATTATTATCTGGATCAACGTAATGTAGATAGTCTGCGAGAAGTTGAAAAAAGAACTGTTATCAAGGAGGAACCTAAAAAGAGTAACAAACAGTCCTATAATGACCAGAAACGGCTCAAATCGTTGAATAACAGGCTGAGTAAGGTCGAATCTCAGATCAACCAGCTGGAAAAGAAGATAAAGGAGATCGATGTGGAGCTGTCTATTAACTATGAGAAAGTGATTGCCAATCCTAATTTTTATAATGACTATCAGGCAAAAAAAGATAAGCTAAGTAAACTTATGGTTGACTGGGAGGCCATTCATGAAGATCTTGACAAAATTTCTTAAATCATGTTAGAGCATCATTTTCAATGTCCTTATTGCTGGCAGGATATCAGTATGTTACTGGATTCTTCTGTTAGCAATCAAAGTTATATAGAAGATTGTGAGGTGTGCTGTAACCCAATTCAGTTGAGGGTTGTATTCCAGAATAAGGAATTAATTGAATTTGAAGTGGATAGTATTGAGCAGTAAGTTTTTTTTGGTATACTTATTGTAATTATTAAAAAGCATTGTATATTTGCACTCCTATATCCGAGGATATAGATTCGTTCTTTAAAAAGTAAATTACAAATCGATTTTATTCGGTTATAAACATACATCGCGGGGTAGAGCAGTAGGTAGCTCGTTGGGCTCATAACCCAAAGGTCGCTGGTTCGAGTCCAGTCCCCGCTA
>CAVRNW010000043.1:0-116747 GCA_963722665.1 uncultured Flavobacteriaceae bacterium
TTGATCAGAACTAAAGCCTTAGAAATTAATGAGATCAATGATCTTTATAACTCATTTCCTGAAAACCTGCAGAAAACCAGTACAGGCATAAGAATTAAGGAAACCATTGAATCTACATTGGCTACGGAAATTGGCTCCTTAGCTCCTGACTTCACTGCGCCTAATCCCGAAGGAAAACAAATTTCATTAAATGAAATAAAGGGAAAAGTAACAATCATCGATTTCTGGGCTGCCTGGTGTGGTCCATGCAGAAAGGAAAATCCGAATGTTGTTAAGGTCTATGAAAAATATCATGATAAAGGTTTAGAGATCATAGGTGTTTCATTAGATGGTAATACAAGGCAGAAGGATGCAAAAAAAGACTGGTTAGATGCCATTGAGAAAGATGGATTAACCTGGCATCAGGTATCCAATTTAAATTATTTCAATGATCCGGTGGCAAAAAAATACAACATACAGGCTATTCCAGCCACATTTATTCTGGATGGTGAAGGGAAAATTATAGCCAAGAACCTTAGAGGGCCAGTTTTAGAGCAAAAGATCTCTGAATTATTGGATTAAACTCCGGAAAGGAATCAATTCAATTTACCTGCCCGTTGCAAGATAAAAAGCAAGACAATGGGAATTGCCAATAGAATTATCATTGTTAAATGCTCTTTGAATAACCAGGGAGCAAATAATAAGGTTATCACATAACCTCCAATGGCACCTCCAAAATGAGCATCATGACCTATATTGCCCAATTGTTTCTTCATACCATAAATGGAATACAATAGATAAGCGATCCCAAACACATACGCCGGTATGGGGATGGGAATGAAAAACATATACAGACTCATATTAGGATCAAACAGGATGGATGAATATAAGATCCCCATAACCGCTCCACTGGCTCCAACTGCACTGTAGTGATATTCATTTTTATGAAAATATAATGATAAAAGACTCCCGGCAATAAGACTTCCGAAATAAATAAGCAAGAATTTTAATTCTCCAACATTTCTCAGTACAGGACTTGCAAAGAAGAAAAGAGTGATCATATTAAAAAGCAAATGCTGGGTATTGACATGCAAGAATCCAGAGCTAAGCATTCTTATCTGTTCCTTTCTTTTAATGGCACCAACATTAAACTTATATTTTTCAAAAAAACTATAATCTCCAAGGCCTTTATAAGTAATTATAATATTGGCTGCTATGAGGACAATAGTAACAAGATTCAAACCGTACATTTTAATAAAATTTTTGTTTGGCGAAGATAATTGTAATTATTTTATAATTAATAAAAACTATTATTTATAACTTATCTTTGCGCCTTTAAAGCTTAAAAAATTAATGCAGTTAATTGCTTATATACTTATTTATCCTTTTTTCTGGATAATATCAATACTCCCATTTAGGTTATTATATGCCTTTTCTGATTTTTTATATTTACTTATATACAGGGTGTTTGGATACAGAACCAAAACCGTAAAAGAAAACCTTAACCTTGTGTTTCCTGATAAGTCTGAAGAAGAAATTAAGAGAATTACCAAAACCTTTTACCATCACTTATGTGATATGATCGTTGAATCGATCAAGTCCATGACCATTTCGGAAGCTGAAATGAAAAAGAGATATGTTTTTACTAATGTTGAAGAAATTCATAAGCTTGAGAAAATCAATAAAAGCATCGTTTTGATGTGTGGTCACTATGCCAGTTGGGAATGGATCTTCATCCTTCAGAAATATATCAACCACAAAGGCTACGCCATATATAAGAAATTAGCGAATAAGTATTTTGACCGATTAATAAAACGGATCAGGGCAAGGTATAATTCTTATTTGATCACTACAAAAGAAACCATTCCAACCTTAACAAGATCAAAAGAGCAAGGTGAATTAACCATTAACGGATTTATATCTGACCAATCTCCTAAAGTGGATAAAGCTTATCATTGGGATAACTTTATGGGAGTCAAGGTTCCTATCCATACCGGAGCAGAGATGCTTGCGAAAAAATTAGATATGGCAGTTGTGTTCTTTGCTGTAAAAAAGATCAGGCGAGGATACTACGAAACAACATTTAAAACGCTTTGCATTAATCCCAAAGAGTTTAAAGATTATGAGATAACTGATATGTTCTTGAAACTTGTGGAAAAACAGATCAAGGAAGCTCCTGAGTATTATCTGTGGACTCATAAACGATGGAAGCACAGAGATAAAGTACCGAAGAATTTCCTATAAAATTATAGCTTAAACCAATTGTTGACGGTTTCAGAATTATTAATTTCCGACCTATGAAAGAATTCATTGGTATTCTTGTCATAATTATAGTCCTTTGCCCATTCCTTATGATTTTCTGCTAAAGCTTTTACCGATTTGCAGATAAGATCAATTTCATCGTATGTAAGCGTTGGATGAATTGAAAGTCTTATCCAGCCCGGTTTATGTGAAAGGTCGCCCAAACTAATTTCATCAGTTAAACTATGGGAAGTTTCATAATCTACATGTAACAAATAATGGCCATAGGTTCCGGCACAACTGCAGCCACCTCTGGTTTGAATACCGAATCGATCATTTAAAAGCTTGACACCCAAATTATAATGAAGATCATCTATGTAAAAGGAAATAACTCCCAATCTTTCCTTATGCTGGCCAGCCAATATGTTCAAATTAGGAATTGGAGTGAATCCTTCAAATATTTGATTAATAATTTCATGTTCTCTCTTCAGTATCATTTCAGTACCCATCTGTTCTTTTAGTTTGATAGCTAAAGCTGATCGTATTGTCTGCAAAAACCCGGGCGTACCTCCATCTTCCCTGTCTTCAATATTTTCAAAGTATTTATGTTCTCCCCAAGGATTTGTAAAAGCCACTGTGCCTCCTCCCGGACAATCAGGGATCATATTCTTGTATAATTTTTTATTAAAAACCAAAACCCCTGAAGTTCCCGGACCTCCTAAGAATTTATGTGGTGAAAAGTAAATGGCATCCAGGTACTCATTTGGATCTTTAGGATGCATGTTAATATCAACGTAAGGAGCTGAACACGCATAATCCACAAAACAAACACCACCATACTTATGAATTAATTTCGCTGCTTTATGGACAGGTGTTTGAATGCCTGTGACATTACTGCAAGCCGTGATAGATAATATCTTTAAGGGAGTATCTTTATATTTCCTGATCAGCCTTTCTAAATTATCTAAACTGAACAATCCCTTTTTTCCCGGCGGAATGATCTCAACCTTTGCCATAGTTTCCAGCCATGAAGTTTGATTGGAATGGTGTTCCATATGCGATATAAACACAACCGGCTTCACTTCTTCGGGAATATTTGCGAACTTTCTCAAATTCTCAGGAACCTTAAGTCCTAAGATTCGCTGAAACTTGTTGACAACACCCGTCATTCCATTACCTGCAATGATCAAAACATCGTCTTCATTACAATTTACATGTTTCTTTATAATGTCTTTTGCTTTATGATAAGACATGGTCATAGCTGTACCCGAGACTGTGGTTTCAGTATGAGTATTGGCGACATAAGGACCAAAATCATTCATCATTTTTTCTTCAATGGGTCTATATAATCTTCCCGAAGCCGTCCAGTCAGAATAAACAATTCTTTTTTTGCCGTAAGGCGTTTTGAAATCCTGATCTATCCCAATAATATGCTTTCTGAATTGATCAAAATAGGATTCCAATGCAGCTGCACTAATTTGTTCTTTCTTTGTTGAAAACATATTTGGCTTATAAGAGCTCTAAATTACTAAATATTTGCTATTTCCTTAATTTGAGAAATAATTTTGTCAGCCAATTTATCAGCTTCCTGCTGTGATTTGGCTTCGGTATAAATTCTTATTATTGGTTCTGTGTTGCTTTTTCTTAAATGGACCCAGGATTCCGGAAAATCTATTTTTACACCGTCTACTGTGGATACTTCTTCAGTTTTATAACGATCTGCCATTTCTTTTAATATCCCATCTACATCAAGACCCGGTGTAAGTTCTATTTTTTTCTTGCTCATAAAATAACTTGGATAGGTTTTACGAAGATCACTTACAGAAATTCGTTTCTCAGCCAATAAACTTAAAAATAAGGCGACTCCAACCAAAGAATCCCTGCCATAGTGCAATTCAGGATAAATAATGCCTCCATTACCTTCTCCACCTATTATAGCATCGGTCTTCTTCATAAGCTCCACAACATTTACTTCACCAACAGCGCTGGCGTAATATTTGCCACCATGTTTTTCAGTAATATCGCGAAGTGCTCTTGAAGAACTCATATTGCTTACCGTATTTCCGGATTGCTGACTCAAAACATAATCGGCACAAGCGACCAATGTATATTCTTCACCAAACATCTCTCCATTTTCATCCATGAACGCCAATCTGTCTACGTCAGGATCCACTACTAAACCAAAATCAGCACGTTCTTTAACTACTTTTTTGGATAGATCGGTCAAATGTTCTTTTAATGGTTCCGGATTATGAGGAAAATGACCATTAGGCTCACAAAATAATTTAACAGGCTCTACTCCCAGCCTTTCCAATAATAAAGGAATTGCAATTCCGCCAGTTGAATTCACTCCATCCACTACCACTTTAAATTTGCAGGCTTCAATTGCCTTTTTATTGACAAATGATAAATCTAAAACTTCATCTATATGCAGATCGATATACGCATCATTCTTTGTTATTTTTCCTAAATTATCAACTTCAGCAAAGCTTATTGAGCTTTCTTCGGCCAGTTTTAATATATTTTCACCTGCGGCAGCATTTAAAAACTCTCCTTTTTCATTGAGTAATTTTAATGCATTCCATTGTTTTGGATTATGACTGGCTGTCAAAATAATACCGCCATCAGCATGTTCCATAGGCACAGCTATCTCAACAGTTGGGGTCGTGGACAGTCCAAGATCGATCACATGAATTCCCTAGTCCTACTAGAGTATTCATAACTAAATTCTGTATCATTTCTCCTGAAATTCTGGCATCTCTGCCAACAACAACTCTGTAGTTTTCCTTTGTACGTTGGTTTTTGATCCACTGGCCATAAGCAGCAGCAAATTTAACGGCATCAATAGGGGTTAAATTATCACCAACCTTTCCTCCTATGGTTCCCCGAATTCCTGAAATAGATTTTATTAATGTCATAGTAAATTTAAATTTTGACAAATATACTATTTCAAAGTGGTAATGTTTACCCTGAATTTGTAATTTAGAACAATGAATTATTTAGCTCACATTTATTTGTCCGGTGATAATAATGAAATAGCAATTGGAAATTTTATCTCTGATAGTGTCCGAGGTAATAAATATAAATCCTTTCCTAAAGAAATTCAGAAAGGTATCTTATTACACAGAGAAATAGATACTTACACAGACGCACATGAGATTTTTAGAAGGAGCACTAAACGATTACATAAAAATTACGGTCATTATGCAGGAGTCATAGTAGATATTTATTACGATCATTTTTTGGCTAAAAATTGGATGGACTATTCAAACATACCTTTAGAGGAATATACTACCAATTTTTACAAGGTTTTGCAGGATAACTTTGATGTTTTACCTCCAAGAGTGCAAAACTTAATGCCCTACATGTTAAAAGATAATTGGTTGCTCGCTTATGCGAGTATTGAAGGTATTTCTAGAGTTCTACATGGCATGAGCAAACGTACAAAACACAATTCCAAAATGGATCTGGCCACCAGAGAGTTAAAGGAATATAACGACCTGTTTGAAAATGAATTTAAATTATTTTTTAAGGAACTTATTGAATTTTCTGATGCCAGATTAAAGGAAATAAATAAAAAATTATGAAACGGTTTTTATTAATTTTTAGTCTCTTTTTTATCATTGTCTCTTGCGATCCCTAAGGAAGAAACCATTCCAAGTTCATTCAAGGGGACTATTGCGAAAACATGCTATGGTAGTCTCTGCACGAGCTGAAGCCTCCAAAATTGGATTAGATATTTTGAAAAAAGGCGGGAATGCTTTTGATGCCATGATCGCCACCGAATTAGCCCTTGCCGTGTCTTATCCTTTTGCTGGAAATCTTGGTGGTGGTGGGTTTATGGTATATAGATTAAACAATGGCGAAACCGGAACTTTAGATTACAGAGAAAAAGCCCCCATGGCAGCAAGTAGGAATATGTATTTGGACGCTGATGGAAATGTGAACATTGAAAAAAGCAGAATTGGAGCCTTGTCCGTTGGTGTACCAGGCACTGTTGCAGGAATTTTTGCTGTTCATGAGAAGTTTGGAACCTTACCAATTCAAGATATTTTTATTCCGGTAATAGAATTGGCAAAAAAAGGTGTCGTTGTTACCGATAAACAAGAAAAAAGACTTAAAACCTATCATCCACTATTTAAAGAAGTAAATAAGGATTCCATTATGTTTCAATATAACTGGAAACAGAACGATACCATTAAATATCCTGCTTTGGCAGAAACAATTTCCCGAATTTTAAAAAATGGTAAAGATGAATTCTATAAAGGTGAAACAGCAAGTAAGCTGGTCGATCATTTACAAAATAATGGCGGCATAATTACTCTTGAGGATCTGGAAAAGTATGAAGCTAAATGGCGAAAACCAATTGTTTTTGATTACGATGACCTTACCATTATATCCATGGCTCCACCATCAAGTGGAGGCATTTGCCTGGCACAAATCATGAAGATGCTAGAACCATATGATCTGGATTCTTATGGTCATAATTCGGTTAAATCAATTCAACTGATAACCGAGGCTTCACGGCGTGCCTATGCAGACAGAAGCTATTACTTAGGTGATCCTGATTTTAATACAATCCCGGAAACGATTCTCCTAAGTGATTCCTATTTAAAAGATAGAATGACTTCCTTCTCCTTAGATAAAGCCACAAAATCCAGTGAGATCACCTATGGAAACATTGAAATAATTGAAAGCGACGAAACCACCCACTACTCTATTATCGATCAATTTGGAAATGCCATTTCTGCTACAACGACCTTAAATGGAGCTTATGGGTCTAAATTATACTGCTCAGAATTAGGATTCTTTTTGAATAACCAGATGGATGATTTCTCCAGTAAAACGGGAGAGCCTAATATGTTTGGATTAATAGGTGCTGAAGCTAATAGTATACAACCTGAAAAACGTATGTTAAGCTCAATGACACCGACGATTGTAGAAAAAAAAGGCAAATTATTCATGAGTGTTGGAACACCCGGAGGATCGACTATAATAACATGTGTTTTGCAAACCATTTTAAATGTATATGAGTTTAATATGAGCATGCAGGAAGCGGTTAATGCTCCCAGATTTCATCACCAATGGTTACCAGATGAGATCAGGATGGAACCCAATTCATTTGAACCATCAATTAAATATCAGTTGGAGGAAAAAGGATACAATATTAATGAGGACGACTCCCCTATTATCGGAAAAGTAGATGGCATTCTGGTATTGAAAAATGGTTACCTGGAAGGAGGAGCAGATAAGAGAGGAGATGACACTGCAATAGGATTTTAATGGAATTCGTCACAAAATTAATACAAGTATTCCAAGAGCATGCAAATGCCCAAAATAAGCTGCCAATGCAAGCTTATATGAAAGATAAATTTGAGTTTTTTGGACTTAGATCACCTGAACGAAAATTACTCTTAAAAGATCTTATAAATAAATACAAAGATGAGGTCAGTGACAATTGCCGGAAAATTGCACTTGACTTATATGATCTGCCCCAAAGAGAATTTCATTATTGTGCAATGGAAATATTAGATAAATTCTTAAAAAAACGATATGAAATTGATGATATTAAATTAATTGAAAAACTGATTTGCATTCACTCTCATTGGGATACAGTAGATTTTATAGCTAAACATATTTTAGGAAATTATCTGATAATCTATCCGGACAAAACTGAAGAGATCATAACTGCCTTCTCATCAAGCGGGAACATGTGGCTAAATCGAAGTACAATTCTTTTCCAGTTAGGTTATAAGGAAAAAACCAACGCTTCCATCCTATTCAGTTTATGTTTAAAGTTCTCTAGATCGAACGAATTTTTCCTTCAGAAGGCTATAGGATGGTCATTGCGGGAATATGCTAAAACAGATCCAAAATCTGTATTAGAATTTGTTAAAAGTCATCAATTGTCTAATCTGAGTCAAAAGGAAGCATTAAAACATTTTAAATGATCATGATCGATATTGTTGTACTTACCGATAAAAGATATTTAACAGATTCTTCTACAAATCAATACAAGCACAATGTTTTTTATGAAGATGCATTAGTTGTAAATGCACTCAAAGAAGTGGGCCTGAAAGTATTGAGATTGGCCTGGGATGATGATGAATTTGACTGGACTAAAACTAAGTTCATCTTATTCAGGACGACCTGGGATTATTTTGACAGATTCAATGAATTTTCCACTTGGCTAAGTCAGGTTTCAAAAAAAACCCAATTGTTGAATTCAGAAAGATTGATCCGCTGGAATATTGACAAACATTATTTATTAGATCTGGACCAAAAAGGAATTCATACAACAAATTCCCACTTTTTAGAAAAAGGGTCACAAACCACTCTAAGACAAATACATGAGAAATTAAATTGGGAAGAAACCGTTTTAAAACCTTGTATATCCGGAGCTGCCAGACATACCTATAGATTAAACAAAAGCAATATAGAAGAGCATGAAAACGTTTTCATAGAGTTGATCTCCAATGAAGCTATGATTTTGCAACCTTTTCAATATAATATAGTTTCGAAAGGCGAAATTTCACTGATGGTTATTGACGGCAAATTTACACATGCTGTTTTAAAGATCGCTAAGAAAGGAGACTTTAGGGTTCAGGATGACTTTGGTGGTGAGGTAAAACCTTATACGGCAAACAAGGAAGAAATCGAATTTGCCGAAAAGGCTGTAAGAGCATGTATTGAACGACCTATATACGCAAGGGTGGATGTTTTTACAGATAATGATGGTATATTAGCATTATCGGAATTGGAATTGATCGAACCTGAATTATGGTTCAGAAATAATCCTAAAGCAGCCAATTTGTTGGCCAAAGCGGTAAAAAAATTGACATGAATACAAAAAAAGCACTTAAATGGATTGCTGGTATTGTGATATTCCTCATACTACCAAGCTTGCTGTTTTATGGTGCTTTGTATTGGAAATACAATGAGGATATTCCTAATGGAATTGAAGGCCCACAGGCTGATTCACTGGCAATAAAAATGATGGATGCCTTAAATTACAATGCATATAAGAACACGGATCATTTAGAATGGACCTTTAAAAAACGTCATCATTATAAATGGAAAAAGAGTGAAAACTCATGTACTGTATACTGGAAGGAATTCAAAGTTGATCTTGATCTGCTTGATTATTCTAAAAGCAAAGCTTTCGTGCATAGTTTTGAAGTAGATGGAGAACAGGCAGATAATCTCACTAAAAAAGCGGTCAATTACTTCAATAATGATTCGTTTTGGCTGGTAGCTCCTTTCAAAGTATTTGATGAGGGAACCGAACGTCGTTTAGTCACACTCGATTCAGGTGAACAGTCGTTACTGGTTACTTATACTTCAGGAGGATCAACACCTGGTGATTCTTATTTGTGGATCCTGGACAAAGATTACAAACCAAAGAGTTTTAAAATGTGGGTTTCTATAATTCCCATAAAAGGCCTGGAAGCTTCATGGGAGAACTGGATCACTACTAAAAGCGGCGCTTTACTGGCCTCTTATCATAAACTTTTATTCTTAGGTATAGACATAAAAGACATAAAAGGAACCCCTTAATTTTATCTCTTTTTTAACATAAGTCAAGGTTAACCCCACTTCATTATTACATCTAAAAAACGTACCTTTGCAACTTTGCGTATTTATGACCAAATTTGAAGAGAATATCGAAGTTAAAGGTGCTCGAGTTCATAATTTAAAGAACATTGATGTTACCATTCCCAGAGAAAAATTAGTTGTCATTACCGGACTATCCGGTAGTGGTAAATCATCTCTTGCCTTTGATACTATTTATGCCGAAGGTCAAAGACGCTATATCGAAACTTTCTCTGCTTATGCCAGACAGTTTTTGGGAGGCCTGGAACGACCAGATGTCGATAAAATTGATGGTCTGTCACCGGTGATAGCCATCGAACAAAAAACAACAAGTAAATCTCCCCGTTCGACAGTAGGTACCATTACAGAAATCTATGATTTTCTTCGGCTATTATATGCTAGGGCAAGTGATGCCTATAGTTATAATACTGGTGAAAAAATGGTCAGCTATAACGATGAGCAAATAAAAGATCTTATCTTAGAAAGTTTTGATCAAAAACGAATCAACGTATTGGCGCCAGTAGTTAGATCCAGAAAAGGTCATTACAGAGAATTATTTGAACAAATTGCCAAACAAGGATTTGTTAAGGTTAGGGTCGATGGTGAAATACGTGATCTTGTAAAAGGCATGAAACTGGATCGATATAAAACTCATGATATCGAAATTGTCATAGATAGATTGAAAATAGAAAGTAAAGTTGATAATGACAAAAGATTAACCGAAACCATTAACACTGCCATGTATCATGGCAATGACGTACTTATGGTTATCGATCAGGACACCAGTGAGTCACGATTTTTTAGCCGAAGTTTAATGTGTCCAACCTCTGGAATTTCATATCCAAATCCTGAACCTAATAATTTTTCATTCAACTCACCAAAAGGTGCGTGCCCAAAATGTAATGGCATTGGTAGTTTGTATCAGGTGAATGAAAAAAAAATAATTCCCGATGAAACCTTATCCATAAAGAATGGAGCGTTGGCACCTCACGGGCCTGAAAAAAGCAGTTGGATCTTTAAGCAGTTTGAATTGATTGCACAACGTTTTAATTTTAGCCTGAGTGATCCTTATAAGAGTATTCCCAAAGAAGCCAAACATATGATCCTATATGGAGGGAATGAAAAATTTTCGGTTGACAGCAAAACTTTAGGCATCACAAGAAACTACAAAATTGATTTTGAAGGTGTCGCTAACTTCATAGAAAATCAATTTAATACTGCCGATTCTACTTCCCTAAAACGATGGGCAAAAGAATATATGGACAAGATCATATGTGATGAATGTAAAGGCTCAAGGCTAAATAAAGAATCACTTAATTTTAAGATCAATAACTTAAATATTGCCGAATTAGCTAATAAGGATATCGTGGATCTTAAAAAGTGGTTTAATGATTTAGAGTCTAACTTAACCGACAAACAAATAAAGATATCAGAAGAGATCATAAAAGAAATAAAAAACAGACTTCAATTCTTATTGGATGTTGGTTTAAATTATTTATCATTAAACAGAAGTTCAAAGTCACTTTCTGGAGGAGAAGCACAACGCATAAGATTAGCGACTCAAATTGGTTCGCAACTGGTTGGTGTTCTTTACATACTTGATGAGCCAAGTATAGGTCTGCATCAAAGAGATAATGATAAATTAATTAAATCCCTAGTCGCCTTAAGGGATATTGGAAACTCCGTGATAGTGGTGGAACATGATAAAGAAATGATAGAACGAGCCGATTATGTTATTGATATTGGGCCCAGAGCAGGAAAGCATGGTGGTGAAATAATAAGTATAGGATCTCCTAAGGAATTAAAGGAACATAATACCCTTACTGCTGATTATTTGAATGGTACTAAAGATATTGAAGTTCCAAAAAATAGAAGAAAAGGAAACGGAAAATCAATGATATTAAAGGGTTGTACAGGAAACAATTTAAAGAATGTATCCATTGAGCTTCCTTTAGGCAAAATGATTGGCGTTACAGGCGTTTCCGGAAGTGGCAAATCAACTTTAATAAATGAAACATTATACCCTATTTTAAACGCTCATATTTATAATGGTGTAAAAAAACCAATGCCTTATAAAAGTATTGATGGGCTCAAGCACATCGACAAGGTTATTGATATCAATCAATCGCCAATTGGCAGAACTCCAAGAAGCAATCCGGCAACATATACAGGAACATTTAGTGAAATACGAAGTTTATTTGCTAAGATACCGGAAGCCATGATACGTGGTTACAAACCGGGTAGATTTAGTTTTAATGTTACAGGAGGACGATGTGAAACCTGTAAAGGTGGAGGATTACGAGTCATAGAAATGAATTTTCTTCCGGATGTATATGTTGAATGCGAAACATGTCAGGGCAAACGATTTAACAGAGAGACCCTGGAAATAAGATATAAAGGAAAATCGATTAGTGATGTCTTGAATATGACCATTGAAGAAGGTGTTCATTTCTTTAAACATATTCCTAAAATATATAACAAATTAAAAACCATTGAAGATGTCGGGCTTGGTTATATCACTTTAGGCCAACAAAGTACGACCCTTTCCGGCGGAGAAGCCCAACGCATAAAACTGGCAACCGAACTGAGTAAAAGAGATACAGGTAACACCTTCTATATTCTTGACGAGCCTACAACCGGTCTTCATTTTGAAGATATTAGAGTGTTAATGCTAGTATTGAATAAGCTTGTTAATAAAGGCAATACTGTTGTAATAATAGAACACAATCTAGATGTGATAAAAATGGTGGATCACATTATTGATATAGGCTATGAAGGTGGAAAAGGAGGTGGACAAATTGTGGTCACCGGAACACCTGAAGAAGTCGCAAAACATAAAAAAAGTTATACTGCAGAATTCCTTAAAAAAGAATTAATTTAGCACAAATTACATGGAATAATGAGAATAGAGAAAAACAATAAAAGCTGGAATGAGATAAAAACAAACGACTCCTGGGCTATATTTAAAATAATGGGGGAATTTGTCAACGGTTATGAAAAACTAAGTCAAATAGGTCCATGTGTATCCATATTTGGATCGGCACGAACAAAGCCCGGACAGAAATATTATAAACTTACCGAAGAGATAGCCAAAAAAATTGTTGAGGCAGGTTATGGAGTCATTACCGGAGGTGGCCCCGGGATAATGGAAGCAGGAAATAAAGGTGCTCATTTAGGAGGAGGAACATCCGTAGGCTTGAATATTGACCTTCCATTTGAGCAGCATGATAATCCCTATATAGACTCAGATAAAAGTTTGGATTTTGATTACTTCTTTGTGCGCAAAGTTATGTTTGTAAAATATTCGCAGGGATTCGTTGTGATGCCAGGTGGATTTGGAACTATGGACGAGTTATTTGAAGCTATTACTTTAATACAAACGAAAAAAATTGAATTATTCCCTATAATATTAGTAGGAAAAGACTTTTGGGAAGGATTATTTGACTGGATCAAAGATACGCTTTTAGCAAAAAACGGGAACATTAGTCCTAAAGACCTGGACCTAATTCATATCGT
The DNA here is from genome assembly GCA_963722665.1 of uncultured Flavobacteriaceae bacterium. Taxonomy (GTDB): domain Bacteria; phylum Bacteroidota; class Bacteroidia; order Flavobacteriales; family Flavobacteriaceae; genus Site-B1. Next base: position 13,330 of record CAVRNW010000043.1, read on the forward strand.
AGACACTCCAGATGAAGTTATATACATTCTTGATTCATTCTATAAAGAATTTGATTTGAGTCCTAATTTTTAACCTTATCATGAAACTCCTAAGGTCTATCCTGTTTTTTTTTCTTTTGTTTACATCTACAGGTTTTTCTCAGGAGACTTTTAAGGTCATGTTCTATAATTTGCTAAACTTTCCTTTACAGGAGCCATTAAGCCGAATTCAACATTTGGAAATTATCTTAAATGATTATCAGCCGGATATATTTATGGTATGCGAATTAAATAATGCTGAAGGAGCCCTTGGAATCTTAAATATAATGCAGGAGATCAATGCAAATTATGAAATGGCTAATTTTGTTCTAAACACATCTGATGATAACATAGGCAACCAAAATGATTTCCAGAACCTGATATATTATGACAGTTCAAAATTTATTTTAGTAGCTCAGGATCAAATTACTACTTTATATAGAGACTTCAATCGCTATTCCATTAAACTTAATACCGTAGAGCAAACTTCAAACCCGATTTTCCTGGAGGTATTCGTGTGTCATTTAAAAGCATCTGATGGAGTAGAAAACGAAAATCTAAGACTCCAGATGGTAAATGATCTGGTAAGCTATTTGAACGATCCAATTAATAATTTTGACGATAATAGTTTTGTGATGTTAGCTGGTGATTTTAATGTCTATTCATCTGACGAGCTTGCATTTCAAAAGTTAATTAACACCACCAATACTATTACATTTGCAGATCCGGCTAATAGAATTGGCAATTGGCATACGAACATTAGTTATTTGGATGTTTTTACACAATCAACAAGAACCTCTTCAGAACTTGGCGGTTCAACCGGTGGATTTGATGATCGGTTTGATTTTATAATGACCTCAGAGAACATGCTATCAAATTCTGAATTGTATTATGTATCAGATTCATATCAAGCCTTTGGAAATAATAATAATTCATCCTGTTTTAATCAGGAAATAAATTCTTCCTCCTGCAGCGGATCTGAATTCTCTAATGATATCAGAAATGCGCTTTATAATTTTAGTGACCATCTACCTGTTACTCTTCAAATTCAAACAAGTCAATCCTTAGATTTCGATGAATTTTCGTTAAAGAATGCAATTACATTTATGGAGGGTAATTTTGTTACAAATTATCTCAAACTAAAAGTTAATTTTGGATTAATTACTTCCAAATATTTAAATATTTATAATACATTGGGGCAAAAAGTAAAAACAGTTGCTATTGATAGCTCGGGGTTCGTTGTTGAAGATATATCCATATTGGCAAATGGCATATACTATTTAATTCCAGAGAGTTTTGAATCTGTAAAACCTTTAAAGTTTATAAAGAAAAATTGAATTATCGTTCACTAAATATTTTATTGATAATACTACTGCTAAGTATTAAGTCCTTTGGTCAAAATAAAATTGATCTGAAGGCTTATTTTGATGTTGAAAATAAACAGATAAGGATAAGCCAGACAATAGAATATTTCAATACATCAAATGACACTTTAAGAACCATATTCCTTAATGACTGGAGTAATAGTTATTCAACAAAAGCAACGCCATTAGCCAAAAGATTTGCAGAAGAGTTTAGCAATAAATTCCATTTTGCAAAGAATGACCAAAGAGGTTTTACTGTTTTGACCTCGCTTAAGAATCAAGATGATTCAGAACTTCAATTCACCAGACTTGTGGACCAGCAGGATATTATAAAAGTAGAACTTCAAAACCCACTGTTTCCAAATGAATCCTGTAAAATGAGTCTAAATTATATTGTACAGGTACCAAGTGATTCTTTTACAAGATTTGGGGTAACTAATAACCTTGATTATAAACTAAAAAATTGGTATATCACTCCGGCTGTTTATGATGGGGAATGGCATTATTACAGCAACAAGGATCTGGATGACCTTTATGTTCCAAAAGCAACACTAAATTTTGAAATAGAATATCCTCGAAATTATTTGCTAATTACTGAATTGGACATTGTTGATCTAACATTAAATAAAGTGAATCAGGTCATGAAATTATATGGTAATGACAGGATAGATACTAAATTATTTCTCACAAAAATTCCATCCTTTAAAACAGTGGAAACCGACTTTTTTGTGGTTGTAAGCAATATTGAAGATGAAGGTTTAGGAGCTTTAGATAAGGCAATCATTACAGATAATATTGCAAAGTTTTTGCATGATAATCTGGGTAATTATCCACATAGAAAACTCATGCTTACAAACGTGGAATATCGAGAAGATCCCATTTATGGCTTGAATTTATTGCCAGATTTTATTCGTCCCTTTCCAGATCATTTCCAATACGAACTTAAGTTGTTAAAGACTGCTCTTAGGAATTATTTGAGCAACACCTTAGAGCTCAACCCAAGAAAGGACCATTGGTTAATAGGTGGCTTACAAACCTATTTTTTAATGAAGTATATAGATGAGTACTACCCAAACATAAAACTCATGGGGAGTTTATCTAATATTTGGGGATTAAAATCCTTTCATGCTGCAAAATTGGAATTCAATGATCAATATCCTTTTTTATATATGAATATGGCAAGGGCAAACCTTGATCAGCCATTGAATATGCAAAAAGATTCTTTATTGAAATTCAATAAAAACATTGCAAATAAATATAAAGCCGGTATTGGTTTGAAATATTTAGACGATTATTTAAAGGACAGCATTGTTGATAAAAGCATTAAAGAGTATTTGATCAATAACAAATTAAAACCGACGTCTTCAAAAGATTTTGAAATCCTTTTAAAGACTAATGCAACAAAAGATATTGATTGGTTTTTTACAGACTATATGAAGACCACTAAAAAAATAGATTTCAAGATTGTTAATGTAGAAAAATCTCAAGATTCTCTAAGAGTGACCATAAAGAACAGAAGGGACAGCAACGTACCAATGTCATTATTTTCAATGAAAAAAGATTCTGTTTTATCAAGACTATGGGTTACAAACGTAAAGGATGAAACAACGGTTACCATCCCTCAAGAAGGTGCAGATAGGCTGGTTCTTAATGAAAACAAGATAATTCCAGAATTGAATTTACGGAATAACACCAAATCTTTAAAGTCTTCATTATTCAATAAACCATTGCAGGTAAGACTTTTTAAAGATGTGGAGGACCCTGATTATAATCAAGTATTTTTAATGCCGTTAATTGAGTATCGCAACATTTATGACGGTTTGCGACTGGGCGCGAAGGTTTACAACAAAACCATATTAAAAAAAGCCTTCATATATAAATTGGCTCCGCAATATTCAACAAATTCAAGATCTTTGACCGGATCTACAGTTGTCCAGTACAATCAATATCTTGAAAACAACGAACGATTATATAGAATTTATTATGGATTAGGTGCCAGTTATTCAAGTTACGCTGAAGATCTGTTTGTAACGATTATGACACCTAATATCAGTTTCTATTTCAGAGACAATTCTGATCTTAGACTTAATAAAAGAGAAATTCTTAATTTCCGATATATTGATATCAATCGAGACGAGGATATAAATAAAATTGCCGATCTCACTGAGCCAAATTATAGTGTTTATAACATAAGATATGTAAACAGGAATCCAGGAATGGTTAATTTTTCGAGCTGGTTTGCCGATTTTCAAATCTCTCAGACCTTTAGTAAAATTTCATTGAACTATGAATTTAGAAGGTTATTCAGAAATAATCGGCAACTGAATATTAGACTATTTGCCGGTACTTTTCTAAGTAACAAGAATGATCCAAGCACCGATTATTTTAGTTTTGCTCTTGACAGACCTACAGATTATCTTTTTGATTATGAATATTTAGGACGATCTGAAGATACAGGTATTTTCAGTCAGCAGATCATAATTGCTGAAGGAGGATTTAAATCGAAATTAGATACTCCCTTTGCAAATCAATGGCTTACAACATTAAATTTAAGCACTTCCATCTGGAATTATATCCAGGCCTATGGCGATATAGGCATAGTTAAAAATAAAGGTCAAAGTGCTAAATTTGTTTATGACTCGGGTATTCGTGTAAATTTAGTTCAGGATTATTTTGAAATTTATTTTCCTTTCTACTCCAACCTTGGTTGGGAACTTTCGCAACCAAAATACAGTGAAAAAATTCGATTTGCCCTGACAGTGGATCCTAAAACACTGTTTGGCCTATTCTCCAGAAGGTGGTATTAAACTAAGCTTCTTTTCTTATTATAATTTTCCAAGTTCTGAATATTAAATAACCCTATTTTATATAAATAGTTAAATAATTAACAAAATATTTGTTATTTCAGTTTGAATTATTACATTATTAACAACCAATATGTTATTTTGTTATTAATAATATATCTTGTTTAACATTTTTTGGATTGCACAACATTCAAATATTAACTAAATTTGCCAAAAATCAACTTTTTACTATGCAAGAAAATCCTGAGTTAACAGCTAACATAACCTATGACGACTTTAAGACAGAAGTCTTAAATGATTATAAAATAGCTGTAACCAGTAGAGAATGCAGTATTCTTGGCAGACGTGAAGTACTGACAGGCAAGGCCAAATTCGGAATATTTGGTGACGGAAAAGAAGTGCCGCAACTTGCATTGTCCAAAGCCTTTAAAAACGGGGACTTTCGGTCTGGATATTACAGAGATCAGACGTTTATGATGTGTATAGGACAACTTACTGTTGAGCAGTTCTTTGCTGGCCTTTATGCAAATTCCGATTTGAAGCAGGAACCAATGTCGGCTGGAAGACAAATGGGTGGTCATTTTGCCACTCACAGTCTCGACGAAAAAGGAAATTGGAAAGATCTTACAAAACAAAAAAACTCCAGTGCCGATATTTCTCCTACTGCAGGACAAATGCCTCGTTTGTTAGGCTTGGCACAAGCATCAAAGGTTTATCGAGGAATTAAGGAAATCGATGGTGCAAAATTTTCAGTTAATGGTGACGAAATAGCCTGGGGAACTATTGGAAATGCAAGTACCAGCGAAGGTTTGTTTTTTGAAACCATCAATGCGGCAGGTGTTTTACAGGTTCCTATGGTGGTTAGTATTTGGGATGATGAATATGGAATTTCAGTTCCTGCTAAATATCACACAACTAAAGAAAGTATTTCGGAAGCACTTAAAGGATTTAAGCGTTCGGAGGACAAGAAAGGATATGAGATCCTAAAAGTGAAAGGCTGGAATTATGTGGAATTGATTCAAACATATCTCAACGCCTCAGAAATAGCAAGAACAGAGCATGTTCCTGTATTAATTCATGTTGAAGAACTGACACAACCTCAAGGGCATTCAACATCGGGCAGTCATGAACGTTATAAATCCAAAGAACGCCTCGAATGGGAAAAGAAGAATGATTGTATTTTAAAGATGCGTGAATGGATGATAGCAAATGATATCGCATCCGATGAAGAACTTATTCAAATAGAAAGAGATATTAAAAAAGTTGTTCGAACAGCTAAAACTGCAGCATGGAATAATTTTCTGGCACCAATTATAGAAGAGCAAAACGAACTAAAACCATTACTAACTAATTTAGCTGAAAAAAGTACTAATAAAGTTTTTATTGACAAATTGGTCGTTAAACTTAATACATATAGTGAACCTGGTAGGAAGGACGTAATATCAATTGCCCGTAAAGCACTTCGTTATGTTTTAAACGAGGAATCAAAAGAAAAAGAAGCCCTTAAAAACTGGGTTAACAATTATTTTACGATCAATCAACCCTTGTACAGTTCTCATCTGTATAGCAAGTCTGAAAATCGAGCTTTAAATGTTACTAATGTCGATCCGGTTTATGACAATAAGCCTGAAAAAGTAGATGGGAGAGTTATTATTAGAGATAATTTTGAATATCTCATTCAAAAATATCCGAACCTGTTGTTTTTTGGTGAAGATACCGGAAATATTGGTGATGTAAATCAAGGTCTGGAAGGTCTTCAACTCAAGTTTGGTGTAGAAAGAATTTCGGATACAGGTATTCGTGAAGCAACAATTATAGGTCAGGGAATTGGAATGGCTATGAGAGGCCTCAGGCCAATTGCCGAAATTCAATATCTTGATTATTTAATGTATGCTTTACAGATCATAAGTGACGACCTATCGACATTGCATTACAGAACCAAAGGTCGTCAAAAAGCACCTTTAATTATTAGGACAAGAGGGCACAGATTAGAAGGAATATGGCATTCCGGCTCACAATTAGGCGGAATCTTAAACCTGATCAGAGGAATTTATGTGCTGGTTCCAAGAAACATGGTTAAAGCTGCCGGATTTTATAATACTTTATTACAAGCTGATAATCCTGCATTGGTTATAGAATGCTTGAACGGCTATAGATTAAAAGAGAATCTTCCTTCAAATATTGGGGAATTTACAACTCCAATAGGTGTTGTCGAAACATTGGTAGAAGGATCAGATATTACACTTCTTTCTTATGGATCAACACTAAGAATTGTGCAACAAGTTGCAAAAGAATTACTGGAAGTTGGTGTAGAAGCTGAAGTTATCGATATTCAATCTTTACTTCCTTTTGATATCAATCAAGACATTGTTAAAAGCATAGAAAAGACGAATCGTTTAGTAATAATTGATGAGGATGTTCCAGGTGGAGCATCAGCATACATTCTAAACGAAGTACTTAATAATCAAAATGGATATCAATATCTTGACAGTCAGCCAAAATTGATCACCGCCAATGAGCACAGACCGGCATATGGTACTGATGGAGATTACTTCTCAAAACCTTCAGCAGAGGATATTTTTGAAGGTATTTATGACGTCATGAATGAAATGAGCCCTGTTGATTTCCCGAAATTGAGATAAAATCCAGTATTTCTCAATATCTTAATATGTTTTAAAGCGTTAGTATGAAGCCTGCAACAGTTAAACAACTTAAGGACGAACTTAGTCATTCTTCACAAGAAGAATTGGTTAACCTATGTTTAAGACTTTCCAGATTTAAAAAGGAAAATAAAGAACTACTCACCTATTTGCTGTTTGAATCCACAAATGAACAAAGTTATATAGAATCCATAAAACAAGAGGTTGATGAGCAATTCGAACAAATAAATACCAACAGCTACTTCTATATAAAAAAGAGTGTTCGAAAAATACTACGAAACATTAAGAAATACATAAGATATTCCTTGAATAAGGAAACTGAAGTAGAATTACTTCTATATTTTTGCAAGAAATTGATTGAATTTAAACCTTCAATTTTAAATAATGTAACGCTCACCAATATATTTAACAGACAACTTTTATTCATTAAAAATAAAATTATAGCATTACATGAAGATTTGCAGTATGATTTCAATGTACAGCTAAGTGATCTGAAAGCAGAATAAAACCGTTTTACAATTTTGTTTGGTTTTTTTGATCAACTTTTATTAAGTTCGTTCTCAACAAATAGAGTTTTTATGGAAATACTAGGTATCGATATAGGAGGTTCAGGCATAAAAGGAGCCATTGTAGATGCAGAAACCGGCAAATTAGTAAGTAAAAGAATTCGAATTGCAACCCCAAAACCTTCAAAACCACCTGCGGTTGCTGAGACTGTTCATGATATTATTAAAAATTTTAAATGGGAAGGCCCTGTTGGTGTTTCTTTTCCTACTGTTATAAAAAATGGTAAGGCCTTACTCAATAGTAATTTCCCTAAATCATGGAAAAACACTCAAATTGATGAGCTTTTTAAAGAACACTGCAAGCGCGATTTTTATGTATTGAATGATGCTGACGCCGCTGCTATGGCTGTTATGAAATTTGGTGCCGGTAAGGATAAAAAGGGACTCGTTATTACAATTACCGTTGGAACAGGACTTGGATCGGGTGTGTTCTTTGACGGACAACTACTGTCAAATTTTGAACTGGGCAGAATTTATGGAAAGAAAGGTGACATTATGGAATCCTTTGCTGCAGATTCTGCAAGAAAGCGTGAGAAATTAGATTATAAGGAATTTGGTAAACGACTCAATTTCTTTTTATCTCATGTAGAGCAAACCATGCATCCTGAAATTTTTATAATTGGTGGAGGAATCAGTAAAAAAATGGATAAGTTCAAAAAATATCTAACCTTGGATACTCCGGTTATTCCTGCTCAGTTATTAAATGATGCTGGAATTATTGGCGCAGCCATGTTTGCTTTGGAAAATATTCATTAAAGACTGCATTTATTATAAAGTTAATTATTCTGGATCAATTTAAAATCCTGACTATTAACTCCTTCAGCAAATCTCTTTGTGGTAAAGCATTAGCACCTACTCCTTTACTCTTTACATCAAATTCACGTAAAACCGCAATGGCAGCACTAACTTTTTTCATCGGATAATTTTTAGCAGCTGAAGTATACTCACTCACAAAATAGGGATTCACTCCTAACGCTAAAGCTACATTTCTAGGCGACCTGTCGTTTAATCCGTGATAATGCAGAAGTTGAGAGAAAAAATTAAACAACAAAGAAACGGTAACAACCATTGGATTGTCCTTTGGGTTGTCGGCGAAATAATTGATAATTTGATGTGCCTTGATCACATTTTTTTCTCCTATTGCCTTTCGAAGTTCGAAATTGTTAAAATCCTTGCTAATACCAATATTCTCTTCTACATCCTCGGGTGTGATCTGGGTTCCTTTAGGAAGAATAATCTGAAGTTTCTTTAATTCATTATCAATTTTACTCAGATCTGTTCCTAAAAATTCAACAAGCATTTGGGAAGCTTTTGGAATTATTTTATAATCTCTGGAAGCCAGTATCTGCCTTATCCAATTGGCAACCTGGTTTTCATAGAGTTTCTTACTTTCAAATACAACGCCATTCTTTAAGAGTGTTTTATACAAGCCTTTTCGTTTATCGAGCTTTTTATATTTATAGTTTATAACCAAAACCGTTGATGGTTGCGGATTTTCAGCATAGGAAATTAATTTTTCAATGGTTCTGGACAGATCTTGGCCTTCCTTAACAATTACTACCTGTCTCTCGGCCATCATAGGGTACCTTTTCGCATTAGCCACTACATCTTCAATTGTCACATCACGACCATACAACACCATCTGGTTAAACCCTTTTTCTTCCTCTTCAAGAACATTTTTTTCAATGTAATCAGAAATCAAATCAATATAATATGGTTCCTCACCCATTAAGAAATAAATAGGTTTTAAATTGCCATTTTTAATATCGGTTATCAGTTGTTTGACTTCGTCCAAAATATTATACTACTTTTATTTATCGTCAATCCGAATTGAGTCTCAATATTTTCAAAACGAAGCATGGAGAAATTCTCTATACAATTTTCTCCCAAAAATCGGTCGAAGTGACATTATAATTATAAATTTGTTTAGTGCAGAATTTAAATTTTCCCACATATACTTTTCGATTCAAAAATAGCGAAAATAAACGGCTTATTTTTGATGATATTCGTAAAAAATTTGTTGTATGTCAACCCGAAGAATGGGTCAGACAGAATTGCGTGCAATTTTTAATTCAGGAAAAACAATACCCAAGATCATTGATCAATGTTGAAAAAGAATTAAAAGTAAATAATTTAAGTAAACGTTACGATATTGTTGTATTCAATTCTGATGGATCCATTCATTTGATGGTAGAATGTAAAGCACCGAAAGTGAATATAGATCAGTCTGTATTTGACCAGATAGCAAGATATAATTTAACTTTAAATGCTGAATATTTAATGGTGTCAAATGGAATAAATCACTATTATTGCCTGATGGATGCGGTAGCGAAAGAATATCAGTTTCTTAAAGATATTCCTAATTATAAAGAATGAAAACAGCAGTTGTCATATTGAATTGGAATGGTAAGGACTTACTCGCAAAATTTTTACCTTCAGTCATTGCTAATACGAAGGAAGCTAATATTTACATTGCAGATAATGCTTCTACTGACGATTCGGTTAGTTTTGTAAGATCGACCTTCCCAGAAGTAAAAATTATAGAAAATTCAGAAAACGGAGGTTATTCCAAAGGTTATAATAAAGCACTTGAAAACCTAAATGAAGAAGTTTTTTGTTTGCTGAACAGTGATATTGAAGTAACTAAGGACTGGTTGAAACCAATATTGAAAACGTTTGAAGATGAACCTAATACTGCAATTATTCAACCAAAAATATTGGATTATAACAAAAGAGATCATTTTGAATATGCGGGAGCTGCAGGAGGATTTATCGATAAATTTGGCTATCCTTATTGTAGGGGAAGAATATTTAATTCTGTAGAAGAGGATGGAGGACAATTTGATGATAAATCAGATATTTTTTGGGCATCCGGAGCATGTTTGTTCGTTAGAAATTCCGTTTTTTCTGAATTAAGGGGATTGGATGAAGCTTATTTTGCTCATATGGAGGAAATCGATCTTTGCTGGAGAGCGAAAAATATAGGTTATGACACAAGATTTGTTTCTGAATCAACTGTTTATCATGTTGGAGGTGCCACTTTGAAGAATACAAACCCAAAAAAGACCTTTTTAAATTTCAGAAATAGTTTGTTTAACCTTGTTAAAAATGCCGGTGGTAATCTTTTCATTCTTATTCTCTTAAGATTGGTATTGGATGGAATAGCAGGGTTAATATTTTTGATTGAATTTAAATTAAGCCATTTCTTTGCTATATTCAAGGCTCACATTAGTTTCTACCGTTGTTTACCAGTTTTATTAAAACAAAGAAAAGCCCTAAAACAATCTAAAAATTATTATACAGTAAGATCAATAGTTTGGTCCTATTTTGTATTAAAGAAACGCGAGTTTAAAAGTTTATAAATTTTTAGTAAAAGTTTTGTTAATCCTTGTTTTTGCTACATTTTTTTATATACTTTTGATATAATAATCCATTATTAACATAACTTATGAAAAAATTATTTTTATTTAGCTTTTCAGCATTATTACTTCTTAGTTCATGTGTGTCTAAAAAGGAATACACTGCATTAGAGGAGAAACACAAAAACACACAAGATCTATTAAATACAGCAACTGTTAAACTTAATAAATGTTTATCAGATGAAGCTGCTGCTGTAGCTAGATTGGAAGGTATGAAAGAGCAATTAGCAGATATGCGCAAAACAAATCAGGATTTAATCGATACTAAAGGAAATCTAACAACACTAACTGTAAAAGGTGCAGATAACCTTGAGAAATCTTTAGAAAGCTTGAAAGAAAAAGATCTTAAGATCAACAGGCTGCAAGATGCCTTAAACAAAAAGGATAGTGTAACATTGGCTTTAGTAAGCAGTTTAAAGAAAGCTGTGGGTATTGATGATCCGGACATTGAAATTAACGTTGAAAAAGGTGTTGTTTATATTTCAATTGCTGATAAATTATTATTTCAATCAGGTAGTTATAATGTAACCAGCAGAGCAAAAGAAATTTTGGCAAAAGTTGCGAAGGTTATTAACAGCAAACCTAATTTTGAAGCAATGGTAGAAGGGCATACAGACAACGTCCCTTACAGAAAAGAACCATTGTTAGATAACTGGGACTTAAGTGTAAAACGTTCAACATCTGTGATCAGGTTATTGCAGGAATTAGGTGTAAACCCAGCTCAATTGATTGCTGCCGGTAGAGCCGATTTTGTTCCTTTGGTTGATAATGATACAGCGGAGAACAGAGCTCGAAACAGACGTACTCGTATCGTGGTATTACCTAAAATAGATCAGTTCTATGATATGATTGAAAAGGAAATGAAAAGCCTTTCTGCAACTCCAAACTAATTATTAAATAAAAAATTAATAAAAGCTCAATCGAAAGGTTGGGCTTTTTTATTTAAAAGATCTCTAAACTACCTTTACCTTCTCTGACTATTAAAGGTTCATCCTCAGAAAAATCAATAACAGTTGAAGCTTCATTACCACCATACCCACCGTCAACAACAAGATCCACTAATTTATCCCATTTTTCGGCTATCAATTCAGGATCGGTCGTGTATTCTATAATCTCATCTTCATCTCTAATAGATGTTGATACGATAGGATTACCCAGTTCCTTAACTATTTCCAAGGCTATAGAATTGTCAGGCACCCTAATTCCTACTGTCTTTTTCTTTTTAAATGCGGAAGGAAGCGTTTTGGCACCAGGGAGAATAAAAGTATAAGGACCAGGCAATGCTCGTTTTAATATTTTAAACGTAGTATTATCTATTTGCTTGACATAATCACTCAAATTGCTCAAGTCAGAACAAATAAAGGAGAAATTAGCCTGATCCAATTTTACATTTTTTATTCTTGCCAGTCTTTCAAGTGCCTTATTATTAGTAATGTCACAACCTAATCCGTAAACCGTATCTGTTGGGTAAATGATTATTCCACCTCTGTTTTAAAACCTCGACTACTTTTTTAATAGCTCTAGGATTAGGATTCTCCTGGTATATCTTAATTACTTGCGCCATTTATTTAATGATTTCTAGCTTAGCGAATCTTAGTAACAATTTTTTTAAACCCCCGTTTTCAAAATTGATCTCAGCTTTCACATCTCCTCCAGTTCCTTCTATTTTCATAACTTCACCTTTACCAAATCGCAGATGTTTTACAATGTTACCAACTGTCAGTTTACTATCAAATAAATTAGTATTACCGTTGGTAGCGGTTACCTTTTTTAAATTCTTAGGAGTGCTGATCTGAAATTTCTCCTGTCCTTTTTTAACTGTTTTATTTAGATATTTCTTCTGTCCCGGTTTTTTAAACCGGATCTTATTTGGGTTTTCCCGATAGTTATCGGGATCACCAAAAATATCTGCTGACAACATTGGATTTATTCGTCGCTCTTCAATTGGAGTAATAATATCCAAATATTGGTCGTCAATCTCTTCTATAAATCTGCTCGGTTCAGCATCAATTAATTTTCCCCAACGGTATCTCGACAATGCGTATGTTAAATAGGCTTGTTTTTCAGCTCTTGTTAAAGCCACGTAAAAGAGGCGTCTTTCTTCCTCTAATTCACTTCTGGTATTCATGCTCATGGCACTAGGGAACAGATCTTCTTCTAATCCCACAATAAATACATGGGAAAACTCCAATCCCTTGGCTAAATGAATGGTCATAAGTGCGACACGGTCTTTATTTCCTTCCTCTTCGTCTAAATCGGTTGCCAAGGCTACATCTTCCAAAAATTCAGTCAAGGAACCTGTTGAATCGGCGATCTCTTTTTGTTCTTCTACAAAATCCTTGATACCATTCAGCAGTTCTTCAATGTTCTCCATCTTCGCGATGCCTTCCGGAGTTCCATCTTTATTGAATTCTTTTAGTAAACGAGTTACTTTTACAACATGATCTGCAAGTTCAAAGGCATTGGCCGATTGATTCAAAACCTGAAAACTTTCAATCATGGTAACAAAATTTTGCAACTTTGTCCTCGTACCTGAATTGATATTGATTTCTAATTTATTCAGATTTTGTAAGACTTCAAATATTGATCGGTCATACCCATTGGCAGCTACTATTAACCTGTCAATTGTAGTTTGTCCAATTCCTCTTGCCGGAAAATTGATGATCCGTTTAAGTGCTTCTTCATCGGCAGGATTGATAATAAGCCTTAAATAGGATAAAACATCTTTAATTTCTTTTCGTTGATAAAAAGATAAACCTCCAAATATTCTATATGGCAGATCTCTTTTACGCAATGCATCTTCAATAGCACGGGATTGAGCATTGGTTCTGTAGAGTATAGCAAAATCCTTATTTCGTAACTGGTTCTGCATTTTGGTTTCAAAAATGGTGCTGGCAACATGACGTCCTTCATCCCCATCAGTCATTGAACGATGCACTTTTATTTTTTGTCCTTCATCATTTGCTGTCCATACAACTTTATCAATTTTTGATTTATTCTTGTCTATTATTGAGTTTGCGGCATTGACTATATTTTTGGTTGACCTGTAATTTTGCTCCAATCTGTAGAGTTTAACATCATCGTAGTCCTTTTGAAAATTCAGGATATTGTTAATATTAGCTCCCCTAAAGGCATAAATACTTTGAGCATCATCACCAACCACACAAATATTCTGGAATCGATCTGATAAAGCCCTGACAATTAAATACTGTGAATGATTGGTATCCTGATACTCGTCAACCAAAATATACCTGAACTTGTCCTGATATTTAGCCAAAACTTCAGGAAATCGAGTCAATAATTCATTGGTCTTCAATAAGAGATCATCAAAATCCATCGCTCCAGCTTTAAAGCATCTGTCTACATAGTTCTTGTATATCTCGCCCATTTTAGGGCGTTTGGCCATAGTATCGGCTTCTATCAACTCCGGATTTTGAAAATAGGCTCTAACCGTAATTAGACTGTTCTTATAGGATGATATCCTGGAACGAATTTGTTTGTATTTATACACATCCTTATCCAGATTCATTTCTTTGATTATAGAGGCGATCAATCTGTCAGAATCCTGTGTGTCGTAAATGGTAAAATTGCTGGGATAACCTAATTTATCAGCTTCAAAGCGCAATATTCTTGCAAAAACGGAATGAAAAGTTCCCATCCAAAGATTTTTGGCTTCCGTACCAACTATCCTTGCAATACGATCTTTCATTTCTCGAGCCGCCTTATTGGTGAAAGTTAAAGCCAAAATATTAAAAGCGTCAATTCCCTGACTCATTAAATAGGCTATCCTGTAAGTTAAGACACGAGTTTTCCCGGAACCGGCACCGGCAATAACGATCATAGGCCCCTCCTTTTGCATGGTTGGCGCTAATTGTGCATCATTCAACTGACTAAGAAATTTATCCAATTTTATCCGACTTTAAGATTGTGAAATTAACCATTGTTTGTTGCTTTTTTAAGAAGTTTTTTGATTAATTATAAACAATGATTAATTTATTTTCATTCTATTAAAAGAACTAATATTAAATTTAAAATTTCTAGGACAATATTATTTAACCATTTAAGTTTACTCTTTAAATCAACTTATTATGGAAACAGAGAAAATTTTAGATTTCTTCCTTTATATAATCCCGGCTGTAATCACTGGTATTATAGCGTTTTATTTCTTTAAGCAGTTTATTAAAAATGAAGACAACAGAAGAAATTTTTTACTGCATAAAGATCGGCAAAAACATGCATTACCTATTCGCTTACAGGCTTATGAACGAATGGCTCTTTTTTTAGAAAGGATCACCCCTGCAAAATTACTAATTAGAATCAATCCAAAGTCCTCTAATAAAGAAGCTTATGAGGCATTACTTATAGCGTCTATTGAACAGGAATTTGAACATAATCTTTCGCAACAGATATACTTAAGCGATAAATGCTGGAGCATTATTTCTGCTTCTAAGAATGCCACGATCCAGCTAATTAGAAAAGCAAGCCTATTGCCTAAAACAGATACTGCTAACAAACTTCGAGAAGTTATATTAACAGAAATGATGGAAAAAAACCCTCCTAGTGATGCGGCTTTATCCTATATAAAGAATGAAGTTTCAGATTTATGGTATTAGACCTTTTTCCTTTATGGATTTGGATTTTGCATAATTAAACCCTTCTTCCCACCATTTGATCATGTGTTCTCTGTTAAAAATTAAGGAATTCTCAGTTAGCTTAGTAGGCGTATAATAAATATTGAGTTTTACATTTTTATTCTTTGCAGCCAGTTTACCAATTGCTATATCACCCTTCTCAACCTGGTCAAGTAAATATCCGTACAAATTGATCATCAGTGAAAATGGGTTTTTACCTAATACTTTGTTATACTCCAAGTTTTCACTTTCCAAAACGACGGCATCTATTTCTGTGGCGCCCCTTAAAATAGCCTCACGAATTGGTATAACGCATCCTAAGCCACCATCTGCATAATCAAAGCCATTGACATTAGCTAAGGACATAAATGGTATGTAATTGCATGAAATCCATATCCAGTCGCAAAATTCCTCATAATCAAAATCATTGATGGATTTATATTCTACCTTGTTCTTTGACAGATTAGAAACCGTTACTACAACATCTTGTTTCGTAGCTTTTATTTTATTGTACTCTTCTCTAGTGAAATTTCGCTTAATGTTACGCCTTAATGTTTTGCTTTCGCCAAAAGTTCTTTTTCTTTTAATAAATTGAATTAGAGTATTAAAATAGTTGATAGTTACGTATTCTCTATCTCCTTTACTCCTGGTTATAAATGGATTGATACTAAAAATATGTTTTTGACTGACATTTGTGAAAATATAATATAATTTACCCAGATCATGGGCAGCGAGATGAGGTATAAGAAGGCTACCTGTCGAAGTACCTAAGAACAAATCGTAGTTCTTACCTTCGTCTTCAATAAGGTATTGGGCAACTCCGCCTGCAAACGCTCCTTTACTTCCTCCTCCTGAAATTACCAATGCTCTCATATATTAATAGCTTTCCATTAATTGCTTTGCAAATTGCTTAAATCGCCAGTTATGATGATTTGTTGCATCTTTTAAGTTTTCCATACACATATCATCACAAGACCTAATCCATCTTAAATATCTAAATGCATTTGTGCGGACTTCAAAACTATGATCTGGAGACGTATAGCCAATTAATTCTTCAAGAAATTGCTCTGGATCTCCAACGGAATCACTATCAGTTAAAATGGCAAGTGTCAACCATAGCGTCCTAATATTCTTATCACTAAATCCTGTTATATTTTTGGTTTTTTCAAGATAGATTTCCTGGTCTTGAGGAAAGTTATTCCATAAATTAAATAAAGCAGCTTCAATTGTAGTATACGATTTATCATTGAGTAAGCTTTCATAATCTTGTTTAAGTTCCAATGGAATATCTTTTAAGTTTTGAGCGATAGCCTGCCTTTTTTTTATGTTGTTAGAACGAAAGGCTCTATTATATAATTGTATTGCCTCCGGGGAATCAATATTTTTAATTCTGGAAAATAATTCTTGTTGAAGTGGATAGAAAGAATCGGAATGAAGAACCTCATCACATTTAGACAAAAGTTTTGTTATATCCTTATTTGTATCAAATTTCGTAATCTGAATCATTGACATGGCAAATTCATTGTTTTCCAGTGACCTGTAGGCTTGGTCTTTCGGAAAGGTTTTATCATCCAGCCAAGTTGAGATAAAATAAGTCATATCTTGCCCGCTTTCATCCTGAATTTCCTTTAATAAATCCATGGTACTTACATTTTTAAACTGATGCTTTTTGAGATAACGTTTAACAGCTTTTTTGAAGGCTTTCTCCCCTATTTGCTCTCTCAATATATGCAAAGCCCAGGCACCTTTTTTATAAAATGTTGTACTGCTTGATTTTGCATCTAACAAGGAAGTGCTTTCACCGGCCTTATCCTGCTCTAATAGCTCTTGAGCATATTCAAATAGTTTCCAATAATAATAGTCCTCTCCAAAAACCTCTCTCTCCGCTAATAAGGCGTAATAAGTAGCAAATCCTTCCTGTAACCAGTGATGTGCGCCACTTCTTGCTGTCACCAGATCACCAAACCATTGATGCGCCAGTTCATGGGCATTCACATTTACAAAATTCTTGTCAATAAATGCTGTTTCGTCAATCATATAGGCATCAGAAAAAATAGTTGCGCTTGTATTCTCCATGCCCGCATATAGAAAATCATGTACAGGGATTAATTTATAATTCTGCCAAGGATATGCTAGTCCTATTTCTTTCTCCAGGAAATCGAACATCTCTTTAGTGTATCTGTAAGTTGGTTCTACTTTTAAAGAATCTTCAGGATAGAAATACATTTCGAGCGGAATCCCACTTTTAGAATATTCTAATTTTTTATCATATTTACCAATGGCTAAGGCCACTAAATAACTGCTCATTGGTTGCTTCATATCATAATACCAGGTAATTATATCCTCGCTAACTTCCTTATGCTTCAAACTTCCATTAGCAATTACTTCAAATTCCTTTTCAAAAGAGATATTTAGATCAAATTCTATTTTTTCATTGACGTCATCAAAACTCGGCAACCAATTACTGGTATATTTACCCTGACCTTGCGTCCAAATCTGGTCTTTTGCTTCATTGTCCCATCCAACAAAGTACATCGCTTTTTTTGGAAAGCATTCATAATCAATTCTTAAAACATTGTTTTTAGAGGGCTCAAATTCATGAATAAGCCATAGCTTATCATCTTTGGTGGAATAAGTAATTTCTTTGTCGTTCAATAAAAGTGATTTATATGATAGATTTCTACTATCTATGAATATGGAATCAACCGACTTCAGAACATCAAATGAGTAAACGACACTACCAGAAACAAACTTTTTTTGTGGATCAATTAATAAGTCTGCACTAGCAGCCTTAAAATCAACAATTTCGGTTTGTTGAGAGAATATAAATGAGTAAAACAAAATAAATATAAAGACGAAATATTTTTTCATGTATAGTTTAAAGCAAAAGATACACCAAAGTTACATTATTTGGCACTTTTTAAGAAGAATTCCAATACTAAAATTAGTTTAAAAATAGTATTTTCGTTAACATGTATACCAACTTACAAACGCCAATTGATTATCTAAAGGGTGTTGGACCCAATCGCGCTGATTTGCTGCGCAAAGAGTTAGGCATACATACATTTCAGGACTTAATTAATTTATTCCCGAATAGATATATAGACCGCACCAGGTATTACAAGATAAATGAACTGCAGGATAATAATGCAGATGTGCAGATCATTGGGCGAATTACAGATGTAAAAGAAGTTGCTCAAAAACGAGGAAAAAGGCTGGTTGCAAATTTTCAGGATGAAACCGGAACCATGGAATTAGTCTGGTTCCGAGGCCATAAATGGATCAGGCAGAGTTTAAAATTTGATAAACCATACGTCGTGTTTGGAAAAGCTAATTGGTTCAATGGCAAATTTAGTATACCTCATCCAGACATGGAACTTCTTGAAGAACATGAAAAAAATCTTCGCTCTGCGATGCAACCTGTCTATCCATCAACAGAAAAATTGTCCAATAAAGGTATTTCAAGTCGTGTCATGAGTAAAATGATACAACAATTGTTTCTGGAAACAAAAGGAAAATTTGTTGAGACACTTTCAGAGAATTTATTAGATGAGTTAAAATTAATTTCAAAAAGTGAAGCACTTTTCAACATCCATTTTCCTAAAGATCAGGACTTACTTTCCAAGGCACAATTCAGGTTGAAATTTGAAGAATTATTTTACATCCAACTGCAATTAATTATCAAAAATCTGATTCATAAATCAAAAATTAAAGGCTTCACATTTTCAAAAGTTGATCATTATTTTAATACCTTTTTTAAGGAGCATTTACCTTTTGAATTGACCAATGCTCAAAAACGAGTGATCAAGGAAATTCGACAAGATTTAGGCAGCAATGCACAGATGAATCGATTGTTGCAAGGTGATGTAGGTTCGGGAAAGACCATAGTTGCGCTAATGTCAATGCTAATAGCACTTGACAACGGTTTTCAAGCTTGTTTAATGGCTCCGACTGAAATTTTGTCAGTCCAACACTATAATGGATTATATGAACTATGTAAAGATTTGAATATCAGTATTAAATTGCTCACTGGTTCAAGCAATACTTCAGATAGACGAAAAATCCATGAATCCTTAGAAAATGGCGATTTACAGATACTAATTGGCACCCACGCATTGATCGAAGATAAGGTAAAATTCAAGAATTTAGGCTTGGCAATTATCGATGAACAGCATCGATTTGGAGTCGCTCAAAGAAGTAAACTTTGGAAAAAAAACACCTCTCCTCCACACATCCTTGTGATGACCGCTACACCAATTCCAAGGACCTTGGCGATGTCTGTTTATGGCGATCTGGATATCTCTGTAATTGATGAATTACCACCCGGAAGAAAAGAGATAAAAACTGTCCATCGATTTGACAAAAATCGACTTAATGTTTTCAAGTTTATTCGTGACGAAATTACAAAAGGAAGACAGATCTATATCGTCTATCCTTTGATCCAGGAAAGTGAAAAAATGGACTATAAAGATCTGATGGATGGCTACGAAAGTATCACCAGGGAATTTCCAATGCCCAAATATCAAATCTCAATAGTTCATGGACAAATGAAATCGGCAGATAAGGATTTTGAGATGCAACGATTCATTAAAGGAGAAACTCAAATTATGGTCGCCACGACCGTTATTGAAGTTGGAGTTGATGTCCCAAATGCTTCGGTTATGATCATTGAAAGTGCCGAACGCTTTGGATTATCACAGTTACACCAATTGCGAGGTCGTGTAGGTCGCGGAGCAGAACAAAGCTACTGCATACTCATGACCAGTCACAAATTGAGTAACGATAGCCGAACAAGGCTGGAAACAATGGTTCGAACAAACGACGGCTTTGAAATTGCAGAAGTTGATCTAAGACTCAGAGGACCGGGAGATATCATGGGTACACAGCAAAGTGGTGTGTTGAATTTAAAGATTGCCGACATAATAAAGGACAACGATATTTTACAACATGCACGTTTTTATGCCAAAAAAATATTGAATGATGACCCTGCCCTATCAAAAGCGGAAAATAGAACATTGAATAATACTTATAACCAATTAGTTAAGTACAAGAATATCTGGAACTATATTTCATAAATCGTTCAAGTAGACTAGAAATATTTGTCTATAAGTCTTCTTGCTAACTTTAAGCAAAGTCCTATCTTTGTATCTTAAAATTTTACAGCACAGTACATGAAAATTTCCTATAATTGGCTAAAGCAATTCATTAATATAAGTTGGGATGCAGAGAAAACAGGTGAACTTCTTACCAATTTAGGTCTAGAGGTTGAAGGCATCGAAAACTATCAATCCGTTAAAGGAGGTTTGGAAGGTGTGGTTGTAGGTAAGGTCCTTACCTGTGAACAACATCCAAATGCAGACAGATTAAAAGTAACTACCGTTGATATTGGCGCCAATGAACCGCTTCATATTGTTTGTGGTGCTCCAAATGTCGCCAAAGGTCAAATAGTTCCTGTCGCAACTATTGGAACCAAATTATATTCTTCAGAAGGTGAGGAATGGACTATTAAGAAAGGAAAGATTCGAGGTGAAGATAGCTATGGAATGATCTGTGCCGAAGATGAACTGGGACTGGGACAAAGCCATGATGGTATAATGGTTTTGGATAAAAATTTGAAAGTTGGAACTCCTGTAGCAGAAATATTTGAAATTGAAAACGATAAGGTTTTTGAAATTGGTTTAACTCCAAACCGAGCAGATGCTATGAGCCATCTAGGTGTAGCGCGCGACCTGAGGGCAGGATTAATTCGACAAAAGATCAATTTGGAATTGATCACACCATCAACAAGTTCCTATCATTTAGACAATAGAAGCTTAAAAATAGCTGTTAAAGTTGAGAACTTTGAAAAAGCACCACGCTATTGTGGTGTGACTATTTCAGGAATTAAGGTTGCCGAATCTCCTACCTGGTTGCAAAACCGCCTAAAAGCTATTGGTTTAAGCCCTATAAACAATGTTGTGGATGCTACGAATTATGTTTTACATGAATTAGGTCAGCCATTGCACGCATTTGATGCTGCAAAGATAAAGGGGAATAAAGTCATTGTTAAAACACTTAAAGCCGGAACCAAATTTACAACATTAGACGAAGTGGAAAGAACTCTGCATGAAGATGATCTTATGATCTGCGATGCTGAAAAACCTATGTGC
The DNA here is from genome assembly GCA_963722665.1 of uncultured Flavobacteriaceae bacterium. Lineage (GTDB taxonomy): Bacteria > Bacteroidota > Bacteroidia > Flavobacteriales > Flavobacteriaceae > Site-B1. The sequence continues at coordinate 34,941 of CAVRNW010000043.1, forward strand.
ATTGCGGGAGTTTTTGGCGGCATTACATCCGGAGTGACAGAATCCACAACAAGCATCTTTTTGGAAAGTGCTTATTTTGATCCAATTAGCATACGTAAAACTGCGAAAAGACATGGATTGAATACTGATGCTTCTTTCAGATTTGAACGTGGTATAGATCCTAATATCACTGAATACGCCCTAATGCGAACTTGTTTATTGATCATAGATATTGCAGGTGGTGAAGTTACCAGCGATATTTTTGATTCCTATCCGGTTAAAATAGAAGATAGTCAGGTACGGTTAAGTTTTGAAAATGCCGAAAAATTAATCGGTCAGGAAATTCCAAAAGAGACCATAAAAGAAATATTGACCTCCCTGGAAATAAAAGTAAACAGTGTCACTGAAACCGGTTTGGGTCTAATGGTTCCTGCTTACCGAAATGATGTTACCAGAGAAGCAGATGTTATCGAAGAAATTTTGAGGGTTTATGGATATAACAATATTGAAACCACCGAAAAATTAAACGCTTCCATTTCTAACTCCAATAAATTTGAAGATTATAAATTGAGGAATATTATTAGTAACCAATTAGTTTCACAAGGTTTTTATGAGATCATGGCTAATTCGCTTACCACTGCAAAATATGCCGAATTAAGCAAGCAGTTAAAGGAAGAACACAACGTCGTGATGCTAAATCCTTTAAGTCAGGATCTGGGCGTGATGAGACAATCCCTTCTATTCTCCGGTCTTGAAGCAGTTGCTTATAATATAAACCGAAAACGAGCAGATCTTAAATTGTTTGAATTTGGTAAAACCTATCATGATTTTAGCGGAAACAGAGAAGGAACACAAGCATCTAACACTCCTTGTGACAGGTAGCAGGACTGTAGAGGCCTGGAACGGACTCAATAAAACCTCTGATTTCTTTTACCTAAAAGGAATTGCAGCCTCATTGTTACATCGCCTGGGCATTTCCAATTATAAAGAACAGCCAGTAAAAGATGATGTAATTAGCGAAGGGGTGACCATGAGTTTGGGGAAAATTAATTTAGTCAGTATTGGTCTGGTTAAAAAACCTGTATTAAAGCATTTTGATATAGCACAACCTGTTCTCTATTCCGATTTTTACTGGGACAATATACTTGAGGTGGTTAAAAGAAACAGTATTACATTTAAGGACCTTCCTAAGTATCCTGAAGTTCGACGTGATTTTGCTCTATTGGTTGATGAAGCTGTCACGTTTGAATCCGTTTTCAATATTGCCAAACAAAGCGAAAGAAAACTTTTAAAGGACGTTAATTTATTTGATGTGTATGAAGGTAAGAACTTGCCGAAAGGTAAAAAGAGCTATGCCGTAAGCTTTGTTTTACAGGACGAACACAAGACCTTGACCGACAAACAAATTGATAAGATCATGAATAAACTACAGCAAAGTTTTGAGAAAGAATTGGGTGCGGTATTAAGGTAGGTTTATGCATAAATTAAAAATTTCATTCTTATTCTTTCTCAGTTTTACAACCTTTATTTGTAATGCGCAAAGTGTTGATTCTGACAGTATCAATACATGGAAATTATTTAAGTACGACGCAAAAACTACTTATAAGGGCATAAAGCATTCGCTTTTAAGACCAAAAGATTGGAAGGGTAAGGATTATACTAAACTAGGGACTTTAGTTACTGGTACGGTTTTAATGTCTTTCGCTGACGATGAAGTCAATCGATTTTTACAACGGCAAGCCGACGATTTCCCAGAAGTTGTTAGAGATTTTGGATGGTATTTTGGTAGTCCACAAAACTACCTAATGGCCAATGCAGGACTCTATGGGGTTGGTCTGATTACTAAAAACCAAAAAATTAGAAAAACCAGTGTTCTAATCATTTCTTCATCAGTTACATCAGGATTAATTGCATCCATATGCAAAAAAGCCTTTGGCAGAGCGAGACCAAGTTCAGGATTAGGAAATCATTATTTTAAACCTTTTTCTAAACAAGCTCGTTTTCATTCATTTCCTTCCGGTCACACCATTTTATCTGTAACAATGGCACATGCAATTGCCAAACAGTTTGATAATTTTTGGGTAAAAACCGGAATTTATACAATTGGAGCTATTCCACCTGTTAGCAGGTTAATTGACAACGAGCATTGGATAACAGACGTCGTATTTAGTGCTGTTGTAAGCATTATTGTCGTGGATAGCATTGATGCTTTTTTATACAGCTCAAAGGCTTATGATTATCCTGAAAGGAGTAAAACAATATCCTGGAACTTAAAAATTAATGCAAACCAAATTGGCATTGTAGGTGTCTTTTAGACCTTTTTCTAAGCTGAGTATGACTGCAATTTTTTTATTAAAACATTTTTATTATTTTTAAGACAAAACATTTGCGATGGGAGTTAACTTAAATGAAAAACTTCTCCACAACAGGAGGAAACGTATTGTAGATTCAGATGTTCTTGATCAGGTTTATAAAATCCTGGAAAGCGATGCAAAACATGAATTCGCAATAGAATCTAATCTATCCAATTCACATAAAACAAGAGAAAACAATTTTAATGTTGAACTTCTGGAAACTGAAAAAGTCTTCCATATAGATGATATAAAATCTATATGTATTACTTACAGGCTGCGTTTTTTAGATAGCAGCTTATTTAAATCCATAATTCCAGGAGAAGCCATAAATAAAATAAAGCAATTAGAGAAAGATCATAATACAACTGTTAAAGGTTTTAAAATAATGGCTCCTAGTAAACTATTCAAGCTAGAAAATTACGATGATCCTTTACTGTTTGCTCCAATCGGTAATGATTATTATTATCTAATACATAAATGGGGAAATGATTTAAGTATATGGCGCAAATGGTTGATGTATCCTTTCAGAAATTTGGACACTATAATAATTAGTGCCATTATAGCAAGTTTCTTGATTGCGTTGAGCTTTCCGGAGAGTTATTTTCATCCTAAATATAAAACTACACAATTCATCTTCTTATTCTTTTTTATGTTCAAGGTAATTGGTTTTTGTTTAATATTCTTTGGAGTGAGCAAAGGCAAGAATTTTAACAATGCTATTTGGGATAGCAGGTATATAAATGCCTGAGCATTTATACTAGGAGCTAATAATAATCAGTGCTTGATTTAGATATAAAACATAAAAGAAAGGTTACCTATTGTCAATCCCCAAAATCTAACAAAGCTTATCGTGAATGAAAATTAAGCTATTTTGAATCAATAACAAGGTTGATAAGCCCCCTCTAAATAAACCTCTTCTTTTAACTAATAGATAACCTTATATTTTAATCTTTTATGTTTATTGTTTTATCTGAATACCATTTTCACACCCACCTGCGGCAGTAAAACAGCATCTATTCTATAAATTACACCATCTGATAATACGATTTTTTCCATAACATCTATTGGATAACCATTAGCATCCTGTATGACCAAAGCATCCTCAGCACCAACTGTAATCTCAATTACTTCATTGTTCAATGCCACAATATTTGTAGTCCCATTAAGTTTGAATAATTCCTCTTCTAAATTCATTGCCGAATTAACTATGTGATATTCGGCAATAGACTTCAATTTTAAATGATTTTCTGGTTTGAATAATTGATTTAAAACATTAGATGGCATTTGCGCAAAAGCACTATTTCCGGGAGCAAAGACAGTGATATCCTTGCCGGATTCAAGTTTAGAGAATAAATTTGATTCTTTTAAAACCTTGACGAAAATGGTATAATCTTCCGAAAAAGATAAATATTTCGCAATGGTCATTGATTGATTTGATCTGACATCAGATATATAAGCCCCTTCTTTAACTGCCTCTTTATTTTGTGCGATCATGTTCATATTAAAACATAATACAAATATAAAAAACAGCCACATCAGATTACTTCCCTTTTGCATGACTTTATAAAATATTGATTATTAATCCCTTAAATCGTCATAAATATAAGGAAAATTTGACAATTTTTTTGTATATTTAAGTTAAAATATCAACAATGCTCGAAAGCAACTACATAAAAATTTATACCGGCAATTTTATAATTGCGCAGTTAATTTTTGATAAACTGGATGAAATAGGAATAAATCCTATACTAAAAGAAGATAATCAAACCGGAATATCTGCCGTTATGGTTGAAGATTATCAGGCTCTTATAGAGGTCTATGTTCATAAGGATGAGGCGACAAGGGCAAAACCTGTAGTTGAAGACATTATTTCAAGAACAACTGCTGTCAAGGATTAACCCTATATTTTTTTTGACCCTTATTATTAGATAATTTTCAATCGTACATTTTATCTCGTTGAGCGTGGATCTTTGGATCTTCCATATATTCTTCAAAAGTCATGTACTTATCTATTACCCCATTAGGAGTAATTTCTATGACACGATTGGCTACAGTTTGCGCAAATTCATGATCGTGGGTACTAAATAAAACAGTCCCTTTAAAGTTCTTAAGGGAGTTGTTAAAAGCAGTAATACTCTCCAGATCTAAATGATTTGTTGGCTCGTCGAGCATCAATACATTAGCTCTAACCATCATCATACGGCTCAACATACAACGTACTTTTTCACCTCCAGAAAGCACACTGCATTTTTTTAAAGCTTCTTCCCCGCTAAAGATCATTTTGCCTAAAAATCCCCTGATGTAAACTTCTTCTCTTTCTTCTTCCGTTTTTGCCCATTGACGTAACCAATCGACTAAAGTCAAATCACTTTTGAAAAAGTCACTATTGTCCAGAGGTAAATAGGATTGAGATGTAGTAATTCCCCATGCAAACTTACCTGAATCCGGTTTTAAAGTTTTGTTCAAGATCTCATAAAAAGCAGTTGTTGCTCTCGAATCCCTGGAGAAAACGACAACTTTATCCCCCTTAGAAAGGTTTAGTTCGATATCTTTAAACAAAATTTCACCGTCTAATGATGAAGATAACCCTTCAACATGAAGGATTTGGTCCCCTGCCTCACGTTCACGCTCAAATATAATAGCAGGATATCGTCTGCTTGATGGTTTTATTTCTGAAACGTTCAACTTCTCGATCATTTTCTTTCTACTAGTTGCTTGTTTTGATTTTGCGACATTTGCAGAGAACCTTCTTATGAATTCTTCCAATTCCTTCTTTTTCTCTTCAGCCTTCTTATTTTGCTGTGCTCGCTGTCTTGCTGCCAATTGAGACGATTCATACCAAAAGGTGTAATTACCTGAATAATGGTTTATTTTACTAAAATCAATATCAGAAATATGTGTGCAAACAGAATCCAGAAAATGACGGTCGTGAGAAACTATAATGACACAATTATCATAATTAGCCAGGAAGTTCTCTAACCAGGTAATAGTATCATAATCTATGTCGTTGGTTGGCTCATCCATTATCAAGACGTCTGGGTTACCAAACAATGCCTGAGCTAATAACACTCTTACTTTCTGTTTACCATCCAGATCCTTCATCAAAGAATAATGAAGGTTTTCCCTGATTCCTAAATTAGATAATAAGGTGGCTGCATCACTTTCGGCGTTCCAGCCATTCATTTCCTCAAACTTAACTTGAAGCTCACCTATTTTATCTGCGTTCTTGTCTGTATAATCCGCGTACAACGCATCAATCTCAGTTTTGATCTTAAATAAGGGCTTGTTTCCCATAATAACTGTTTCCAGTACTGGATGCTCATCATATAAATTATGATCCTGTTCCAATACTGACATTCGTTTTCCCGGTTCAAGATGGACCTGACCTGATGTAGGGTCTTGTTTGCCTGATAGTATTTTTAAAAATGTGGATTTTCCGGCACCATTTGCTCCAATGATTCCGTAACAATTACCACTTTGAAAAGTCGTATTTACCTCATCAAAAAGTACTCGTTTGCCAAATTGGACTGAAAGATTTGAAACTGATAACATAGTGTCGTATAGTTTTACTCTAGGATTTGTAATTCGTAATTTAGGTCATAGAGAACTTTTAAATTAATAAGTTTTAACTCCTTAAAAATGACCCGTTTTTTAAGTTTGGCGCAAAAGTAGATAATTGAATCTGTATAATGAAATATATTTAAGCTAAATAATTTAACAACGCATTAACAACACTATTCACATTCAAAACATACTTTTGTCATGATCAGCGGGCTTTTAGAATAATTTAAGGCTGATACAATTATGCGATTTGTTGGTTATCTCTTAATTCTTCTCTTGTTCTTTAGTTGTAAAAATGAAACTGCTGAGGAAACTTATTATGCGTTTCTTGGTGGAGAGATCATTAATCCAAATACAGATTATGTTGTCATTTATAATTTTAAAGGAACTTTAGACACCATTAAATTGGATAGCGAAAATAGATTTTCTTATAAAATTAATAATCTGGACCCAGGTTTATATTTTTTTAAGCACGATCCTGAAAACCAAGTTATTGTTTTGGAACCAAAAGATAGTGTTATATTTAGATTGAACACTATTGATTTTGATGAATCTTTGGTATTTACCGGCGAGGGATCTAAAAAAAACAACTATCTAATTGACTTGTTTTTAGAAAACGAAAAAAACAATTCCAGGCTGTTAGACTTCTGTGAATTATCTCCTGATGAATTTGAAGAAAAAACAGATTCGATTAGAAATCGACAATTACAAAAACTAGAAGAAATTACAGAAAGGTTGGATTGCTCAGAGCTATTTAAGGAAATTGCTGAAGCAAAAATTAATTACAATTATTACGCAAATAAAGAAATATATCCATTTGCATATTATGGTGAAAAAGAGATCAAGAATTTAAAAACGCTTCCTCAAGATTTCTACAACTACCGTAAAAACATCAATTATAATAATTACAATCTAAGGTCATACGTACAGTATTACAGATTCCTGGAAACCCATTTCAACAATATAGCTTTAAACCAATATTTTGAACATACCAGCGATAGCTTTTTTGACAGAAAGTCCTTGCATTATAATTTAGACAAACTATCTCTCATTGATAGTTTAATTCAGCATGATACAATTAAAAATGACCTATTAAAATATACTGCTGCTCCTTTTATTTATAACAGTAAAAGTAATTATGATACAAAATCGCTTTTAAGTGATTATATGACCCGGTCCACTAACGAAAAGGATAAAAAAACTATGCAGCAACTGGCCACGTCAGTAATGCTGCTAGAACCTGGCACCAAACTTCCCCAGGTTGATGTAATAAATTCGAACAATAAGCCTGTTGAATTATCATCAATAATAAAAAAGCCTACCGTGATCTATTTTTGGTCTTATGATATAAAATCACATTTTAAGGATAGCCATAGAAAAATAAACGAATTAAAAATTAAATACCCGGAAATGAATTTTATTGCTATCAACATTAATAATGATGAACACGATATGTGGAAAAGATCTTTGAAGCAATATAACTTCCCGGTAAATAACGAGTTTCAATTTATTGATCCACTAAAAGCACGAAAGGATCTTGTTATCAATTCAATCAATAAAGTCATGATTTTAGATGGCAATGCTATTATTGCTGACCCTAATGCAAATATGTTCAGTTCAAACTTTGAAGAACTACTGTTAGGATTATTGAATAAATAAAAAACCGCTATGAAAGGTTTTTTTATATTAATGAAAGTAACTTATTGGTTTCCTTTTTTATAATCTTCTAAAAATTTAGCTAAACCATTATCTGTCAAAGGATGTTTTAATAGTCCTTCAATAGAACTCAATGGCCCGGTCATAACATCAGCTCCTAATTTAGCACAATCTACAATATGCATGGTATGACGAATAGAGGCTGCCAAAATTTTTGTTTCGAAGTCATAATTATCGTAAATATGTCGTATTTCAGCAATTAAATTCAACCCATCGGTTGAAACATCATCCAGGCGGCCAATAAATGGAGACACATAAGTAGCTCCAGCCTTTGCAGCGAGTAAAGCTTGTCCGGGAGAGAAAACGAGCGTCACATTAGTTTTAATTCCCCTTTCAGAAAAATATTTACATGCTTTGATACCTTCTTTTATCATAGGTAATTTAATGACTATTTGATCATGAAGATCTGCAAGCTCCTCCCCTTCTTTGATCATACCGTCAAAGTCCGTAGCAATAACCTCAGCACTTACATCACCTTCAACAATATTGCAAATGTCTACATAATGCTTTAAAATATTGTTCTTCCCTGTTATGCCTTCCTTGGCCATTAATGATGGATTGGTTGTGACACCATCAAGAATTCCCATATCTTGGGCCTCTTTTATGTGATTTAAATTGGCTGTATCGATAAAAAACTTCATTGTGAGTTAAATTTGATTTTTAGAATGTGATTTGCTGCGAAATTACAACATTATATAAATTTTCTGACCAAAACATATTAACAAATCAGATACAGGTGCCTACTAAAGCTTGTAATGATTTATAAGTAGCTTTTCATAAACCTTATCTGGTAAAATACGTTTTAATACGATCGAAAATTTTTGCATAAAGGCTCCAACTTTGTAATGAATCCTGGGATTTTTACATTCAATTATTTTGTGAACAACTTTTGCAACCGCAATCGGATTTGCGCTTTTGTTGACATCCTCGTCAATAGATTTTAAAACTTCTTGATACTTTTTACCATAAGGGGAGCTTGATTTAATTGGGGCATGAAAACGTCCTGCTGCTATATTGGTTGCAAAATCTCCCGGAGCCACATTGGTCATCTTAATATTGAAATCCTTAAGCTCCAGCCTGAAGGTTTCGGTTATTATTTCTAATGCCGATTTGCTTGAACTGTAAATACCTCTGTATGGCAGGCCCATGTATCCTGCTATGGATGTAATATTTATGATTAAACCGGAATTCTGTTCACGCATAATTGGCAAAACCGCTTTAATAACATTAATAGGTCCAAAAAAATTTGTTTCAAAATTTCTTTTTATTTCCAATTCCGGAGTTTCCTCAACTGGTCCTGTTATTCCTGCTCCTGCATTATTGATCAAAACATCAATTCTGCCTTCAGCCTTCATAACAGATTGAACACATTCAACAATGGAATCCTTTTTTGCAACATCTAAAGCAAGGATTGGAAAGTTATTTTCTGTATATTTTTCAGGACTTCGGCTTGTGCCAAAAACTTTGTATTGATTATCCGATAGATAATCTCCTATTGATTTTCCAATTCCAGATGATCCGCCTGTAATTAAAACAACTTTAGACATAAATAATGAGATTAGGTGTTCAAAAATACAATATTTACAGGAAAGTTTATCGCACAAAAAAAGGCAAGCTACCTACATCACACCGCTACGACCATTTACCTTTGCTGCGTTCCCGCCCTGGAGGATTCAACAGGAGCTGGTTGTGTAGGACTTGCCGGCTGCAAAGATACAACCTTTTAATTTTTTCACAATGTTTTTTTAAACTGAATTTTAATAAATATCTTGCCTAAAATTTAAAAAAATGAAAACTTTTAAGCTTTTATCAGTTCTTTTGGTTTCAGTTCTTTTGGTGTCTTGCGGCAGTAATTCTAAACAGAAAAAAAGCGATTTCAGCATTAATTTAAATACCAAAGAAAAAGAGTTTAATTCGAAAAGTGCTTTAAACCTTAGAATTGATAACCCAAAAAACCATGTTATTGACTCTGTTAAGTATAGCTATAATGGGGAAGAAGTAACCGATAAATTAGATTTAAGTACGTTTAAACTTGGGAAACAAACAATTGATGCAACAGTGTTTTATGAAGGAGAGATTTCAATAATCAATAAAACAATTACTATACTAAATAATGTTCCGCCAAAAGTTTATACATATAAAATTATAAATGTCTTTCCTCACGATATTACCTCCTATACCCAAGGTTTGGAATTCTACAAAGGTGAATTATATGAAAGTACCGGACAACGAGGTGAATCTAAGCTTAGAAAAGTAAATTATAAAACTGGAGATATTATCAATAATTTGGATCTGGCCAAAGAATACTTTGGAGAAGGACTAACCATCTTGAATGATAATATTTACCTGTTAACATGGCAAAAAGGAACTGGTTTTATATATGATGTCAATACTTTTAAGAAAAAAAGCAGTTTTAAGTATGGCAAAAGTAAAGAAGGCTGGGGAATTTGTAACGATGGAATTAATCTTTATAAAAGTGATGGAACCGAAAAAATCTGGATACTGGATCCTGAAACTTTAGAAGAAAAAGAATACATACAGGCATATACAAATAAAGGCAAGGTGGTAGGCATTAATGAATTGGAATGGATAGATGGAAAAATATATGCCAACAGGTATCAAAAAAATGGAGTAGCCGTAATTAATGCCAAAAATGGAGCCATTGAAGGTGTGATAGATTTCAGTCCGTTAAAAGAAAAGGTAAAACAGCATTCGGGTTTAGATGTGATAAATGGAATTGCATATAACCCTGAAACCAAAACTTTGTTTATTACTGGTAAACGCTGGGATAAATTGTTTGAAGTAGAAATAGTTGAAAAATAACTAAATGCAAATTTTTGAAACCAATATTCAAGTTAGCAAAGATGATCTCGATGCATTGAATCATGTTAATAATGTTCGTTATGTTAAGTGGGTTAACGATGTTGCAGAAATCCATTGGTCAAATCAAGCAACAAAGGAAATCAAAGAATTATATTACTGGGTTTTGTTAAGCCACAGCATTGAGTATAAAAGTTCTGCATTTTTAAATGATATTATAACCCTTAAAACCTATGTAACCAAATCTGAAGGTGTCACTTCAACAAGAATTGTTGAAATGTTCAATGCTGCATCCAATAAGCTTTTGGCTAAATCTGAAACCATTTGGTGCCTGATGAATTCTAAAACCAATAAACCTTCACGTATTCAAGGTGAAATAGTAAATTTATTCAACTAAATTCTTTATGATATACTATTTTCTATAATCAAAAGTTATAATTTAGCCTCCTTATTATGATATAAGTATGAAACGCCTTATCTATTTTATTTTAGTGATTTTTTTAGTGACCCTATGGAGTTCCTGCAGAAATGACTTCGAGTTTTCTCCCAGCTCAGTTCAATTACAATTCTCCAAGGATACTATATATTTAGATACTGTTTTTACAAATATTGGCTCAAGCACTTATAATTTAAAGGTTTATAACGGATCTGATGAAAATATTCTTATTACAAATATTTCCCTTGGCTTAGGCCAAACTTCTGAATACCGTTTAAATGTCGATGGAATTCCGGGTAAAATATTTGAAAATGTTGAATTATTGGCAAAGGATAGTATGTATATTTTTGTTGAAACAACAATTGATATAAATTCTTTACCTAATAATGGTGAATTTCTTTACACCGATTTTATAGAGTTTGGTGAGGATACAAATTCACAAAAAGTTCAGTTAGTTACTTTGGTAAAAGACGCCATATTCATTTATCCGGATAAAGATAACACCACAGGAATTATTGAAACACTAACCTTTAATATTGATGGTGAACCGGTAGAAACACAAATTCAAGGTCGTTATTTGTTACCTAATGAATTAACATTTACCAATGATAAACCTTACGTAATATATGGTTATGCTGCAGTTCCGGAAAATGAAACTTTAATTATGGAAGCCGGAACACGAGTCCATTTTCATGCCGGTTCAGGTATTATTGTTCCCGAAAATGCCTCTTTAAATATAAATGGAGAATATAGTTTAGATCGCGAATTATTGGAAAGTCAAGTTATTCTTGAAGGAGACCGACTTGAGCCACTTTTTGAAGATGTTCCGGGCCAGTGGGGAACTATTTGGTTATTAGATGGCAGTGTGAATAATACCATTAAAAATGCAACCATTAAAAATGCATCTGTAGGTATTTTATGTGATGGAAATGCTGATGAAATGACAGATAAATTAACTATTACAAACTCTCAAATTTATAACTCCAGTAACTTCGGTATTTTAGGCAGAGCCACCTCCATTAAAGGAGAAAATCTGGTTATAAATAACTCCGGTCAGTCATCATTTGCAGGTACTATTGGAGGGAAATACAATTTTACGCATTGCACATTAGCAAATTATTGGAATAATAGTTTTAGACAATTTCCTTCAGTTTTGATCAATAACTATTTAGTTGATGAAGAGAACAATGTTTTAGTCAATGATCTAACTGAAGCAAACTTTAATAATTGTATTATTTATGGAAACGATAATCCGGAATTATTAATTGAAAATGAAGGCGATACAGTATTTAATTTCAAATTTACCAATTGCCTGATTCGTTTTGATAATTCCAACAACACATTTACTCAACCGGAATATAACTTTGATAATACTGATCTTTATGAAAATTGTATTTTCAATGAGAGTCCGGACTTTTTGTTTCCAGGAAAGAATCAAATGATCATAGGGCAAGAATCAGCTGCAATAAACCAGGGTAATTCAGTTTTTGCGTCACAGGTACCTTTGGATATATCAAATCGTAACAGGACAGCTTCTCCAGATCTGGGAGCCTATCAACATATAATTTTTGAAGAATAATCTATTTAAACTACCTTAGATATTGCAAATAAAGGCCGATTGCTCATCATAGCATTTACCTTCACTGCAATTGATTCCAGCACATCTTCATTTTCATAATTCTTCATAACAGAATCAACCAATTCTACAATGATTTCCATATCGCTTTCTACTAAACCACGAGTTGTTACGGCTGCTGTGCCCACTCGAATTCCAGACGTTACAAACGGACTTTTATCGTCAAAAGGGACCATATTTTTATTAACAGTAATATGAGCCTTACCTAATGCTTCTTCCGCTTGTTTACCTGTAATATTTTTATTTCTAAGGTCAATTAACATCATGTGATTGTCCGTACCACCGGAAATGATATGATAACCTCTTTTCACAAATGCCTGGGCCATAGTGGCTGCATTCTTTTTGACTTGAATAATGTAATGCAAGAACTCATCGGTCAATGCTTCACCAAATGCAATTGCTTTTGCTGCTATGATGTGTTCCAAAGGCCCTCCTTGATTTCCAGGAAAAACTGCAGAATCCAAAAGAGATGACATTTTTCGCAAGTTTCCATTTTTTAATTTTAAGCCAAAAGGATTATCAAAATCTTTTCCCATCAATATCAAACCTCCTCTTGGACCACGTAAGGTCTTATGAGTGGTCGTTGTCACAATATGGCAGTGTGGTATTGGATCATTAAGAATTCCCTTTGCTATCAATCCTGAAGGATGAGAAATATCTGCCAGCAAAATGGCATTAACACTATCAGCAATTTTTCTAAATCGCTTGAAGTCTATATCTCTTGAATAAGCAGAAGCTCCGGCAATAATCAGCTTTGGTTTTTCCCTAGTTGCAATGTCTTGAATGTTATCGTAATTAATAACACCTGTTTCCTTCTCAACACCATAGAAAACCGGATTATATAGCTTACCCGAGAAATTAACAGGAGATCCATGTGTTAAATGTCCACCGTGAGATAAATCAAAACCCAGAATTTTATCACCTGGTTTTAAACAAGCTGCATACACCGCCGTATTAGCCTGGCTACCGGAATGCGGCTGAACATTTGCCCATTCAGCACCAAACAAGGTTTTAGCCCTATCAATAGCAATTTGTTCAACTTCATCAACAATCTCACATCCTCCATAATATCTTTTCCCAGGATAACCTTCAGCATATTTATTGGTTAAAACAGAACCTGCCGCTTCCATAACCTGATCGCTAACAAAGTTTTCAGATGCTATAAGTTCGAGTCCCTTTTGTTGTCTTTCTTTTTCAGCTTGAATTAATTCAAAAATTTGTTCGTCGCGTTGCATATTTTTTGATTAAATTTTTTCAAAAATAATAAATACATTAGTTTAAATCACTAAAAAAAGCATATTTACTCAGCAGTTTTTCAATAGGTTATCAACCAAAAAGTATTGTCATTTATTTTATATATTAAATTAGTATTAAAATCAAAAATTATGTAGGTTTGAATAATAAATAAATAATTTTACACGATATGACCATTACAGCCAACGACCCTGATAGAACTTCATGGTTGCATGTAGATAAGAATTCTGATTTTCCGATTCAAAATATTCCTTTTGGTGTTTTTTTAACAAGAGACGATATTATTACCATAGGAACAAGAATTGGAGATACGGCTATTGATCTTGGCGCTTTACATCAGTTAGGCTATTTTGACGGAATTCCTCTTACAGATGATATTTTTTTACAGGATACTTTAAATGATTTTATTGCTGATGGGAGAAAAACATGGAGAGCCGTTAGGAAGCGAATTGCCGAGATTTTTGATAGTAATAATCAAATATTAAAAAACAACAAACAGCATAAGGAAATTGTCTTGTTTCGTTTAGATGAGATTGAAATGCAATTGCCTGTTCAGATAGGTGACTATACAGATTTTTATTCGAGTAAAGAACATGCTACCAATGTTGGTACAATGTTCAGAGATCCTAAAAATGCACTTTTACCTAACTGGTTGCATATCCCTGTTGGTTACCATGGCAGAAGTTCATCTATTATTCCGTCAGGTATTCCAATTCATAGACCTCAGGGACAAACTCTACCTGATGGTGCTTCAGAACCGGTTTTTGGCCCTTCCAAATTAGTTGATTTTGAACTGGAAATGGCATTTATAACCACAGACGCTAATGACCTGGGTGAACCAATTCCTATAGAAGAAGCCGAAGAGTATATTTTTGGTTTGGTATTGTTTAATGACTGGAGCGCAAGAGATATTCAAAAATGGGAATATGTCCCACTTGGTCCATTTTTATCAAAGAATTTTGCATCATCCATGTCTCCTTGGATTGTCACATTAGATGCTCTTGATCCTTACAGAGTTGAAGGTCCAAAACCAATTAAAACTCAATTGCCATATTTGAGATACAAAGGCAAAAAAAGTTTTGATATTGATCTGGAAGTTTCAATAAGACCAAAAGATGCTGGTGAAACCATTGTCAGCAGATCTAATTTTAAATATATGTACTGGAATATGTCTCAGCAACTGGCCCATCATACCGTTAATGGTTGCCCGGTTAATTCTGGAGACCTGATGGGAAGTGGGACTATTTCTGGCCTGACTCCTGATTCTTACGGATCGATGCTGGAAATAACCTGGAAAGGAGAAAAACCGGTGAAAATGAAAGATGGTACTGAAAGAAAATTTATTAATGATTACGACACCGTTATAATGAGAGGCCATTGTGAAAAAGATGGCACCAGGATAGGATTTGGACAGGTAAGCACACAATTGCTCCCGGTCTTTAGTCCAAAGAAAAAGAAATAATTAAAAAACCCTCACTTTTTAGCTGAGGGTTTTTTTTGTATTAAAATTGACCATAATTGAAAAACCCATAAATATATACCTATGAAACGAATACTTATCCTTTCCGTTGTACTTTCCGTACTATTTTCATGCAGCGGTAGAAAGCAAGTTGAAAAAGCCTTGAATACTGGTAATTACGATCAGGCAATATATAATTCCCTAAAAAAATTAGAAACTAATAAAGACAAAAAACGAAAACAAGATTATATCATACTTCTGCAAGACGCTTATTATAAAGCGGTCGAAAATGATCTAACTACGATCAAAAACCTTAAAAAGGATAATAATCCGGAACTTTTTAGTGATACATACGAGACTTATGTACGTTTAGATTCTCGGCAGGAATCCATAAAACCTGTTTTACCATTGACTATCAATGGCAAAAATGTTCAATTTAAGTTCAGAGATTATAGTGATGATATGGTGAGTTATCGAAGCAAAACTTCGGATTATCTTTATAAAAAAGGATCAGATTTATTAAAATCGTATGACAAATGGAAAATAAGAGAGGCTTACCAGGAATTGAAGTATATAGAAACAATAAATCCAAACTTTAAAAATACAAGAATACTAATGCAGGAGGCTCATGACAAAGGCTCTAACTATGTTAAAGTAACTATTGAGAATCAAACCCAGCAGATAATTCCACAACGATTGGAGGACGATCTTTTAAATTTTGACACCTATGGTCTCAACAAATTTTGGACGGTTTATCACACAAACCCAAATCAAAGTATCAACTATGATTATTCTATGCAATTACAGTTAAAGCAAATTAATATTTCTCCTGAACAAGTGAGTGAGAGAGAATTCTTAAGAGAAAAAGAAATTAAGGATGGCTGGGAATATCAATTGGATGGTAATGGCAATGTAATGAAGGACAGTCTTGGCAATGACATAAAAGTGGATAAATTCGTGAATATCAATGCAAGATACATGGAATCCCTACAAACAAAATCAACCCAAATATTGGCCGATGTTGTATATATAGATTTAATTTCAAATCAAGTTTTAGATAGATTCCCCATTGATAGTGGATTTGTTTTTGAAAATATTTTCGGAACTTTTAGAGGTGATAAAAGGGCGTTAACGCAAGAAGATCTGAATATCATTAACAATAGAATGGTCCCCTTTCCTAACAATGAACAAATGGTTTATGATACTGGGGAGGATCTTAAAATGAAACTCAAAAATATTATTAATTCTTATAATTTTGGTGGATAAATATCAAAGCTAAAAATCGATAGCTCACTTATTAAAAATATTCATGAGTTATTAAAGAAATCTGCCTAAATCAATTGAATTTATTTCTCCATGAGAACTATGCGCCACTACTATCCCATTCCTAATTACCAGCATTTGCGGAGATTGATGTAATACTTGAAATTTGTAACCAACTTCATCAGATACATCTCTAAAACTCAACAAATCTAAATAATATAAGTCTAAATCTTTTTCGGTAAAATTATAGTTGTCTACAAACTGATTGATAACCATTCTGCTAATTCCACATCGTGTAGAATGTTTAAAAATTACTTGAGTTTTTGTTTTAGATTTTTCTTCAATATGGTTTAATTGTTGAACATCATTTAAAGGAATCCAAGGCAAAACCTTTTCTTCTTTAAACTCTTTAGAACCTCCAAATAACTTATCTATAAAACCCATTAATTTTAAAAATTTAAATGTGAACCCAAAAATAGTCTAAAGTAATTTCTATTCCTTACAAACTGACTAAAAGTCACGCTATTACTGCTTGAAATAGACATTTTGTCTTTAATACTGCATTGGTAAGATTATTGAATTGTATCAATTGAATAGAAAAAGAAATAAAAAATTATGAACTTTAATAATTATACAATTAAATCGCAAGAAGCCATTCAGCAAGCTCAACAACTTGCTCAAGAGTTTGGTCATCAACAAATAGAAAATGAGCATATTTTTAAAGCCATTTTTACTGTTGATGAAAACGTGTTACCATTCATTTTAAAAAAATTGAATGTGAATGTAACTATGTTACAACAAATTTTAGATAAGGAACTAGAAAGTTTCCCAAAAGTTTCTGGAGGAGACATCATGTTGTCTCGTGAAGCAAACAAAGCATTAAATGAAGCATCAATCATTGCTAAAAAAATGAATGATGATTTTGTATCTATTGAACATTTAATACTTGGAATTTTTAAAACCAAAAGCAAAATTGCTCAAATATTAAAAGATCAAGGCGTTACCGAAAAAGGATTACAAGCTAGCTATTGATGAATTACGAAAAGGAGATCGAGTAACCTCTCAAAGTCAAGAAGAAACCTATAATGCTCTAAACAAATATGCTAAAAACCTAAACCAATTAGCCAAAGACGGAAAATTAGATCCTGTAATTGGTCGTGATGAGGAAATACGTAGAATTCTTCAAATTTTATCACGTAGAACCAAAAACAATCCAATTCTGGTTGGTGAACCAGGAACTGGTAAAACTGCTATTGCAGAAGGTTTAGCACATAGAATTATTGATGGAGATATTCCTGAAAATCTTAAAGACAAGCAAATTTTCGCTTTAGATATGGGAGCACTTATTGCTGGTGCTAAATATAAAGGTGAATTTGAAGAACGATTAAAAGCAGTCATTAAAGAAGTTACAGAAAGTGATGGAGATATTGTTTTGTTTATTGACGAAATTCATACACTGGTTGGTGCTGGTGGTGGACAAGGAGCCATGGATGCTGCAAATATTTTAAAACCTGCATTAGCTCGAGGTGAATTACGTGCTATTGGAGCAACTACTTTAGATGAATATCAAAAATATTTTGAAAAAGACAAAGCCTTAGAACGACGTTTTCAAAAAGTAATGGTTGATGAACCAGATACCGAAAGTGCAATTTCTATTCTTCGTGGTATTAAAGAAAAATACGAAACACATCACAAAGTTCGAATTAAAGATGAAGCTATTATTGGTGCTGTTGAACTTTCTCAACGATATATTACCAATCGATTCTTACCAGATAAAGCTATTGACTTAATGGATGAAGCTGCTTCTAAATTACGAATGGAAATCAATTCTAAACCAGAAGAATTAGATGTTTTGGATCGAAAAATAATGCAATTGGAAATTGAGATTGAAGCCATTAAACGTGAAAAAGACGAGTCTAAATTAAAATCATTACGGTCTGATTTAGCAAATCTAAAAGAAGAACGCAATGAAGTAAATGCCAAATGGAAAAGTGAAAAAGAAGTTGTTGATAATATTCAACAGATTAAATCTAATATTGAAAATTTTAAACTTGAAGCAGAACGAGCTGAACGTGATGGTGATTATGGTAAAGTAGCCGAATTACGTTATGGAAAAATAAAAGAAGCACAAGAACAACTTGAAGTTTTTCAAAAACAATTACAAGAGCAAGCTGAAACGTCTCTAATAAAAGAAGAAGTGACTTATGAGGATATTGCTGAAGTAGTTGCCAAATGGACAGGAATTCCTGTTACGAAAATGCTTCAAAGTGATCGCGAAAAACTTTTAAAACTGGAAGATGAATTGCACAAACGTGTAGTTGGACAAGAAGAAGCCATTGTAGCTGTAAGTGATGCTGTTAGACGTAGTCGAGCAGGTTTACAAAATCCACAAAAACCAATTGGAACCTTTTTATTCCTAGGAACAACTGGAGTTGGTAAAACAGAATTAGCTAAAGCATTGGCAGAATATTTATTTGATGATGAAAATGCCATGACACGAATTGATATGAGTGAATATCAAGAACGTCATGCTGTAAGTAGATTGGTTGGAGCACCTCCAGGATATGTTGGTTATGATGAAGGTGGACAATTAACCGAAGCGGTTCGAAGAAAACCATATTCTGTTGTGTTATTGGATGAAATTGAAAAAGCACATCCAGATACTTTCAATATTTTATTACAAGTATTAGATGAAGGTCGCTTAACAGATAATAAAGGTCGTGTTGCAGATTTTAAAAACACAATAATTATTATGACCTCTAATATGGGAAGTCAAATTATTCAAGAACGTTTTGAAGCGACAAAAGACATAGATTCAGCTATTGAAGCAGCAAAAGTTGATGTGTTGGCTTTATTAAAACAAAGTGTTAGACCAGAATTTCTAAATAGAATTGATGACACTATCATGTTTACACCTTTAAGTAAAGAAAACATCACAGATATTGTTGGATTACAATTAAAAGGAGTCACAAAAATGATTGCTAAACAAGGCATCACATTTGATGCAACTCAAGAAGCTATAAACTATTTAGCCGAAAAAGGATACAATCCAGAATATGGAGCACGACCTGTAAAAAGAGTGATTCAGAAAGAAGTGTTGAATGAATTAAGTAAAGAAATACTTTCTGGAAAAGTTACAACAGATAGTATCATCTTATTAGATGCTTTTGATGATAAATTAGTATTTAGAAATCAAGGTGACCTAGTCGAGGAAGAATTATAAAAGTCATGTGTGCAATAGTTACACACATTGAACCGTTTTCATAATGGTTGGTTAGTTAGAAAGCAACGTGAATCTTGATTAAAGAGAAACGTTGCTTTTTTTTTATAACTATTCTGATTAAAATCATATGTCAAACCTTTAAAAATACTAATTTTACGAAATGGAATTAAATAAATTTATAGACCATACGCTCTTAAAGTCGACAGCAACAATTTCAGATATTATTCATCTTTGTAATGAAGCAAAAGAACATAACTTTTTTTCAGTTTGTGTTAATAGTTGCTACGTTAAACTGGCCAAAAAAGAACTTAGAAAATCAGATGTAAAAGTATGCAGTGTTATAGGATTCCCTCTTGGAGCGATGAGTGCTAAGGCTAAATTATATGAGGCGAAACGAGCAATTAAAGATGGAGCCGATGAAATAGATATGGTCATTAATGTTGGTTTCTTAAAAAGTAAGAAATACAAAAGAGTAGTAAGAGAGATTCGTTCTATTAAAAGGTTAATGCCAAGAAAAAATCTTAAGGTAATTCTCGAAACTTGCTATTTAAGTGAGGAAGAGATCATCAAAGCAAGTAAACTCGCTTTAAGTGCAAAAGCCGATTTTATCAAAACCTCAACGGGATTCGGAACCAGAGGAGCATCTGTTGAAGACATAAAATTAATGAAAAGTATTGCCGGTTCAAAAATGAAAATTAAAGCATCGGGTGGCATAAAAGATTCTACAACAGCCCAAGAGTATATAGATTTAGGAGTAGAAAGACTGGGAACCTCTTCAGGAATTGCAATTGTTTCTAATACAAAATCCGAAACAGACTATTAATTAATTGACTTAACTATGAGTGTACATATTGAAGCCAAAAAAGGTGAAATTGCCGAAACTATATTACTACCTGGTGATCCACTGCGTGCAAAATGGATAGCGGATACTTTTTTTGAAGATCCTGTCTGTTTTAATACTGTTAGAAATATGTTAGGTTTCACAGGTATGTATAATGGCAAACGCATTTCGGTTATGGGAACAGGTATGGGTGTGCCAAGCATATCAATATATGCACATGAGCTTATTAATGCCTATGGCGTAAAAAACCTAATTCGTGTTGGCAGTGCAGGTTCGTATCAAAATGACATCAAGATCCGCGATGTAGTTCTGGCCATGGCTGCTTCTTCTAATTCTGGCGTCAATGAGCTTCGTTTTGGAGGTGCAGACTATGCCCCTACCGCTAATTTTGGTCTTTTCATGAAAGCAGTTGAAGCAGCAAAAAAGAAAAATATTGAAGTTAAGGCAGGAAATGTCTTTACGAGTGATGAGTTTTATGCAGATGATTTTGAATCGTATAAAAAATGGTCAAAATTTGGAGTGCTGTGTGTAGAAATGGAAGCTGCTGGATTATATACAGTTGCAGCTAAACACAATGTAAATGCATTGGCCATATTGACTATTTCTGATTCCCTTGTAACAGGAGAGCGCACTACGACCAAGGAAAGAGAAACCACTTTTAAGGGAATGGTGGAAATAGCCTTAGAATTAGCTTAATTTTTTATTATGAAATTATCATTTTTTTGGCTTCTCTCAATTTTCGTGGTTTTTCAGTCATGTTCACAAAAAGTAAAAGAACAGCAGACTACTACTTCCTACTACTACTTGATCCGCCATGCAGAAAAGGATAGAAGTGATATTCATGATCAGGATCCACATCTTAACGAAACAGGGTTAAAAAGAGCTCAAAAATGGGCAAAAACATTTGAAAACATCTCTTTTGATGCCATCTATTCAACAGATTATAACAGGACAAGGGAAACAGTGCATCCTATTTCAGAACAGAAGCAATTAGCAATAAAGATATACGACCCGGAAAATTTCGATCTAACCAACTTCTTGAAGAGCACTAGCGGAAAAACAGTGTTAATTGTAGGACATAGTAATACGATACCTGGATTAGTAAATAAAATAATTGATCAGGAAAAATATGATCAAATTGAAGACTCCAATAATTCCAATCTTTACATTATTAATGGTCAAGAAGGGGATTTATATGATTCTCTATTAGTGATTGAATAGTACCAGTTATCGATTTTTTTTGTATATTTTGACCATTAAGCGAATAAAAATACGGCTTATCTATTATTTTGTTTGGCACGGTATGTGATTTATTATCTTTGGGTAAATGTCCCCAAGTCATGAAAAAAATTATATTATTCTCAGCTTTTCTTCTTACGTCAATTTTATTGAATGCTCAAGAAAATTGGATCAATTTTAAAGATTATCCAACCGATTTAGTTATAAACATAGAAGAAAGTTCCGATTTTCAAGATACTCCTTTTGTATTTATAGATAGGCAGGACAAACCTCACAACTATTTATTACCAGTTAAGTTAATAACAGAGACCTATGAAGGTATCCCTGATATGGACATTAAAATAAATAGTATTGCCGCCTCTTATGACTCAAAAGGAAGGTTAATGATATATTTTAGAGGTAAAATTGATATGTCGTGTTGCTATCCTTCTCCTATTTCAATAAAATTTTATGATTCTAAGGGTAATTTAACTCAAATAGCTAAAACTGACATTAAAGGTAATTTTAAAGTAAAAAGTATTAACGGTAACATAATTGAGATAAGTAAAGGGAGGATCAAATTTAATTTCTCAAAACTTCTAACCTTCGACGGTAATGCAGATGAGCGATATGCCTATATGGGTGTATATAAAAAGCCAATTGACCGTCAATATGAATCATCTCAACAATCTGAAATTGTAAATTCTCAAAAATAATCCCATATCAAAATAAATAAGAGTTCTATTTTTAGTTTATTTATTTTCTTACATTTGAAATTGGTGTATACCTTTAATCTTTAGAATGTTACAATATATAACTTATATGCGATTCCAATGAAACGAATAGTAATTTTAGCCATTGTTTTTAGTTTTTTTTCTCTTTCATTTGCGCAAACAAAAAAGGAGTATCAAGATCCTGCTTATTGGATTGATCTAGATCAGAAAAAAGAAGGTGTAATTGTTAAACTTACCTCTATTGATGGAAAAGTAAATATTTTAAAGGCTCCTGTAAAATTAATTGCTAAAAATGATGGCAGACTTGTTCCATTAAATATTTCTATTGACTCCATTAAATACGAAGCGGTTGAAAAAGGCAGACCAATTATTTATTTGGATGGCAAAATAGATCTTTCCTGTTGCAGAAACCGACCTTTAAATTTGGAGCTTTATGATAAGGACGATAATTTAATTCAGTTTGCACGAACAGAAGACGATGGTGTTTTTAAACTCAAATCCATCAATGGGAATATTCTTGAGATTAAGAATAACAAAATTAAATTCAATTTTAAGAAAATAAAGACTATCGATGTAAATCTGGATGAACGTTTTGCTTCACTGGAAAGGAATAAAGTTTTGAGTAGGGAAAAAATTCAAAGGTTAAGAAAAAGAGAAAAAACAAAGATTAAAAACAACTAGTATTAATAAATATAGAGATACTATCAACCTCTACTCAACTAATACATTTTCTAATTCTATTTTTGACAGTAAGATAAGTTTATCTTTTTCAAACATTCGATCTAATTCTGTCAACTTAGCTTCCTTTTCTTTTGGTTTATAGTTTTCGTAATCCACAAATCTGATTCCCTCTATATATCTTTCATTAAAAGCTTTTCTAAATCGCATTCCTCCGCCATTAACATGAAACGAATAGGCTAAATAATCAACTTTATTATCTTCCTTCTCAACCCAATAAATAAAGACATCTTCAAAATCATTTCCACCACCAGTTTCATCAAAAGTCACTTTAATCTTGTGATATTCTTTATTCTTTATAGTTGTCAAACCCAAATACTGCTTATTAACAGCAGTATCATTTAAACCAAAGGGAAGCACCGAAAAATAATGAACAGAATTCACCGAATTTGCAAAATTATCAGCAATACTATCGGGAAGATTCTGAAGTTTGTCATTGATAAATCTCTTAAATCCAGAGTTTGAAAGTTCATCTCTTATCACTCTGGTCGAATCTATAAAACCCCTTTCTAAAATAAACGAACCATTATTTCTTATGGCTCTATAATCCTTATCCCTGAATTGAAATGATATAGATGAATTTTTTATTTTATCCCCGCCAGAAAGCACAATGGATTCATTGATAACATAATTGGCCAAACTTTTCCTGGTTTCTTTTTGCTTGCAAGACAAACAACTTATAATAAATATTACGCAATAAAAAAATACTCGGTTCATCATAATTTTTAACATAGGTCGTAAAGCTACTTAATACTTAACAATAATATTAAATTAGGGTTAAATTATTACCTTTGGCTGAATGCAAAAAAATATTAACATACAAAACAAAAAAGCTCGCTTTCAGTACGAAATACTTGATAAGTACACTGCGGGTATAGTGTTGACCGGAACTGAAATTAAATCGATCAGAAACAGTAAAGCGTCCATAGCGGAAAGTTTTTGTGAGTTTAATGATAAAGGGGAATTGTTTGTAGTTAATATGTCTATTGAAGAGTACATTTATGGCACTTATTTTAATCATAAACCAACAGCTGAGAGGAAGTTATTGCTTAACAAAAAAGAACTAAAAAAACTTTATAAAGAAGTAAAAAACTCGGGTTTAACAATTGTCCCTTTGAAATTATTTATTAATGATAAGGGATATGCAAAACTTATCATAGCACTTGCCAAAGGTAAAAAGATCTATGATAAGCGAGAAACCATAAAGGATAGGGATAATAAGAGGAATTTGGACAGAATAAAGAAAAATTTTAAATGATTAACATGCTTACCGTTTATCTTACTACAATTATTATTACGTTTACCCGTTAACGACACTAACCCTAACTTTCACAAATGAAGTTGAGATTTTTTCTGTTTCTTTTTTTATTAATAACACTTCAATCGTTCTCTCAAATCAAAGGAATCGTTAAAAACGATAAAAATGAACTACTGCCATTTGTAAATATCTATATTGAAAATACCTATAAGGGAACTGCCAGCAATTCCGAAGGTGTTTATGAACTTTTAGTATCTGATCCTAAAGCGTACACTATTGTTTTTCAATATTTAGGTTATAAGACAATTAAACGACCAATAGAAATAAGTTCTTTTCCTTATGAACTCAATATTGTTATGGAAGAAGAAAATGTTTCGTTGAATGAGGTCGTTATTAATGTTCAAGACAATCCTGCAGATAGAATTATTAGGATGGCTATAAAGAATAGAAGAAAGAATCTATCAAAATATGATGCCTTTAAAGCCGATTTTTATTCCCGCGGATTAATACGGATAAAAAATGCACCTGAAAAAATTTTAGGACAGGATATTGGTGATCTTGGAGGCGGACTTGATTCAACAAGAAGTGGTATCATTTATCTATCTGAAACAATCTCGAAGATTGAATATAAAAGGCCTGATAAATTAAAAGAAAAAATACTGGCTTCAAAGGTAAGTGGTGATGACAATGGATTTAGTTTTAACAATGCCAATGACGTGAATTTTAATTTTTATAATAACACCATCGAAATTGAAAACAAGCTCATATCACCCATTTCTGATTATGCCTTTAATTACTATCGGTACAAATTAGTTGGTGATTATTATGACGACAATGGTAACCTGATCAATAAAATAAAAGTGATTCCCAAACGTAAAAACGATGGTATATTTTCAGGATTCGTTTATATTGTTGAAGATCAATGGTCATTTTATGCGTTAGACCTTGTTGTTACAGGACAGCAAGCTAAAATTCCCGCAGCCGATTCCATAAAGCTCCAGCAGTCATTTTCCTATTCAAAAACCGATAAACTTTGGGCTCTAATTTCTCAAAGTATAGATTTTAGTTATAGTGTTTTAGGAATTAAAGGAGATGGAAGGTTTACAGCAGTTTATAGTAATTATAATTTTAATCCTGAATTTAATAAAAGAACATTTTCCAATGAATTGCTTGCCTTTGAAGAGGAGGCAAATAAAAAGGATTCAACATATTGGAGCAAAATTCGTCCGGTACCTCTATCTGATGAAGAAATCACCGATTACCTTAGAAAAGATAGTATACAAATAGTCAGGAAATCTAAAACCTATCTGGATTCGGTTGATGCTTCAAAAAATAAGTTTAAATTAAGTGGTTTGGTAACAGGATTTAACTATTCCAACTCGTACAGAAATTGGAATGTTGGGATTAGCCCGCCACTTTTAACATTTACATATAACACAGTTCAAGGACACAACGGCAATGTGAACTTCAATTTCAGGAAAAATTTTGATGAATACAGGCGCTATCTTGATATTACCTTTAAGAACAATTTTGGTCTATCGGACAAAAGATACAGGATGAATGGCAGTCTAACCTACAAATTAAATAATATTTCCAAACCTTTTTTAGGTTTATCGGGAGGGACAGTAGTAGAGCAATTTAACAGTGCAGAACCCATCTCAAAACGAATAAATTCTTTTAGTACACTATTCTTTGAGGATAATTACATGAAAGTATATGATAAGTTTTTCAGTCAAATAAATTATTCCCAGGAACTGTTTAATGGCTTTAGGTTTTATTCAAGTTTAAGTTTTGAAAGACGTAAACCACTTTTCAATAATTCTAACTGGTCTGTAACAGACGAACCGGATGATTTTTTAACTAGTAATAATCCTTTAGACGAATCAGCATTTGGGATTGCTCCTTTTGACAAGCATAATATATTTAAACTTAACCTAACCGGAAGGATCAGATTTGGCCAAACTTACTTCAGTTACCCTGGAAGTAAAGCAACCATTGTAAATAATAAATTTCCTACCATATTCCTTACCTATAAAAAAGGATTTGGTGCTTCAAATTCAAAATACCACTTCAATCAAATTCAGGCACGATTAACTCAAAATTTTGATATCAGTAATAAAGGAAATTTTGAATATAACCTTAAGGTTGGTGAATTTTTTAATTCTGATGAAGCTGCATTTATGGATTACCATCATTTTAATGGGAATCAAACGCATGTTGGTGAAAGTAATTATTTAGATAAATTCAATAATTTACCATATTACTCAATGAGTACAAATAATAGATATGCCGAATTTCATGCTGAGCATAATTTTAATGGTTATATATTGAATAAGATACCCTTGCTCAATAAGCTTAATTTTAATCTGGTTTTAGGGGCCCACGCCTTATCTGTTGTTGACCAAAAACCGTATCAAGAATATACGGTTGGTTTAAAGAACATTGGCTGGGGGAAATTCAGAATATTGCGTTTTGACTATTTAAGATCCTACCAAAGTGGTTTTTTATATGATGTCCTTATATTTGGTGTAAGTTTGTAAACTTGATCGAACTTTTAAATAATATATAATGAAAAAAATATTAATCTTAACATTCTTTATCTGCAGCATATCATTTGTAAATGCTCAGGATGATATTAAAGAAAACTATAGTGAAAAAGTACAGTCCTTAGATAGTACCGTTAAGGCCTTATATTCAATAATTTCAGGAGGAAAAGATTTAGAAAGAAACTGGGAACTTTTTAAATTCTTATTTAAAGAGGACGCTGAAATCATTCTGACTTTAAAAAACAAGGAAGTCTGGTGACACCAAATATTATTTAACAGTTGATGAATATATAAACAGTTATGGGAAATGGTTACTTAAGAACGGATTTTATGCAAAGGAAACAGAAAGGGCTATTAGTACATTCAGACATATGAATAATGTATCCAGCACTTATGAGTACACCAATTCTACTAACGATCAAAAACTTAAAGCCGTAAACAGTATCAATTTATTAAATGAAAATAATCGCTGGTATATCTCAAATATTAAATGGAATCAGGACTTTGATGACTTAATATCTATAAAGGCATATTTACCAGAATCAAAGGATTAATTCTTGTCTTCTAACAAAGGGACAAATCTAAAAGATCCATGTTCGTGTTTTTCGAACTCCTTCTCCCCTGTTCTAATAAATAAAGTCATTGTTTGTGTATCTTCTCCAACAGGAATGACCAGCCGTCCACCGATCTTTAATTGATTCAAAAGTGGTTTAGGAACAAAAGGTGCTCCGGCTGTAACAATAATACCATCAAAAGGTGCCTCTTCTGCTAAACCGATATAACCGTCGCCAAAAATTAACTTTTTAGCTCGATAACCCAGCTTAGGCAGAAATTTATTGGTTCTTTTGAATAATTCCTGCTGCCTTTCAATACTGAATAATTTTGCCCCAAGCTCAATTAGTACAGCTGCCTGATAGCCACTACCTGTTCCAATTTCTAAAATTTTATCACCACTTTTTACTTGTAATAATTCCGTTTGAAATGCCACAGTATATGGTTGAGATATGGTTTGGTCAGCCGCAATTGGAAATGGTTTATCTTGATAAGCATGATCAATAAAACCCGAATCCATAAATAAATGTCTGGGTACTTTACCAATAGCCTCCAGCACTTTTTCATCCTTGATTCCTTTCTTTCTTATGGTTTTAACCAACTGTTGTCTTAATCCTTTGTGCTTATAAGTGTCCTTCAAAGTTGAATTATTTTTATTAGCTAAATTTAAGGAAACATTTTTAAGATAAAATTAAAGTTCTATGATTTTCCTTAATATAATTTTCAAGGGATTTAATTACTCATTTCGACATTAAAAATGCTTAAAAATCTTATTTTTGTTTAAAATGTAAAATTATGTTAAAAGCTGGTGTTCTTGGTGCTGGTCACCTCGGAAAAATTCATCTACGCCTGTTAAATCAATCCCCTAAATTCGAACTTGTTGGATTTTACGATGCAAACCAAACCATCGCAAAAAAAGTAAGTGAAGAACTGGGATATCACAATTTTAATTCTATTGATGACTTAATTGAAGCCGTTGATGTAGTTGATATTGTTACTCCAACTTTATCTCATTATGAATGTGCAAAAAAAGCCATTGCAAAAGGAAAACATATTTTTATTGAAAAACCTATTACCAATACTGTTGAAGAAGCAGAGCATATCAGACAATTATTGGCAGAACATAACTTAAAAGGTCAGGTGGGACATGTAGAACGTTTTAATCCTGCTTTTCTTGCGGTTAAAGATAAGTTGGAAAAACCTATGTTTATTGAGGCACATCGCTTGGCTGAATTCAATCCTCGTGGAACTGATGTTCCGGTGGTTTTAGATCTTATGATCCATGATATTGACATTATTCTTAGCGTGGTGAAATCTAAAGTAAAGACTTTATCGGCAAGTGGTGTTTCTGTTATTAGTGACACACCCGATATTGCCAATGCACGAATTGAATTTGAAAATGGATGTGTGGCAAACCTAACAGCTAGCCGAATTTCTTTAAAAAATATGCGTAAAACACGTTTCTTTCAAAAAGACGCTTATATTTCTGTCGATTTTTTAGAAAAGAAGTGTGAGGTCGTAAAAATGAAAGATGCTCCTGAAAATCCGGGGGATTTTGACATGATCCTTCAGAATGCCGAAGGAATTAAAAAACAGATCTATTTTGATAATCCTGATGTCTCAAATAATAATGCCATTTTGGATGAATTAGAAACATTTGCTGACGCCATAAATAACAATACTAAACCTATTGTCAGCCTCCATGATGGCACTGAAGCTTTACGAGTTGCAACTATGATAATTAGTCAATTTTAATAAAATATTTTATGAAGAATATTGCCGTAATTGGAGCTGGAACTATGGGAAACGGAATTGCTCATACATTTGCGCAATCCGGTTTTAAAGTCCAACTTATTGATGTGAGTGAAGAAGCTTTAAAAAAGGGTGTGACCACAATTGCAAAGAATTTAGACAGGATGGTCTCAAAAGAAAAGATCACCGAAGCTCAAAAACAAGATACTTTAAATAACATCACACTGTATACAAATATTACGGAAGGGGTTGAGTATGCAAAATTAGTGGTTGAAGCTGCTACTGAAAACATCGATCTTAAACTTAAAATATTTAAACAACTAGATAAAGATTGTCCTGAGGATACAATTCTTGCAACCAATACCTCATCAATTTCTATTACTCAAATTGCAGCTCAAACATCTCGCCCGGAAATGATTATTGGCATGCATTTCATGAATCCTGTTCCTATTATGAAATTAGTAGAAATTATTCGTGGTTATAACACAAGTGATGAAGTGACTAAGACCATCATGGAACTATCTAAAACTTTAGGAAAAATTCCGGTAGAGGTCAATGATTATCCGGGTTTCGTAGCAAACAGGATTTTAATGCCTATGATCAATGAATCTATAGAAACCTTATATAATGGAGTCGCCGGTGTTGAAGAGATCGATACAGTCATGAAACTGGGAATGGCACATCCTATGGGTCCTTTACAATTAGCTGACTTTATTGGTTTAGATGTTTGCTTATCCATTTTAAATGTCATGTATGACGGTTTTAAAAATCCTAAATATGCACCTTGTCCCTTACTGGTCAATATGGTAAGTGGAGGTAAACTAGGTGTCAAATCAGGTGAAGGATTTTATGATTACTCCGAAAGCCGAAAAGCTGAAAATATTTCTAAGCAGTTTTTAAGGTAATATGGCAAAAGTAATTCCATTTAAAGCTGTCAGACCAACAAGGGCTATGGTAGGTCTAGTAGCTGCGCGATCATACCAAAGTTATACTATAGAAGAGCGTGAAGCCAGAATGAACTATAATCCCTATTCGTTTCTTCATATTGTAAATCCCGGTTATAAATACGATCAGGTGATCACGGGTGCAGAACGATACAATCTGGTTAAAAACAGATATTTGGAGTTTAAGGAGGATAAAGTTTTTAAACAGGATAAAAAGGCATCCTTCTATGTTTATAAAATTGTAGATCGTCATAATCAAATTTTTACAGGAATTATAGGCGCCACGAGCGCAGAAGATTACGAAAAAGATATAATAAAAAAACATGAGGATACTATAGCAAAACGTGAAGAAACCTTTAAAAGATATTTGAAGACTGTGGGTTTCAATGCAGAACCTGTTCTTCTGACGTATCCTGATAACAGCGTTATTGCGAAGGTCATAGAAGATGCTCAAAAAAAACATGCCGAATATGAATTTACAATGACCTACAAGGATACGCATTACGTCTGGAAGATCGATGACCCAACCGCGGTGAAGATCATTCAGAATGAATTTAAAAAGATGGATACTATCTATATTGCAGATGGTCACCACAGATCTGCGTCGTCTTATTTATTATACCAGGATGAAAAGGCAAATAATCCGAATCATAAAGGAACCGAATCATATAATTTCTTTATGTCCTATTTAATTCCTGAATCCAACTTGATCATCCATGATTTTAATAGATTAGTTCCAGATCTCAACGGATTAACTAAAGAAGAGTTTTTAATCAGATTAGATGCTCTTTACAGGATAGAGAACAGAGGTCAGAAGCCCTATAAGCCTTCTAAACCACACCATTTTAGCATGTACCTTGATGGTGAGTTTTATTCTCTGTATTTAAGAAAAACAAACTATGAATTTACAACATCACTCGATGACCTGGATCCGCAAATTTTATACAAGACCGTCCTAAAGCCTATTCTAGGAATCGATGATCTAAGAGATGAGAATCGCATAGCATACACTCATGGACAAAATGAAATGATCACAATTAAAAGCAGCGTAGATAGCGGAAATTATAAGGTGGGATTTGGTATGTATGCCCCAACTGTTTCGCAAATGAAGAAAATTGCTGATGATGGCTTAAAAATGCCTCCAAAAAGCACTTATATTTTACCTAAATTAAGGAGTGGAATTACTATTTATGAGTTTTAAGATGTCAATTAAACAAAACCTTCAAAATATAAAATCTCAGTTACCTAAGCAGGTCACCCTGGTTGCAGTAACCAAAACTAAACCTATAACCGACATTTTGGAAGCTTATGATGCAGGCCATCGCATATTTGGTGAGAACAAAATCCAGGAAATGGTTGAAAAATATGAACAACTACCAAAAGACATTGAATGGCATATGATTGGCCATTTGCAATCTAACAAAGTCAAATACATGGCACATTTTGTTGGTTTAATCCATGGCGTTGACAGTTTTAAACTTCTACAAGAAATTAACAAACAGGCAGAAAAAAATGACAGGATCATTAGCTGTTTATTACAAATAAAAATAGCCTCGGAAGATTCTAAATTTGGAATGGCTGAATCAGAAGCAATGGATATTTTAAAATCAAAAGAATTTTCAGAATTAAAGCATGTCAAGGTCAAAGGTGTCATGGGAATGGCAACCTTTACAGATAATGAAAGTCAGATCAATAAAGAGTTTTTATATTTAAAGAAAGCATTTGATGATTTAAAACAACATAAGGCCCATAACACTGATTTTCAAGTTATTTCTATGGGAATGAGCGGCGATTATCAATTAGCAATTGAATGTGGAAGTAACATGATTCGGGTTGGAAGTAGTATATTTGGTCAACGAAACTAACAACTAATAATTAAAAGTGAATAGTTGATAATTTATGAAAGATTCTATTTTAAGGAATAAAAGTTATGATTTCGCAATTCAAATTGTTAAAACTTATAAATTTATTACATCAAATAAAAAGGAATATTCAGTTTCTAAACAATTACTAAGAAGCGGAACTTCAATTGGTGCAAATATACGAGAAGCAGAATTTGCTCAATCAAATAAAGACTTTATCAGTAAAATGAGCATTGCTTTAAAAGAATCGAATGAAACAGATTATTGGCTTTCAATATTAAATGATACTGATTATATAGATTCTTCTACATATAACTCATTAACTTCTTTGAACAAAGAATTAATCAAAATGTTAGTTTCTACTATTAAGACCATGAAATCAAAAACAATTTAACTTTTAACTATTATTTTTTAACTATTAACTTAATTGTATTCAATTGTTGACATAGAGACAACCGGTGGAAAGTATAATGAGGAAGGCATCACTGAAATTGCCATCTACAAATATGATGGCCATAAGGTAGTTGATCAGTTTATTAGTCTCATTAATCCTGAGCGTGACATACAACCTTTTGTAGTCAATTTAACGGGAATCAATAAAACGATGTTACGCAATGCTCCTAAATTTTATGAGGTTGCTAAGCGTATTGTTGAAATCACAGAAGATTCCATCCTGGTTGCTCATAATGCCAAATTTGATTACAGAATTTTGAAAACCGAATTCAAAAGATTAGGATTCAAATTTGAACGTGAAACACTGTGCACGGTAGAACTGGCTAAGGGCTTAATACCTAATCAGCATTCTTATAGTTTAGGTAAGTTGACACGATCACTTGGTATTCCGGTAAGTGACAGGCATAGAGCCGCAGGAGATGCACAAGCGACAGTAAAACTTTTTCAGATGTTATTGGATAAAGATACTCATAAAGGGATCGTTCAGGAATCCATCAGGTTAGAACCCAAATATCAGTTAGAACCTCGTCACATAGATATAATTGAACAACTTCCTTCTGAAACAGGAGTATATTACATTCATAAATCGGATGGCGAGATAATCTATATAGGAAAAAGTAAGAACATCAAAAAACGGATCAATCAGCATTTTACAAGTCCTAGTCCTAAGGCAAAAAAAATACAGCTTCAGGTTTCTACAGTTACCTATGATAAAACGGGCAGTGAATTGGTTGCGCTTTTAAAAGAAAGTGAAGAAATCAAAAAGAACAAACCAATTTACAACAGAGCTTTACGAAGAACAATTTTTACACATGCCTTGTATAGTTTTATTGACAACGATGGGTATATCAATTTGAAAATTGATAAGGTAGACGGTCGAAAAAATCCAATAACAACGTTTAGCAACAGGCAAAGTGCAAAAAGCTTTTTATTCAAATCTGTTGAAGATTATAAATTATGTCAAAAACTAACCGGACTTTATGACACCAAGAGTAGTTGCTTTAATTACTCAATACACTCGTGTGGAGGTGCTTGTATAAAAAAAGAGTTCCCTGAGGACTATAATATACGTGTGCACTCGTTATTAGAAAAAAATAGCTATCAAAATACAAATATGGTCATTGTTGACAGAGGAAGGGACATTGATGAAAGAAGTGCCATTCTCATTGAAAATGGCGTGTTTCAAGGTTTAGGGTTTTTTAATCTCAACTACCAGATCAATAATTTTGAAATATTAAAATCGCTTATAACCCCAATGCAAAATAATAGGGATACTCAACATATCATTCAAAATTACATGCGCAGGAACAAAAGACTTAAAATTTTAAAATTATAGAAGTTTTTTATTCTTTTCATTACATTTGATATAATGAATAAATTCTTTGATAAACGCTGGAAAGCTAAAATTTATAAGATAATTTACCATTCAGATACGCCGGTTGGGAAATTATTTGATTTAATTCTATTTACTGTTATTATAGCCAGTATAATATTAGTTATGCTGGAAAGTGTAGTATGGATAGATAAGAAATACCACACTTTTTTAAATATTGCAGAATGGATTATAACAATTTTATTTACTATAGAGTATATCCTTAGAATTATAACTAATTCGAACCCAAAGAAATATATTTTTAGCTTTTATGGAATAATAGATCTATTATCTACCATTCCTAAATATTTATCGTTCTTTCTTGTTGGTTCTCATTCATTGGTCGCATTAAGAGCATTACGTTTAATGCGCGTGTTTAGAATTTTAAAATTAGCACGATTTATGGGTGAATCGAATAATTTTATAAAAGCATTAAAAGCCAGTAAAGTAAAAATAGCGGTGTTTGTGTCGTTTGTAGTTATCCTATGTGTGATTCTAGGAACTATAATGTATCTTGTTGAAAGCGAACAAGGTAGCGGCTTTACTAGCATCCCTAGAAGTGTGTATTGGTCCATTGTTACTCTAACAACGGTTGGTTATGGAGATATTGCCCCAGTAACCCCATTAGGACAATTAATAGCTTCTATGATCATGATCATAGGGTATGGTATTATTGCTGTTCCTACCGGAATTGTATCTGCGGAATTTGCTTCACAAAAAAAAGAAATTAAAAGGGAAGATGTAATACTTACTGAAGTTAAGACATGCCCTTCCTGCCTGACTAGTGATGTTAGAAAAGAAGCCAAATACTGCTATGTTTGCGGTGCTGAAATTGGCTGATTTTAATCTTTTAAACCAATAAAATAAATTATTAAACCAATACAAGGTCATAAAACACTTATTTCAATAGTTGGTCCAACTGGAATTGGAAAAACGGCCTTAAGTATAAAATTAGCTCAGTATTTTAAAACCGAAATTATATCAGCAGATTCCAGGCAATTCTTTAAAGAAATGGAAATAGGCACTGCCGCTCCTACTCCAACCGAGTTGGCATCAGTAAAACATCATTTTATTCATCATAAATCTGTAAAAGATCATTATAATGTTGGAGCTTTTGAGAAAGATGCTATTGAGCTGTTAGATATTCTATTTAAAACTCATCATACTGTAATTATGGTTGGAGGTTCAGGTTTGTATGTAGATGCAGTTACTAAAGGGTTGGATTATTTTCCAGATATTGATCCAACCATAAGAGAAAATCTTAACAAACAACTAAAAACCAAAGGTCTAAATAGCTTACAACTTCAGCTTAAAGAACTGGATATTGACACCTATAACACCATTGCAATAGATAATCCACATCGCGTTATTCGTGCCCTCGAAATTTGTATAGGATCCGGACAACCCTACTCTTCTTTTTTAAATAAGGACAAACCTAAACGCACTTTTAAAACTATAACTATTGGCTTAAATGCCGACAGAGAAATAATTTATCAAAGAATCGATAGAAGGGTTGATGTTATGATGAACAATGGTTTATTGAACGAGGTTAAAAACCTACTAAGCAAGCAAAATTTAAATGCCTTGAATACTGTTGGTTATAAAGAATTGTTTCATTTTTTAAACAATGAATGGTCTTTGGATTTTGCCATTTCTGAAATAAAAAAGAATACTCGCCGATTTGCTAAACGTCAACTTACTTGGCTCAGGAAAGATCCTTCTATCTTATGGTTTGATTACGAATGTGAAGTCTCTACCATAATCAAAAACCTCGAAGATATTATTGATGACTAATCTGAAAAATTGATATTTATCATACTTTATGCAGTAAATTACTCATAAATTTGAGGATAATTAAAATACCAATCTACATTTACATATAAAATTATTAATATGGCAAAAGTAAAAGGAGCTATCGTTGTAGATACCGAAACGTGTAAAGGTTGCGAAGTTTGCATACCTGTTTGCCTTGATAACGTAATTAGCATGTCTAATGAAGTGAATCGTAAAGGTTATCATTATGCTTACATGAGTAATCCGGAAGCCTGCACAGGTTGTACAAATTGTGCACTAGTTTGCCCGGACAGGGCAATTTCAGTTTACAGGATAAAAGTTACCGAATAAATTAAAAGCGTACTAAAATGGCAGAAATAAAATTAATGAAAGGTAATGAAGCATTGGCCGAAGCTGCAATTAGAGCTGGAGTCGATGGTTATTTTGGTTACCCTATTACTCCTCAATCAGAAGTAATTGAATACCTGATGACTGAAAAGCCGGAGGAACGAACAGGAATGGTCGTATTACAGGCAGAAAGTGAAATAGCCGCTATTAACATGGTATATGGTGGTGCCAGTACGGGGAAAAAAGTCATGACCTCATCCTCCAGTCCTGGAATATCTTTGAAGCTGGAAGGAATATCATATCTCGCAGGTGCTGAATTGCCTGCAGTCATAGTGAATGTAGTGAGAGGAGGACCTGGATTAGGAACGATCCAGCCATCTCAGGCAGATTATTTCCAATCGGTCAAAGGCGGTGGACATGGCGATTATAAGTTGTATGTTTTAGCACCTTCTTCTGTTCAAGAAATGTCGGATTTTGTAGAAGATGCATTCGATATAGCATTTAAATATCGGGCGCCTGTTTTAATACTTTCAGATGGATTGATTGGTCAAATGATGGAAAAAGTTTCTCTTAAAGATCAAAAACCACGTCTTACAGATAAAGAAATAATAAAACGATATGGTAGTTGGGCAACAACAGGGAAAACCAATCGTGAACGAAATATTATTACATCTTTAGATCTTCAATCTGAGAAAATGGAAGCCAGAGTTCATAGGTTATTGAAGAAATATGATCAGATGGAAAAAGAAGATCTGCGTTATGAAAAATTTCAATGTGATGACGCAGAATATCTGTTCGTAGCTTATGGTTCCAGTGCCAGAATCGCACAAAAAGCGGTGGAATTAGCAAGAAAAAAAGGAATAAAAGCCGGTCTGTTAAGACCAATAACTTTATTTCCATTTCCTAAACAAGAGTTATTTGAATTAGCCGATCAAGTGAAAGGTATTTTGAGTGTTGAACTTAATGCCGGACAGATGGTAGAGGATGTAAGACTATCTGTTGAACATAAGGTACCTGTTGAACATTTTGGTAGAACAGGTGGAATTATTCATACACCTGAAGAAGTATTAGAAGCTTTAGAACAAAAAATAATAGAACATGGACATACTAGACATAATAAAACCAGAGAATCAAGTATTCTGTAAAACAAAATTAATGACAGATGCTACGCTGTCGTATTGTCCAGGATGCGGACATGGTACAGCTCACAATATAACCATGGAAGTTATTGATGAATTGGGTATTGTAGAGGATACAATTGGTGTTGCTCCTGTAGGATGTTCTGTGTTAGCTTATGACTTCATGAATATTGATATTACTCAGGCTGCTCATGGACGTGCACCAGCCCTTGGCAACTGCTATTTCAAGATTATGGCCAGAAAAATACGTGTTTACTTATCAGGGTGATGGTGATCTGGCAGCTATTGGAACAGCTGAGACCATTCATTGCTTGCAACAGAGGAGAAAATATTGTAATTATATTTGTAAATAATGGCATTTATGGCATGACTGGTGGGCAAATGGCTCCTACCACATTGGCAGGTATGAAAACATCGACTTCACCTTATGGAAGGGAAATTGAAACAATGGGATCCCCATTAAAAATGACAGAATTAGTAGCTAATCTTCCTGGTACTTATTATGTTACCAGACAATCTGTTCATACCCATAAACACGTAAGAAAAGCTAAAAAAGCAATTCAAAAAGCGTTTGAAAATACAAGACTAAAAAAAGGAGTATCCTTTGTTGAAATTGTTTCTAACTGTAATTCTGGTTGGAAAATGACTCCGAATGAATCTAATATTTGGATGGAAGAAAATATGTTCCCATATTTCCCGCTTGGAGATATAAAAGTTGATGGAAAATTAAAATAAGCTATTATGACCGAAGAAATAATTATAGCCGGATTTGGTGGACAAGGTGTTTTATCAATGGGTAAAATTTTGGCCTATTCCGGAATCATGCAAGATGAAGAAGTTAGCTGGATGCCTTCCTATGGCCCGGAAATGCGTGGTGGAACGGCAAACGTAACCGTAATATTAAGTACTGAAAGAATTAGCTCACCATACTTAAAGGTATATGATACTGCTATTATCTTAAATCAGCAATCCATGGATAAGTTTGAAAAAAGCGTCAAGCCTGGAGGTGTTTTAATTTACGATCCAAATGGTATTTCACATCACCCAACAAGAACAGATATAAAAATATATCAAATAGAAGGAAATAAACTGGCTGCCGAAATGGGAAATAAGAAAATTTTCAATATGGTCGTCCTTGGAGGTTTTCTTAAAATCAAGCCTATCGTTAAACTTGAAAACGTCATAGAAGGATTAAAAAAATCGTTACCGGAACGTTATCATCATTTGATTCCTTTAAATGAGGAGGCAATTACTAAAGGCATGCTGAATATAGTCCCTTATAAATACAAAAAGGAAATTTATAGTTAGAATTAATAATTTTAGTGTTTAATAAAAAAACCAGCTTTTTCAGCTGGTTTTTTTTCTAAGTATCTTTTTTGATCTAAGCTTTTTGATTTACAACCAATCTAAATCCTTCACCATGAATATTCACTATTTCAACGTTTTCATCCAGCTTAAGGTATTTACGTAATTTAGCTATATAAACATCCATACTTCGTGAAGTGAAATAGTTATCATCTCTCCAAATTTTTGTTAATGCCAATTCTCTCGGCATCAGATCATTCTCATGTAAAGCCAATAATCTTAATAATTCATTTTCCTTAGGCGACAACTTAACTTGTTTACCTCCTTTATAGCTCAAAAAACGAAGCTTAGAATTTAATTCAAACCCACCTATTTTAAACTCGAATTGCTTGCTGTCTGCTACACTATCAGATGCCTTACGTTGAATGATAGCTTTTATCTTCATTAATAGCACTTCGCTATCAAAAGGTTTATTTAAATAATCATCTGCTCCTACTTTATAACCTTTTAGAACATCTTCCTTCATGGCTTTGGCTGTCAAGAAAATGATCGGAACATCTTTATTTTTTTCTCGTATTTCTTTTGCAAGTGTAAATCCGTCCTTATATGGCATCATTACATCTAAAATACATAGATCGTAATCATCTTTTTTAAATTTTTCAAAACCTTCCATACCATTTTTAGCATGAACAACATCGTAGTTATTCATGGATAAATAGTCTTTCAAGACCGTCCCGAAATTAGGATCGTCTTCTACTAATAATATTTTCTTTTTTTGCTCTTCCATTTAATTATGATATTAATGGTAATTTTACTGTAAAGGTACTACCTTTTCCTTTTTCACTTTCTACTGATACTTGACCATGATGGTCTTCTACTATTCTTTTTACATAGGCCAGACCCAATCCGTGGCCTTTTACATTATGGATATCACCCGTGTGTTCTCTATAAAACTTTTCAAACACTCTTTTTTGTGCTGCGCTGCTCATTCCACTGCCTTTATCACTTATTTTCAGAATGATACTGTTACCAATATTTTCCGAATAAATTTTAATTTTAGGTTCTTCCGGCGAATATTTTACAGCGTTATCAAGTATATTGATGATGACATTCGTAAAGTGACTTTCATTAGCCAAAACAGTTGAATGCTCTGCATTTAATTCTGATTTAATATAACCATTCCTGTCTTCAACTATTAGCTCGACATGAGCAATGGCTTCTTCAACTAGGTCGTGCAAATCCACTCTATCCTTACTAATGTTTAATTCATTTTTTTCCAGTTTTGAAATCCTTAATACATTTTCAACTTGCGCATGCATACGTTTGTTCTCTTCCTTTATCATAGACAAATAACGTGCAACCTTCTCTTTATCATCAATTACTTGAGGATTTTTGATAGCGTCTAAAGCCAAATTTATAGTGGCTATAGGCGTTTTAAACTCATGTGTCATGTTATTAATGAAATCTGTTTTAATTTGAGAGATTTTACGCTGTTTGATCAATTGATAGATAGCTGTTGTAAAAGCTATGAAAATAATACCAGTAAAAAGCACTGATAAAACTGCCATACCTAAAATTGAAGATAAAATAAACTTTTTACGATTAGGAAAATTAACTAATAAATTAAAGTCACTTTGTTTATCGTTATCCAAAAAAATAGGTGTCCCGAATGTCGATCTTTTTGTATACTCAAAATTATCTGACTGAACCTTTGTTGCAAGATCTCTGCTATAAATGGCAAATTCATAATTAAGTTTTAAATCCTCTTGCTGGAGGCGTAAATCTAATAATCGCCTAATTTCATTTTCAGAGACCCGTTTATGAATTGGTTTCCGTTTTATTAGATCTCTGTAAGCCGTTTCAAATTGGGACTTTTCAACATCTGACATTCTGCCAATATTTAATAAACTCTTTATTGGATCTAAATCTAGTTCATTATCAATGGTACTTCCAGAGTATATTGTAGTTTCCCTTCTATTGGTTAACCTTTTTAATGTAATACTATCCGTGTCTAAACCTATGTCAAAGAGCGATGTTGAGAGTTTAAAATTTTCTTCTAAAATCCCATTTCTATATATAAGCGTTTCATTTAATCCTTCATCCTCCTGCCTAATGAACAATTCTCTTATTGCAATCGAGTCAGCCTTATCTGTATTACTTATCAGATTTTGATATCTATAGTAATATTGCCTTGACTCCTTTTCTTCGATTGCTCTGGCAACAAATTTTAATGCATTATTAACACTAAATGAGAACTGTTCTTCCTTGTTCTTGACTGTATTATTGATGTAATAAGCTTGAACAAAAATGATGCCTATAAGTGATAAGCTCATCAATAACACCAGCAAGATGAATAACTTTTTGCTCATCGTTCAAAATTAACATTTTAACATTTAGTTATCATACCATTTAACCTAACGTTAACAAAAATGTT
The DNA here is from genome assembly GCA_963722665.1 of uncultured Flavobacteriaceae bacterium. GTDB lineage: Bacteria > Bacteroidota > Bacteroidia > Flavobacteriales > Flavobacteriaceae > Site-B1. Next base: position 75,911 of record CAVRNW010000043.1, read on the forward strand.
AAATTTTAAATTTATTGACTTAATTTTAATAGTTTTTTATGTATGACTGACACTTGTTCTTTCGTATCTTTTAGTGTTTTATTTTCTATCACAAAATCTGATAATTTTATTCTATCCGCATCCTTCCACTGATTATCCATTATGGATTTAATCTTTATTTTCGATGTAATATCTCTTTTTAAAATGCGGTTAATTTTAGCATCTTCATCAGCTATAACAGTTATAATATAATCATATTCCTTGTAACTGTTATTTTCAAATAGTATTGCTGCTTCTTTAATTACATATGGATCCTTTTGTTTAGCGAGCCATTTAAGGAAATGCTTTGCCACTTTTGGATGCACAATGGCATTCATTTGCTCTAATAAGGATTTGTCGTTAAATATTTTTGAAGCTATAAAAGGCCGGTTCAATTCACTGTTTACGTAAGCCTCATCTCCAAAAACTTTTTTTATTTTTCGTTTTAGGACTTTTGATCTGTTCATCAGTTTTTTTGCCTCCTCATCAGCAATGTAAACAGGTACATTTAATTCCTTAAAAAAGTTCGCAACAGTTGTTTTTCCACTGCCTATTCCTCCTGTTAATCCTACAATAGTCATTCCGAAATTATAAATTCTATTCGTTTTTGATTCAGTTTCACATTCTTAACCTTGGAAGGATATTTAACTAAGGAAGCTTCCAGATATGTTCTGCCTTCAATTAAATTTTTAAAATCGCATTCAATGATAAACTCATTTTTATTGACCTGATTGAAATTGCTTAAACTGGTGTAATAAGACAAGCCAATTGTTTTTGGAAAAAAATTTATTTTAAGATCGCTTGGAATATTTATAATGTCAACAGGGATTTCAATGAGACCTTCAGAGAATTTCTCTACTTTTCCTTTTATAATTATTTCTTTATGTGAATACACCAAATTTTCTGAACTATCAGGTAAAATCAAATTCAATGGTGTTTCAATATCACTTTTTACCTCTTTTAAATCCAACATTTGTGTTTGTATTTTAGAAATGGAATCCAGTACTATCTTTGGTCCAATGACCTTTATACTATCTGGAATCAATTCTAATTTCTCACTAATATCAAATCCTGGAACAAAAGCAATATTGGAATTAAATTCAACCGGGATCTTTTTAACAGCATTTCTATCAAACCTAAAAATCATGGAATCTGGATTTACTGCCATGATTTTAACATTCTCTCCGAACTGTGAATTTATATGAGCCATTCCTTTTATATTGGTCCAATAATATTCATTATTCTTACTTTCCAGATCTGCCAGATCAACCGTTACTGATGGATCAGATAAATAATATTTCAAAAATTTAAATCCATTGGTCCTTAAAGTTATATTTAGCTTATGCGAAGTATCCTTTAAAACCACATAGTTTTCAGCCGCATTTATTGGCTTAATTTGAAAAACAATAGTCTTGGTGTAGTCTTTAGTTAATTTGGTAAGCAACAAGAACATGAATGATAAGAGGAAAAAAAGAAAGAATACGTTTATTCGCTTACTTCTTACGGATTTAATTAGTTTGGATCTGATAAAATTTATCATTTTGTCTTAAAAAATAAAAATGGAAATACGTCTTCAGGCTTTCTGTTAAATAAGTTAATATTTACACTTGATAAGATAAAACCAAATCCATATCCCATAAATTGTATAAAAGTTGCAAAAACTGACATAAGGGAAACAAGTAGGTTTTTGATTTTAATTAAAGATACTACAAAAACCAACATGAAATATGTGATGAAAATAAAAAACAATTGTGCATATCCTATAAATAAAAAAATAATTGATACTATCAAACCAGTACTGAACAATGAAGGCAACCAATAGGTTGATCTGCTTGTTTCAGGATGCCATTTATTTAGAATAGGCCTTGCCAAGCCAAATTTATATACTTGTTTAAAGAACTTGGACCAGGAGACTCTTCTTTTATGATATACGAAAGCTTCTGGTATCAATTTGGTCTTAAAACCTAATTTTTTTAACCTTATCGACAGATCCGGGTCTTCTCCCGGATGGATATTCCCAAATCCTCCGGATTTTATGAAGGCCTTCTTTGAAATACCCATATTAAAGCTCCTTGGCTCAAAAGTTTTAATACTTTTTTTATTCCCACGAATTCCTCCAGTCGTTATAAATGACGTCATAGAAAAATTAATAGCTTTTTGCAAATTGCTAAAACTCGAATGTGCAGCATCCGGACCACCAAAACAATCTGTATAGTCTTTTTTTAAATTATCTAAAACAACACTTAAATAATTTGGAGGCAGAATACAGTCTGAATCCAAAATTATGAAGAAATTACCTTTAGCTCGATTCATTCCAAAATTCCTTGAATCTCCGGGACCAGAATTTTCCTTAAAATAATAACTGATGTTTAACTGGCCAGAAAAAGATTCTGCTATGTGTTTAGAAGAAATTGAAGACCCGTCTTCTACAATTACAATTTCATACGAATCCTTATAATTCATTGCAACAAAACTATCTAACAGCTCCTGAATTTCTTGAGGTCTGTTGTAAACAGGAATAATAAAAGAGAAGTAAAAGTCCATTGGCGCAAAGGTAATTAAACCAAAAAATAAAAGCCACCAATCCCGAAATTTATCGGGTGGTGGCTTTTGGAAACTATTTCCAATTTAAAAACACTATTAAATTTCTTCCATCAATTCAAATTCTGATAATTTATATAACTCAAGATCCTCCATCTCAAAATTATTGATATAATTATATCTTTCCTGATTTTCTGATCCCGCCAAATTGATAAATAATTTTGCTGATTTAGCGAATTTTTCATCCCTCTGACTATTAAGCACCAATAAATAACCCATAATGATATTTCCAGCCATTTCTACCAATCTTCTTGAATGAAAATCTAACAATTCGCTATTTTCCAATTCAACAACTCTTTCTGTAATTGATTGAAATGCTTCGGTCATTTTATGAAGTTTGGTTCTAATCTCACAATTCTTATCAGAAACTTCAGCATCATACTGTTTTATTTGCTCTAAGAAAACACCTGTTGTTACACCTTTTATTGCGGCTACTGCCTGTAGTTGTGAAGTCCCTTCGTAAATTGAGGTAATTCTGGCATCCCTGTAAATACGTTCAATTGGGAAATCCTTCATAAAGCCGGTCCCTCCATGAATTTGAAGAGAATCATATGCTATCCTGTTACAAGCCTCACTGGCGGTTAACTTGATCAACGGCGTAAAGACGTTGGATAATTTAGCATATGCTTTCATTTCCTGTCTTTCTTCCGGTTCAAGAGCTCTTTCTTTCGAGACTTCCTCGTATGCCTTAGAAATATCAACAAATCTTGTTGTTTCATACAATAATGACCTTAGTGCCTTCACTCGTATTCTCATATTGGAGATCATCTCATAAACTGCCGGAAATTTTACAATTACTTTTCCAAACTGGGCTCGTTCTTCGGCATATTTTAAGGCCTCTCTGTAGGCTGCATCCGCAATACCCACAGATTGTGCACCAACACCCAACCTGGCAGAATTCATTAAAGCCATGACATATTTTATGAGTCCGAATCGTTCTTTACCAACTAATTCTGCAGGTGCATCCTTAAATACTAATTCACAGGTTGGAGATCCTTTAATACCTAGTTTTTTTTCAAGATGTCTAATTTGAACTGCATGACTTTTTCGATCATAAATGAACATAGATAATCCTCTTGCGTCAATGGTTCCTTCTTCAGATCTTGCTAAAACAAGTGAAATGTCGGCATCTCCATTGGTAATAAAACGTTTGACGCCATTAAGTTTCCAGATGTTTTCTTTTTCATCAAAAGTTGCTTTCAATTTTACTGATTGTAGGTCTGAACCTGCATCAGGTTCAGTCAGGACCATAGCTGCTGTTGCACCATCACGATTGAATCGAGGCAAATACTTCTCTCTTTGCTCTTCTGATCCAAATTCATTGATAGTTTCAGCACAATCCTGTAATCCCCAAATATTAGCAAACCCTGCATCTGCTCTTGCAACCATTTCGGCAGCCATCACATAAGGTAATAAAGGAAAATTCAATCCACCATATTTTCTTGGCAAAGCCATACCTATCATTCCAGCATCATATAAAGCTTTGTAATCTGTATTAGTACCCTTTGCGTAAACAACTTCGTTATTAACTAAGTGTGGTCCTTCCAGATCTACTCCTTCTGCATTTGCAGCTATAGTCTCAGAACATATTTCTCCAACTATCTCCAATATCTTTTGATAAGTATCTATGGCATCATCATGATCCAGAGGTGCATGATCATATTTTTCAGATTCCTTAAAATTCCGTTCTTTTAATCTTACAATTTTTTGAACTATTGGATGTTCTAAGTGAAATTTAAAATCGGGAGTATCAGTAAAAAAGTTATCCATTTTCTCTTTTTTTATGAATGAGTTTGTTTGAACTTAAATAATTGATTGTTACTTTATTTTGCGTTCTTCTTATAATATTTTATCATCTTAGGCACCACCTTGCCAAGATCTCCATGTATAACATAATCGGCTATTCTATTAATAGGAGCTTCCGGATCATTATTGATTGAAATGATCATGGATGCTTCCTGCATACCGGCTCTATGTTGAATTGCGCCAGAAATTCCGGCAGCTATGTAAAGTTTCGGACGAACAGTAGTTCCTGTTTGACCTATTTGTCTGTCATGGTCTATAAACCCGGCATCAACAGCAGCTCTCGATCCACCTACTTCTCCACCTAACAAATCAGCCAGGTCTTGTAAATGCTGAAAATTTTCTTTTGATCCTACACCATAACCTCCTGCAACAATTATAGGGGTTTCCTTTAAATTCACCCCGGACTGTTCAATATGCCGCTCTATTATTTTAACAACAAAATCTTCTTCTTTTACTATGTCGTCAACTTTAACTTTCACGATCTCTGTTTTATATTTAGGGTCAAAAATCTCCTTTTTCATTACTCCTTCCCTAACTGTTGCCATTTGAGGATGCATATCCCAGTTAATGATATTGGCCATAATACTACCCCCAAAAGCAGGCCTCATAGCGTACAAAAGATCTTTGTATTCTTTTTTTCCTTTTTTGTCAAAATGATCCCCTATATCGAGAATAGTGCAATCGGCAGTTAGCCCGCAATTCAATACAGAAGCGATTCGTGGTGCAAGATCACGTCCCACGGAAGTAGCTCCAAATAACACTATTTGAGGATCTTGTTTTCTTAAAATATGCTCTGCCAAAGAAGCATGAGGTAATGTTCTGTAAGGCTCCAGCCTTTCATCATCAGCGATAAATAAAGTATCCACACCAAATGGAGCAATCTGGTCCGTTATATTATTTAATTCTTTACCAAAGACCATGGCTTCCAGTTTACATCCTAGCTTAACTGCTAATTTTTTTCCGGCTGATAGTAGTTCCTGACTTATTTCGGCTACCTTTTGGTTTTCAGCCTCGCAATAGACAAATACATTTTTCATCATTTATTCAATTAAGTTAAACCTACTACCCTATGGTATGTTTTTCAATTAATTCTTTTATCATCATTTCAATTTCTGAATCATTTCCACTTAATACTTTAGATTCTTTCGCTGTCAATACAATGCTCTCTACACTTTTGACTTTAGTTGGCGACCCGGTTAATCCAATTTTATCAATATCTGCTCCAATATCTTCTACCGACCATTCAGGAATAGTTAAATAAGGTCTCTTTTCATGCAAAGCCAGAAGCTTCTCATCTGTTGAGCTGGAATTTAGTTCTGTTTTGGTCCTGGCATATTTATATTTCATGACTCGTTTCGCATGCCTAAATCTGCATGCGGGTGATGAGCCGTGAACTGTGATTAAACATGGCATTGGAGACGAAACCGTTTCCACGCCTTTTTCTAATCGTCTTCTGGCAATGATCTTATCATCTTGTAAATCGACTATTTGATCAACATATGTAATTTGTGGTATTTTTAATTTATCAGCACATTGAGGTCCAACTTGAGCTGTATCGCCATCAATGGCTTGTCGTCCTCCAAGAATCAGATCGAAAGCTCCTATTTTTTGAATTCCCTTAACTAAAGTATAGCTGGTTGCCAAAGTGTCGGCTCCACCAAATCGTCTATCAGAGATCATAACGCCATAATCAGCTCCTCTATAATAGCCTTCTCGAATTATATCGGCAGCTCGTTTTGGGCCCATGGTTAATATGGTCACATGTGTTCCCGGTATTCTGTCTTTAATATTCAGAGCTAATTCCAAAGCATGGAGATCGTCTGGATTAAATACGGTTTGCAATTTACCTCTGTTTACCGTACCATCCTCTTTCATTGCGTCTGGACCGACATGTCTTGTATCCGGAACCTGTTTTGCCAGCAGAATAATTTTGAGTGGTCTCATATTATTTCTATAATTGAAGATTTATTATAATTTCTCAAAAATAAATGAAATAAATAAGCTAAATGATGACAAAACTCATGCTTAAAGAATAAAGGTGAGTAAATTTTTGACGAAGAATATAAAATATTGTGCAATAAAAAAGGGTGATTTAAAAATCACCCTTTTTTATTTTTCGTAAATCACGTTATTACTTTGAAGGCTTCTTCGGCTCTTCAGATTCTTCTATTTGAGGCTGGCTTTTCATAAAATCTTCCATAAGTGCTGTACTTACTCCCATGTTTGAAAATCCTCCATCATGAAACAGATTTTGAAGTGTAACCTTTCGAGTAAGATCTGAAAACAAACTAATAGTATAATCGGCGCATTCTTCTGCAGTAGCATTACCTAGTGGTGACATTTTTTCTGCAAAAGCAATGAATCCATCAAATCCTTTTACTCCACTACCTGCAGTGGTTGGAGTCGGTGATTGTGAAATAGTATTCACTCTTACTTTTTTATCACGTCCAAAGTAATATCCAAAACTTCGGGCAATGGATTCTAAATAAGCCTTGTTGTCGGCCATATCATTATAATCGGGAAAAACACGTTGTGCAGCCATATAGGTTAAAGCAACAATACTTCCCCATTCATTCATTACATCCTTGTTGTATAATACACTCATCATTCGATGGAACGATAAGGCTGATACATCCCATCCTGTTTTAGTAAAATTATAATCCTGATGTGTGTATGGGTTACCTCTTCTTACATTAACCGACATACCTATTGAATGCAATACGAAATCAATCTTTCCACCCAATATCTTTGTAGACTCATCAACCAAATGTTCCAGATCCATGATGGATGTAGCATCTGCCGGAATAACTTCCGATCCCGTTTTTTCTGCCAATTCAGAAATAGTACCTAATCTTAACGCAACCGGCGCATTCGTAAGCACAAATTTTGCACCTTCCTTATGAGCTCTTTCCGCTACTTTCCAGGCAATTGATTTTGAATCTAAGGCCCCAAAAATAATTCCTTTTTTACCTTTTAATAAATTATGCATGTGTCTATGTTTCGTTTAAAATTCGTGGCAAATATAAAGTTTTTATTGCAATAGCGATTTAGCATGTAAAACTGCAGAGTCGGTTATTTTATCACCACCCAACATTTGAGCAATCTCAACTATTCGTTCATCTTGATTTAATCTGATAAGTTTTGTTACTGTTTGATCTTGATGATCTTCCTTAAATACTTTAAAATGAACATCGCCTTTCGCAGCAATCTGAGGTAAATGAGTTATGGTGAAGACCTGCATTGTTTTGCTCATTTGCTGCATGATTTGTCCCATCATATTAGATATTTCTCCAGAAACTCCGGAATCTATTTCATCAAACATAATCGTTGGTAATTGTACATGTTTTGACAAAATGTACTTTATAGCCAGCATTATTCTAGACAATTCTCCTCCTGAGGCGGTTTTTTTAAGCTCATTGAGATTAGCTCCTTTATTTGCTGAAAAGAGAAAGGCCAACTCATCAGAGCCATTAGAAAAGAATTCATCTTTTAGATTTAATTGCAGTTTAAATTGTGCGTTTGGGATTCCTAATTTGACCAATATATCCTCTAACTGATCTACTAGTTTTGGAATCGCTGTTTCCCTGCTTTTATGGATTTGTTTAGCCAGACCTAAAACCTCAGATCTAATATTGGAGATTTTATTTTCAAGAGCAAGTATATCAGAATCCAGATTTTCTGTGACTGATACTTTATCGGCTAATTCATTTGTGATAACCAGTAATTCAGCAATTGTGTTTGTATTATGCTTTTGAAATAAATTATGAATTATCTGCAATTTTGAATTGACTTGTTCTAATCTATTTGGATCAGCGTCCAGCTTGTCTTGTAAACTCTCTATTTCCTCATAAACATCATCCAAATCAATTAAACTACTGTTAATTCTATTGAACAGATCGAGATATTTTGGTGAATACCCGGATAATTTTTGAATATTATTTTTTAATTCCGTTAAAGATGATAAAATACCTATCTGTTCTTCATCCAGCAGTTTATTGGCTAATGACAGTTTATCCTTGATCTCCTCAACATTATTAAGCGTTTCATATTCTTCTTCAAGCAATTGAAGTTCTCCTTCAACTAAATTGGCCTCATTTAATTCATTTAAAAGGAATAAATTATAATCCTGTTCCTTAGTGGCTTCTAATTGAAAGGCCTTAAGCTCATTCAATTCTTTTTTTAAGGACCTGTAGTACTCCAAATTCTTTGAATAATCTATGAGTAAGTCTTTATTCTTTGCTAAAGCATCTATGACCTTAAATTGAAACTGATTGTTCGTTAGTTGCAAAGTTTCATGCTGTGAGTGAATATCAATCAAGAAAGCACTGAGTACCTGCAAAGCATCCAAATTAACTGGCGTGTCGTTGACAAAGGCTCTGGATTTGCCGGAAGGCAGAATCTCTCTCCTTATTATAGTTTGCGGTTCATAATCCAGATCTTGCTCAATAAATAATTGTTTGAGATCATAATTCGCAATATCAAAAACGGCTTCGATTATACACTTTTCTGATTTATTCTTTACACTGGCCAAGTCGGCTCGTTTACCTAAAACCAATGACAATCCGCCAAGCAAAATAGACTTTCCTGCTCCCGTTTCCCCTGTTATAATGGATAACCCATTATTAAAGCTAACCGATAGATTATCAATTAATGCATAGTTCTTTATGGATAATGATGTTAGCAAAGGTGTAAAAATTTAGATGTAACTAAGATAGACAAAAACAAAATAATGCGATTATTTTTAAAGAATATTAAAAGCTAATATTTCGCCATTTTGATGCATGCATAGGTGCTATTTTTGTCAAGGTTTCCTTTGTTTCCGCTATATTAACACTAGGACCTCCAGTGAAGATCTGTTCGATCTCATCAGATTTTGCATCGAAAAATGTTCGCAACAAGAAGGAATTTGGTCTCCTATTATTCAGTAACTTCAACTGATCAAATGAACTGGCTATTTTTTCCTTCGCGAGTTTTGGATTTTTATTCATCGAATCTAATCCTTCAAAATGATATGAATACAATACATCTCTGAACTCTTTGTAAGTTGGTGACAACAAATTGGTAAGTAAAATGTATCTGGTTTGTCTACCATCGGCTAAGTTCCAGCCTTTAAAATTCTCCTGTTGAGAATAGTTCAAAATTATCTCGGCTTGCTTATAATATTCTTCCCCGCCCTTTAATGCAAAAGTATCTGCATCTATGCCCAAGACCATATACACATGAAAGGCTAATACTGAAACCAAATTTGACACAAACTGATTTTTATTAAAAATCAAATCTTGGAATTCAACATACCTAAAAGAGAAATCTCCGTCATTGTAATTATAGACAGGAGTGACATAGCTAGAATTAAAGACCGGACGAGATGATTGTACTTGTAACGAAGCTATAAAACTATCATTGTTGTAAGCCGACACGTTGATAACCATACTGCAATTAATACGCTCCTGCGGTGTGAATGTCCTATTTGTCCATTTTGTATTATTTATAAACTCTTTTAATTGTTTCTCTAAAGTCTTAAAAACCGGTAAATTTTCATTTCCGGTTTGTTGAGCATTTACTACAACTTCGCAATTCAACTCTTGCGAAAAAGAATAAAAACTTAAAGAAAGAAAAAGTATTAAAATAAAATTACGCATGGAGTTGTTCTATTATTATATTTAAAATATCTTTAGCTACTTCTGACTTCGACTTAAGATCAAATTTAGTGATATTTTCATGCTTATCTATAAGTGTCACTTTATTAGTATCCACAGCAAAACCTGCACCTTCATCATTTAAAGAATTCAATACAATTAAGTCTAAATTCTTATTTATTAATTTTGATTTTGCATTTTCCAACTCATTATTTGTCTCTAAAGCAAAACCGACTAAATATTGCTCTTTTTTAATTTTTCCTAAAGCTGCCAGAATATCTTTGGTTTTAACCAGTTCAATAGAAAACGCTTCTTCCGACTTTTTTATTTTTGAAGTTGAGACATTTTTTGGTTTATAATCAGAAACAGCTGCAGACAAAATAGCAACATCAGCCGAATCAAATGCTTGAAGTGTCGCCTTATACATGTCATCTGCACAAGTAACCGGAATTATATGTATTAGATTATTTATGACTTTTTCATGTGTTGGTCCTGTAATTAAAAAAACCTCAGCACCTTGATTGGCAGCAGCTTTTGCAATTTCAAAACCCATTTTACCACTGGAATGATTCCCAATATAGCGAACAGGATCTATGGCTTCGTAGGTTGGTCCTGCTGTAATTACGAATTTCTTATTCTTTAATGGAAGTGAATCTAAAATATCCTTTTCAATGAATGCAACAATATCTTCCGGTTCAGCCATTCTTCCTTCACCAACTAAACCACTGGCCAATTCACCTTTGGTTGCAGGAATTATAGAGTTCCCAAAACTATTTAATATACCTAAGTTCCTTCTGGTGGTTTGGTGTTTATACATGTCAAGATCCATGGCCGGAGCGAAATACACGGGGCATTTTGCGGATAGATAAACAGCTAAAAGTAAATTATCGCAAACACCGTTTGCCATTTTTGACATGGTATTGGCAGTTGCCGGAGCAATAATCATCAGATCGGCCCAAAGACCTAATTCAACATGACTATTCCATACCGGGTCTTCTTCATCTTCATTTACAAAAGATGAATATACTGGATTATTAGATAATGTGGAAAGTGTTAAAGGCGTAATAAAATCCTTGGAAGCAGGTGTCATAACCACTTTAACGTTCGCACCTGCCTTTATAAAAAGTCTAACTAAATGAGCGGATTTGTATGCAGCAATACCAGCGGTAATGCCCAAAAGTACGTTTTTGCCGCTAAGTATTGACATTTTAGTTATGCTTGAGTTTCGTCCTCAGTATTTCTATAGTAGATCTTATCGTCTAACCACTCTTGAACAGCTAAAGCATAAGGTTTAGGTAATTTCTCGTAAAACTTAGATACTTCAATTTGCTCTTTATTCTCAAAAATCTCTTCTAAGCTATCTGTATAAGTTGCAAATTCTTCTAATTTTTCAATTAACTCTTTTTTTATTTCAGAATTGATCTGTTCAGCACGCTTAGAAATTACTGAAATTGCTTCGTAAATGTTCTGCGTTGGCGCATCTATATCATTTCTGTCATATGTAACAGTTTCTATTGGAGCTTTGCTTTTTTTGAAATCCATATTTTTTAATTGTTAGCTTTTTGAATTATATGATTGAAGTTGATCATTAACTTCCTGTAACATGTTTTTTACAACTTCTAATTTATCTGAGTTAGGAAAATTATTTAAAAACGCATCTAAATAATTCTTTGCCGACTTTAATCGGTCTTTCTTTTTATATATAACACTATTTACAGCCAATTTATATGCTGAATCCAATCTATAATAGATTGCTTCCTCTCTAAGTGATGATCCTGGATAATCCAGTAAAAAATTATCGAAGGAATTAATTGAAGCTTTGAAATCTGCAATAGTATTATATTGTTTAGCAATTTCGAAAGCTTTAATTTCTAATTTATAATCCAATTCTTTAACCATTTTATTAGCCTCTTCATTATATTCAGAATCTGGATAGGTATTTATAAAAACCTGGAGTTTTTCTATAGCATCCACTGTTTCTTTTTGATCCTTGGTAAAAACAGGACATAATAAATAATAGCTTTGGGCCGAAAGAAAGGCGGCTTCTTCAACTTTTTCACTTTTTGGATAAGAGGTTACAAAGCGCTCAAATTGATATCCTGCCAAATAATAATCCTTCATTTCATAAAAGGATTTTGAGTACATGTACATCAATTTCTCAGCTTGAGGTTTTCCTCTGTAATTAGGTACTATTTGGACAAATAATCGATTTGCTTTGGCATATTTGCCTGCATCGAATAATTCAGTTGCCAATTTAAACTTGTCAGCAACACTTTCACTTTTCAAAGCTTTTTGATATTCGCTGCATGAGCTGAATCCAAGTAATAGAACTATAATGTAAAGTAATCTCTTCATGAATTTTAAACAGGATGCAAAATTAAGCAATTATAACGGATTTTAAAAACTATTATTTTGGCTAAAATAAAGCTTGTCAAACAGGTATAAATAATGATTAAGTTTTATTTAACTGTTTGCAGCAATCAAAACTGCTTAATAAAACTTTTAATTTTATCCTTGAGTGCTTGAGTTGCAGGCACTAAAGGCAACCTGACGGTATCATTGCATAAATTTAATGCTTGGAGAACAGCCTTAATCCCTGCAGGATTATTTTCAGAAAAGATCAAACCTATTATTTCCATAAGTCTGAAATGAAGATCATAGGATTCTTTTGCTTTCCCCTGAAGGCCTAAGCGGATCATCTTTGAAAATTCTTTTGGGAAGGCTTGACCTATAACAGAAATAACACCGGAACCTCCTGCCAGCACAATGCCAAGGGCTAAGTCATCATCTCCTGAAATTATTAAAAAGTCATCGGGTTTATCCTTTAAGAGCTGAAGATATTGAGACACGTTATTGCCTGCTTCTTTCACAGCGACAATATTGTGAAAATCTCTGGCTAACCTTAAAGTAGTTCCCGGTTCCATATTTTTTGATGTCCTTCCAGGAACATTATACAAAATAATTGGAATGGGTGAAGCTTTAGAAATGGCCTTGAAATGTTGATATATGCCTTCCTGAGTTGGTTTGCTGTAATATGGCGATACTGATAAAATTGCTGTTATGTCGGTAAGATCTGTTGACTTAATTTCCTCAATAACCTGCATAGTATTATTTCCGCCAATACCCAATACCATAGGAACCCTGCCTTTGTTCGCCTCTTTTATTGTTTTTGCTATGTCCTTCTTTTCTTGTTTTGTAATGGTCACACTTTCACCTGTTGTACCGCTAATTACAAGATAATCAGTTCCATGTTCTATATTAAAATTTACAATTCTCTTTAGTGCTTCATGATCTACAGTTAAATCGTCCTTGAAGGGTGTGACCAATGCAACTCCAGTTCCTACTAATTCTTTCATTTATAGTTTTTTTAATATGGTTAAGTACTTTATGAATTCCTGTTTGAATACTTCAAAATCCTTGGTCTCAACATCCAAAATAAGATCATGCAATCGTTCATCCTTATTGGATAGTCCAACTTTAAAGTTAGCCTTAGAAAGAGCCGTAATTAAATTAAGTTCTAAATTATCATTCCTGTAATAACTTATCAAAGCATCAAAAGGTGTGTTTAAAAAGGATAGCAATTCATTATTCTTGATTTTACCTCTCCAACCAATCTGTTTGTCAGAATATAACAACTCAATGGAGGATTCTGTTAACTTAGGATCGTCAGTGAAACCAACTATCTTAATTTTATTTGGGTTTAGTTTCAATTCTCCAAAAAATATCCTGAATGTTTCAAAATCATCAAATTCACTGAGATTCAGAACAATTCCCACTGATTCTATTTTGTTTGAGGATACTTCAGCAAGTCTAAAATTTACTAGTTTGTTAATAAATTTTTGATTTGATTTCTGTTTAAAACCTTTTAAAATCATTTATATTTAAAGCTTGTTACAAATGTAATAAAGTACATTTAAAAAAATTCAAATTAATGAAGCATAAAATAATATTGGTGCTTGGTGTTTTATTGGCACTCCTATCCTGTAAAAAAGAACCAAATTACTTAACCAAAATTAAAGCTGTTAATCTAGACATTACAGATAGTTTGGAAACGGTTGCTGATATAGATGAATTTATAATACCATACAGAGAGCACGTTAATAAAGATCTTGATAATGTAATAGCCTATTCAATAGACACCTATTCAAAATCTGACGGAGAATTGAATACTGCTATAGGAAATTTTATGGCAGATATGATCTATAAGCAGGCAAATCCAATATTTAAGTCCAGAACAGAAAAAGATATCGATTTTGTATTGCTGAACCATGGCGGAATTAGGTCAATAATTTCCAAAGGAAATATAACAACCAGAACAGCATATCAAGTCATGCCTTTTGAAAATGCCATTGTTGTTTTAGATCTTAAAGGTCAGCAAGTAAAGGAATTAATCGATTACTTGGTGAGGAATAAAAGAGCTCACCCAATATCTGGATTAAATATTGAAGTGGATTCTGATTTCAACTTAAAAAAGGTATTGATAAATGGATTACCCTTTGATGCAAACAAGAATTACCTGATTTGTACAAATGACTATCTTTCTAATGGAGGTGACCATATGGACTTTTTTATGACTAATGATAGTGTTTACACTTTAGATTATAAGATAAGAAATGCATTAATTGACTACCTGAAAAAAGTGGACACAATTAATCCGAAAATCGATAACAGATTCATTCAAGTAAAGTAATATGAAAAGAAGGGAATTTATAGAACAAACATTACTAGCCAGTGGATTAGCAGTATTTGGCGGTGTAGGATTGCAATCATTTTCATCACCAACTTCAAAACATATTACTATACTTCATACTAATGATGTGCATAGCCATATTGATCCATTTGGACCAGAAGACGGCCGAAATGCCAATCAAGGTGGAGTTGCGAGAAGAGCAGCTTTGATAGAATCTATCCGTCTGGAAAACCCTAATACTTTACTCTTGGATGCCGGTGATATTTTTCAGGGCACTCCTTATTTTAATTACTATGGCGGTGAATTGGAATTTAAGCTGATGAGCATGCTTAAATATGATGCAGCAACAATAGGAAATCATGATTTTGATAATGGTATTGATGGATTATATGCTCAATTACCTCATGCTAAATTCAATTTTTTATCTGCTAATTACGACTTTAGCAATACTGTAATGGATACACATGTTGAGCCTTACAAAGTTTATGAAAAAGGCGGTTTGAAAATTGGTGTATTTGGACTAGGAATTGAACTTCAAAGCCTTGTAGATAAAAGGCTTTATAAGGAAACTGTATATCTGGATCCTGTTGAAATTGCTCAAGACATGAGCAGAATTCTTAAAGATGATAAAAAATGTGATCTGGTGATCTGTTTATCACATATCGGATACTTTTATAAAAACTACCCTGAAAAAGTCAGCGACTTGTTATTGGCTAGAGCTACAAAAAATATCGATCTGATTATTGGTGGTCATACACATACATTCTTACCAAAACCAACTATTGAAAAAAACTTTGAGGGTAAAAGTGTACTTGTCAACCAGGTTGGTTGTTATGGCCTGAAACTAGGTCGAGTTGATTTTTATTTCGATTCCAACGAAAATAAGTCTGCCGATGGAACTTCAATAATTATCTAGGTTAAAGCTTTTTTTAGCTTTGCTTCTGATTTACTCATATAATAACCGGACACATAAAGATATAGACAATAGAATGTGACCAAATACAAAAATTTACTGGCTAGATCAAAAATCCAGAAATACAAATAATATTCATTAATAAGATATAAAACATCAGAGAATATTAAGCTTATTGACATCAGGAGCATTAGTATGGAATATCGCGTATCTGAGCTTAAATAAAGAGTAAATGAGAATAAGGCAAACAAAAGAAGTGCAACCAACCTAACAACAATTAAGATAAGTTCCATATCATTGACGATGGCTAATTTAAAAATATCGAATAGCACATAAATAAAATAGGCATTAATACAAAATACGAATAACAAATAGGCTCCAATTAATAAATTTATTTTGATCTTTTTTATTCTGAAAATCGCTTCATAAATTAGACATATATAGCCAAGGCTATAAGCTATAGATGCTATTTCTATACCTTTTATTGTCATATCAAACAAGCCTGTAATATCTCCTATTACGGCAAATAAAATAAATCCTTTTAGTACTAAACTCGTTTTCGGATAATTATAAATAAAAAGAAATAAAATGGATAGGATTAACCAGGGTTCAAACAAACGAAGCAATTTTTCGCCATAGGCAAAAAATGAAATAAACTTTAAAGAAACCAATAACAATACTAACAATAGTATTTTATTATCAGATCGTTTTATCCAATTTGTTAGCATAATTCCACAAGTAGGTGAAACAAATATAAAACTTTTTGTCGGTTAATAAATACACTTTATCGATTTTTTTGTTAAATTTTGATGTTATTCAACGTTTTATGGTTGTTTTTTCCTACAAATGAGTAAAATGTAGTTTATCAAGCAATGACAAGAACCTCCTCATAATCCAGTTTAGATTGCATATAATAAAAGTAAAAGCCAAGTATGAGGAAAAGGGAATAGGCTACATTAAGAATATTGGAATCAGAGGTAACTGTTAAATAATAATACGTTATTTGAATTACCTCTGAAACGGCAATTGAAAGCGAACCTAAAAACAAAATCAATGCCTTTTTATCATCTCTGTAAAAATAATTCAGTAAAGATGCCGATACCAGAGCTAATGTGGAAATATTATATAGCAGCTCCATTATATATTCAGTTGATGAAAAATAATCGGCCTGATATTGTATTAACACATAATTGACATAGATATTTAACATGGCCAGTACTACAATATGTGTCTTAAAGTAGGTCATTATGTGTTTGATAGAAATTGATGACAATATTTCAAACGAAAAAGCCAAATAACCCACAATATATAATGAATTGCCTATATAGTACTCCCATTCCAAATACATTTTATAACCGACAATTGCCAATAGATCTGATATGGAATAAGAAATTAGAAAAATTAAAAAATAAGCTGATTTATTTTTAATATTGATAATATATAAGATTGTAAATAAAGGCACTACTAAAGCCCTGGATGTGATAGCTAACCAGCGATACCCATTAATATGGGAAAATATGAATACCATGCAGCAAAGCATGATAAAACTCACTAAATATTTAGATTTTAGCATAGGTTAATCTGTTAGATCGGGGTATCAAATATAGATAAAAATTGTATTTAATCGAAAAATAGTTGCTCTTTATCGATGAACTACAATGACAAGAAATGCTAAGATATCATTTGAAGAAAATCGGATTCTGAAATTATTGAAATATTCAAGGATTCTGCCTTTGCTTTTTTACTGGGGCCCATATTGTCTCCCGCTAATATATAGCTGGTTTTAGAAGAAATGGAGCTTGATACTTTTCCTCCATTATCCTCTATCAATTTTTTTAATTCATCCCTTGAAAGGGATTCAAATACACCAGATACCACAAAAGTAGAGCCTTTTAATTTATCGGTTTGATTGGCTAATTTATCGGCAGAAATCTCAAGTTGGACACCAAAATCACGAAGTCTTTCGATTATCCTTTTATTTCTTTCAGAACTAAAGAATTCCAAAACACTTTCAGCTATCTTAACACCAATTTCATCCACATTAATTAGGTCTTCTTCAGATGCCAAAGCTATAGAATCAATGCTTTTGTAGTGTTTCGCTAATTTTTTTGCAACAGTTTCTCCTACATATCGAATCCCTAAAGCATATAATACACGCTCAAATGGAATCTGTTTGGATTGTTCAATTCCCTTAATAAGATTATCGGCACTTTTTTCCGCCATTCTTTCCAATGGGATCACCTCTTCCTTCGATAATTCAAATAGATCAGAATAATCAGAAATCAAGCCTTCATTTACTAATAGGGCAACTGTTTCTCCTCCTAAACCTTCTATATCCATTGCTTTTCTAGAAATAAAGTGCTGGATACGGCCAATGATCTGCGGTTTGCATCCATTGTAATTTGGGCAGTAATGTTGTGCCTCTCCTTCCGTTCTTAACAATTCAGTGCCACATTCAGGGCAATGAGTTATATATTCTGTTGGTTCAGAGTTACTAGGTCTTTTATTTAAATCGACAGCTATTATTTTTGGGATGATCTCTCCTCCCTTTTCAACAAACACCTCATCTCCTGCTCTAACATCTAATTTTTCTATTTGATCGGCATTGTGTAATGAGGCTCTTTTCACTGTTGTTCCGGCTAATTCAACCGGTTCCAGATTGGCAACCGGAGTTATGGCTCCAGTGCGACCAACCTGATACGAAATACTATTCAATCGGGTAGAGACCTGATCTGCCTTAAATTTATAGGCAATTGCCCACCTTGGAGCTTTTGCCGTATAACCTAATTCTTCCTGCTGATAAAAGCTGTTAACTTTAATAACAACGCCATCTGTTTCATATGGCATATCATGTCGATGGATGTCCCAATGGTTTATAAATTCCAGTACCTCATCAATAGAATTCAACAATTTTGCCTCATTAGGTACTCTAAATCCCCATTTTCTGGCAATTTCCAGACCTTCATACTGAGTTTTAACCGGTAAATTATTACCATGAAGACTGTAAAGCAAACAAAGCAAAGGACGTTTTGCAATTTCAGCACTATCCTGAAGTTTCAAACTACCTGAAGCTGTATTGCGCGGATTTCTATAGGGTTCTTCCCCTATTTCAATCCGTTCTTCATTCATCTTGTTAAAACCATCCCATGGCAATACGATCTCACCTCGAATATCAAATTTTTCTGGATAATCACCTTTTAATTGCAATGGTACAGATTTAATAGTCCTGACATTGGCAGTGACATCATCTCCTTGAAAGCCATCACCTCTAGTAACTGCACGAACCAATCTTCCTTTTTCATAAGTTAGACTGATTGATGCACCATCATACTTAAGCTCACATGTATATTGAATGTTTCCATCAACCAATTTTTTAATTCTGGTTTCCCAATCTAACAAATCTTCTTTGCTGTACGAATTATCCAGGGAATACATCCTGGTTTCATGAACAACCGTTTTAAAGTTTTTAGTGACCTCTCCTCCAACCCGCCTTGTAGGTGAATTAGGATCATCGAGTTCCGGATGTTTTGCTTCAAGATCCTGTAATTCCTTTAGTTTGACATCAAACTCATAATCGCTGATCGTAGGATTATCCAGCACATAGTAATTGTAATTATGCTGACTAAGTTCCTTGCGAAGTTGTTCTATTTTTTCTTTAACGTTCATTATTAAATTCCTTCTTTAGTCAACCATTTTGGAGTTGGTTTTGGGACATATGTATTCATTTTAAGCAATAAACCATCAATTGAATCATCGACTACAACAGCATCTAAATTTTCTTGTTTCAAAAATCCTTTTTTTATCATTGTTTGAGCCAATTCGAGAAGATCATTGTAATACCCATTTATGTTTAAAATACCTATTGGTTTAGTATGTAAACCCAGCTGTCCCCAGGTTGTGATCTCAAAAAATTCATCCATGGTTCCAAATCCGCCCGGTAATATGATAAATCCATCACTTTTTTCATACATCACCACTTTCCGCTCCTGCATACTATCTGTTACAATTAATTCAGTAAGATTAGTATGATAAACTTCTTTTAACTTTAAAAAATCCGGTATGACCCCAGTGACCTTACCATCATGATCCAATACTCCTTTGGCAACCTGTCCCATGATGCCTATTTTGGCAGCTCCATAGATCAAAGCAACTTCCCTTTTTGCCAGCTCAACTCCTAGTTGATAGGCCTGAGTTATAATTTCGTGGTCATTTCCTTCACTGGACCCGCAAAAAACTGAAATACTTTTCATAACTATCTGGTTGCTTTAATCATTCTGTCCTTTTTATAAAGGTCCTGTTTTAATTCAATATTTTGAAATTTTTCAGCTTTTAACAAACTGATCAAATCGTTGCCAAGATACTCATTGATCTCAAAAAACAGCAAACCATTTTTATTTAAATTATTAACAGCAAATCGAGAAATTGCCTTATAGAATTTAAGCGAATCATCATCTTCAACAAACAAGGCTAAATGGGGTTCATGATCTAATACATTTTTTTTAATGTCTGATTTTTCAAGTTTTCTAACGTAAGGAGGGTTGGAAACGATAATATCAAATTTCAATTCAGGATCAAATTCTTCAATTGGATTCAGAATATCTGCCAAGATAAACTCAACTTCAACATTGTTTATAAGGGCATTCTCTTTAGCCATTTCTATAGCCTTTGGACTAACGTCCATTGCCAATACATTTGCACTCGGTAAGTTTTTTGCTAAAGTAATTGCAATACATCCGCTACCTGTACCAATATCCAAAATTCTTATTTCTGTATCTAAATCCGCTTCCTGAAGTATCCAATCAACGAGTTCCTCGGTTTCTGGCCTTGGAATTAGAACATGTTTATTTACTTTAAAGGGTAATCCGAAGAATTCTGTCTTACCAAGTATATATTGTATTGGTTTTTGTTTTTTTAAATCGTCCAATGCCTTGAATACTGGCATCTGTTCAACTTTTGTTATAGATAATTCAGGTTGTAAGGCCAATTCTATTCTAAAAATGTTAAAATAGTCATCTATTAACATAAAAAAGAAACTATCAACCTCATCTTTGCCGTAGATTACGTCGAGTTCCTTATGAAAAATATTTTGAATGTCCTTTAATTTCATAGGTCCTTAATCATCCAGACACCACATGAATAATGTCCAGTATTTCCTAATGGTCCATCTAAATGTTTAAATCCATATGATTCATATATATGGATTGCTGCCTTTAATTGTGATGCCGATTCCAAATAGCACTTTGTAAAACCTAATTCTTTAGCGGCCTTAAGGCATTTTTCAAACATCTTTTTCCCCAAACCTCTTCCTCTAACCTTCGGTGAATAGTACATTTTTTGAAGTTCACAAATGTCGTTGTCAAATCCCCTTAAATGCTTGACACCTGCACCGCCAAGAACTTCGCCATTGTTGTCAATTACATAATACACCTCGTTAGACTTTTGGTAGGATTCAAACATTCTGGTTGTTTCAATATCTTCATAGGCTGTTCCTTTTAGAGGGATATCAAACTCATGAAAACATGCCTTGATTATTTTTTCAATTTGTGCATTGTCATTCTTCTTAATTTCTCGAATAACTATATTATCTTTACTCACTCTAATACATTATTTTTACTCCTGTGAAGATACATTAAATCTCAAAAAATAGTTATGCGTAAATTTATAATCTTATCAACAGTAATATTGACTATGGTCAACTGTGCGGTCAAAGAAAAACCTGTTTTCTTAAGGGTTGAGAACATCCAAGTTTTGGAGTCTTCTGCAACACATATAACTTTAACCGCTGATGCTTTTTTTAAGAATCCGAATGATATTGGAGGCGAGTTAAGATCCGATGGAATAAAAGTGTATGTCAATGACAATCAAATGGCTCATGTGTCCTCTGAAAGTTTTAAAGTGCCTGCTAAAAAAGAATTTAGTATTCCATTAAAGGCCAGTATTCCGGTGGATAGCATTTTCAGCAACAAAAATATTGGTGGTTTAATAGGAAGTTTATTTAGTAAGAATTTAAAAGTACAGTATAAAGGCGATATTAAGTATAAAGCTCTTGGCTTTACGTACACTTATGATATTGATGAAACTGAATCGGTAAAAATTAAGCTGTAATATTGGCAGATCACGAAACCTATATAAGACGATGCCTTTACATTGCAAAAAACGGTTTAGGCACAACACGACCTAATCCAATGGTTGGCTGTGTCATTGTTCATGAAAATCAAATTATAGGTGAAGGTTTTACAAGTCCGTATGGAGGTAATCACGCAGAAGTAAATGCCATTAATTCAGTAATAGATAAGAGTAAATTAAAAGACGCTACTCTTTATGTGACTCTTGAACCCTGCTCACATTATGGAAAAACACCTCCTTGCAGTGATCTGATAATTAAAAATAAAATTTCTAATGTGATTATAGGATGTTTAGATGATAATGAAAAAGTTGCCGGAAAAGGGGTGGCCAAACTGAAAGAATCGGGTTGTAATGTTATAGTCGGAATTTTAGAAAAAGAATGCCAGGATCATCATAAACGATTCTTCACTTTTCACAATAAAAAAAGACCTTATATCATTTTAAAATGGGCTGAAACAATGGATGGATTTATTGCTCCGGAAACCAAAGCTGAAGCAACACCGGTTTGGATCACAAACGAGTTATCAAGGCAATTGGTGCATAAATGGAGAACTGAAGAACAAGCTATTTTAGTTGGTTCAAATACTGTACTTAAAGATAATCCTACTCTAACTGCTCGAGATTGGACCGGAGAAAACCCTGTAAGAATTGTTCTGGATCCTGATATGATACTTTCAAAGAATTTGAATCTTTTTAATAATGAAGCTAAAACTATTGTTATATCCCGAAAAGAAATTGACTATTCTAAGGATGTGGCCAAAGAAATTAGTGATTTTTTATTCGAAGAAAACATCAATTCCATTATAATTGAAGGAGGTGCTCAAACGCTCCAGACATTCATCGATTCAGGTCTTTGGGATGAGGCACGAGTATTTGTTGGGCAAAAGGAATTCAAAAAAGGTATAAAAGCTCCTTGTTTTTCAGGTAAATTATTATCAGAGCAAAAAATTAGCTCAGATTCACTGAAAATATATTTAAATGATTAAGAACATCATTTTTGATTTTGGAGACGTGTTCCTTGATTTAGACAAAGAAGGTGCCATGCACAATGCTCTTGATGCGTTTCAAACGGATAAACTAACCGACGAAATGATATCTGTCAATTGTCTGTATGAGCAAGGATTAATTACAACTAGTGAATTTGTCGATTTTTATTTCAATTCATTCCCTCAATTAACAAGGCAGGAAATTATAAATATCTGGAATTACATTCTTAAAGAATTTCCATTGCATAAATTGGAATTCCTTAAAAAACTTAATAATCAGAACCAATACCAATTGGTCCTTTTAAGCAACACCAACGAGTTACACATGGAATGGGTAAAAGAAAATGTACCTTTTTATCCTGAATTCAAGAACTGTTTCCATAAATTTTACTTATCTCATGAGATCAATTTAAGAAAACCCGACAAAGCGATCTTTGAATTTGTTTTGAAAGAAAATAATTTTAGTCCTTCAGAGACACTTTTTATTGATGATACAAAAGAGAACACCGAAGCAGCAAGTAAATTAGGTATTCACACATGGAATATTGATGAAGCTAAAGAAGATGTGGTTGATCTATTCATTATTAAAAAGGAATTATTTTGATATATCTCCTACTCAGTATTCTGGCTTCAACTATTATTTTAATCTTATTCAAGTTATTTGACAGATACGGAGTGAATACGCTTCAGGCAATTGTTGTTAACTATATTACAGCTTGTTTTAGTGGTTTAATAACATATAATGCTCCTGTTAATGTTGGTGAAATCGTTTCAGCCAAGTGGTTTTTTGGAGCTCTGGCCTTGGGGTTTTTGTTCATTTCCATTTTTAATGTGATGGCACTTACAACTCAACGAAATGGTCTTTCTGTGGCTTCTGTGGCAGCTAAAATGAGTGTGATCATTCCAGTCGTATTCGGAATATACGTATATAACGAGAGTTATGGAATACAAAAAATAGTTGGTGTCATTCTTGCTTTGATAGCCGTTTATCTTACTTCCATAAAATCAAAGACTGCAATAAGCACGAACAAAGGACTATTTTTGCCGGTTATTTTATTTATTGGTTCGGGAATAATTGATACGTCCATTAAATTTCTGGAAACGACTTTTGTAGCCAAAAATGGAATTCCCATTTTTTCAGCAACCATTTTTTTCTTTGCAGGCATTATAGGAATCTTGATCTTAATTCAAAAATCACTTAAAAAATCATATAAATTTGATGTAAAAAGTATTTATGGCGGGGTGGCACTAGGAATAGTAAATTATGCTTCCATTTATTACTTATTGAAAGCTCTTCAGTATGAGGGCACTGAAAGTTCTACTATTTTTACAATAAATAATGTTGCAATAGTTATGTTATCTACTTTGACAGGTTTATTGTTATTTCATGAAAAATTATATATAAAGAACTGGATAGGAATAATCACAGCTATTGTATCAATTGTACTGGTAACATTGGCCTAAAATGGATATAGATACCTATAGAACCATATTGAAACCTTCACAAGAAGTACTGTTTAAGGATAAGAACAGTAAATTCTATGGATATGCAATTCCGGTACAAAATGAAGATGAAATTAAGGATAATCTTGAATCTCTAAAAAAACAACATCACGCAGCGCGACATTGGTGTTATGCCTACCAATTAGGAGAAGAAACCATCAGGTTTAGAGCCAATGACGATGGTGAACCTAATAATTCGGCTGGAATGCCAATTTATGGACAGATCCAGTCTTTTGATGTCACAAATATTCTTATTGTAGTTGTGCGGTATTTTGGAGGCGTTAAACTTGGAGTCGGAGGATTAATTAACGCTTACAGAAGTGCGGCCCAAATGGCACTAGAGCAAGCTAAAATAGTTGAGCGAACAATAAATATTGATTATCTTCTAAATTTTGAATACAAGAACATGGATAAGGTCATGCGAATCATTAAGGAAAAGAATTTAACCATAGTAAAACAAAAATTAGAATTAGACTGTCAATTACAAATCTCAGTAAGAAAAAATGACTCTAAATTGATTTTTGACCAATTCAAACAACTATTTGAAGTCTCAATTAAAAAAGTTTAACGATTATTTATGCAGTTGGTCTAAAATATATTCCGGACAACGTATGGGCTTTTTTGTTTTCATGTTAATAAACACCAAAACGACATTTGCAGTAGTAATAATTTCACTGTTTTGATTGGTCAAAATATAATCAAATTCTATTCTTGCCGAAGGCATTTTTTGGAGTTGTGTTTTTACATTAATTACATCGTCATAATAGGCTGATTTTTGGAAATTTATAGTCAAAGATAGTACAGGTAGCATAATTCCTTCTTCTTCCATTTTTTTGTATGAAATGCCCAATTTTCTTAGCCATTCAATGCGTCCCATTTCAAGATACTGCGCGTAATTTCCATGATATACATATCCCATTTGATCGGTTTCTCCATATCTTACTCTAATTTGAATTTCATCAGACTTTATCATATAGTTTTGAAATAATTTTTGTATTTTCATCCAGAATTAAACATGAGAAAAAATTTCTTAATAATCAATAGCATTTGATTTTTTTTTTAGAAATTTGTTCACATATTTGTCGAGTAAAATTTTAGCCAAGAGAATTGCCCTTTTCTCTTTTTTTACAAACTAAACTAACAGTTAAACTTAAGAATTAATAATGACTATAACTGCGCAAACGGTTTGGAAAAATTGTCTAGCATTCATAAAAGATAATATACAACCGCAAGCTTACAAAACATGGTTTGAACCCATCGTTGCAGTTAAACTTGAGAACAATGCATTAAGCATTCAAGTTCCGAGTAAATTCTTCTATGAGTGGCTTGAAGAACATTATGTCAAGATCCTAAAAGTATCCTTAACCAAAGAGCTTGGTGAACATGCCAAACTAGTTTACATTATAAAAATGGAAAACACCTATGGCAACAAGCAACCATTTACGGAGAGGATTCCTAGTTCTAACAGAGGTGCAGTGAAATCTCAAGATGTTGACATACCGCTTAAAAATAAAAGTCCCGAATTAAAAAATCCATTTGTAATTCCCGGTATTAGGAATGTGAAAATTGAATCACAGTTAAATCCTAATTACAATTTTGAAAACTTTCTGGAAGGTGATTCCAATAGATTGGCGAGAAGTGCGGGATTGGCCGTAGCTGCAAAACC
The DNA here is from genome assembly GCA_963722665.1 of uncultured Flavobacteriaceae bacterium. Lineage (GTDB taxonomy): Bacteria > Bacteroidota > Bacteroidia > Flavobacteriales > Flavobacteriaceae > Site-B1. The sequence goes on from CAVRNW010000043.1 coordinate 101,856, forward strand.
AGGAGGTACTTCATTCAATCCTTTATTGATTTTTGGTGGAGTTGGTTTAGGTAAAACTCATTTGGCACATGCCATTGGTGTTGACATTAAAGATAAGTATCCAGAAAAGACGGTACTTTACATATCTGCAGAAAAATTTACTCAGCAATATATAGATTCAGTAAAAAAGAATAATCGCAATGATTTTATTCACTTCTATCAATTAATAGATGTTTTGATAATCGATGATGTTCAATTCCTTTCTGGAAAAACCGGAACACAAGATGTTTTCTTCCATATATTCAATCATTTACACCAAAATGGAAAGCAAGTAATTTTAACCAGTGATAAGGCTCCTGTTGATATGCAGGATATTGAACAGCGATTGTTGTCTAGATTTAAATGGGGACTTTCTGCCGAGTTACAAAGCCCGAATTTTGAAACCCGTGTTTCTATATTGAAGAATAAATTATATCGTGATGGAGTTGAAATGCCTGATGATATCATAGATTACGTGGCAAAAAATATAAAGTCTAATGTAAGAGAATTAGAAGGTGCCATCATTTCATTGATTGCACAGTCTTCATTCAATAAAAAAGAAATCACTTTAGATTTAGCCAAACAGGTTGTTGAGAAATTCGTAAAGAATACAAAACGAGAGGTTTCAATAGATTATATTCAAAAAGTAGTGTCAGATTACTTCCAGATGGATGTTGATACCTTACAGTCAAAAACAAGAAAGCGTCATATTGTTCAGGCCAGGCAATTAGCCATGTTCTTTGCTAAAAAATTCACAAAAGCCTCATTGGCAAGCATCGGATCTCAAATTGGTAAACGAGACCATGCCACAGTACTACACGCCTGTAAAACAGTGGATAATCTTTCTTCAACCGACAAGCAATTCCGAAAATACGTTGAAGACCTCACCAAAAAACTTTCTGTTTAATTTATTTTGAATTATGACTAAGATCTTAATGGTTTGCCTCGGAAATATCTGTCGCTCACCATTGGCCCAAGGAATCTTAAACTCAAAATTACCTTCAAATAAATACCTTGTAGATTCAGCCGGTACTGCAAATTACCATATTGGAGAATTACCTGATATTCGATCTATTCAAATTGCTCAAAAAAATCAAATTGATATAACAGATCAAAGGGGAAGACAATTTATTGTTGAAGATTTTGATAAGTTTGATTTGATATATGCCATGGACAATACTAACTATCAAAATATCATTAAATTAGCCAGACATAAAGAAGATCAGCTCAAAGTTAAACTTATTCTGAATGAGTTATATCCTGAAGAGAATATGAATGTTCCAGATCCCTACTATGGAGGACAAGATGGATTTAAAAATGTTTTCGAACTACTGAATAAAACTTGTGAATTAATTGCCAATAGATTGGAAAAGTAAAAAATTTTAGATCGTTTCCTTTGAACTATCAAGGATCAAAAAAAATCAGCATTCTGACAAGAGATATTCAAAATGGTTTTATAACTTAGAAGTTGACTTGAGAACTGCATAAAAGTAATCAACAACTATTAATCTCTTAATAAAAAATGGAAAAAGGGAAACTCTATTTGATCCCAACAAGACTTGGTGATAATGCTCCACTAGAGGTTTTACCCATGTCTGTTAAAAAAATAATTGAGGTGATAGATGATTATATCGTGGAAAATGAAAAAACAGCCCGAAATTTCATAAAGAAAATAAGTTCAGGCAAATCTCAGCCTTCTCTTAAAATTCATATTTTAAATAAATTTACACAACCTCTGGAACTAGCGGGATTTTTGAATGCTTGTGAGGAAGGCAGACATGTTGGTTTGTTATCTGAAGCGGGTTGTCCCGGAATTGCAGATCCCGGAGCAGAAATTGTAAAAATAGCTCATAAAAAAGATATAAGAGTAGTTCCTCTGGTTGGTCCTTCTTCTATATTATTAGCTATGATGGCTTCTGGAATGAACGGTCAAAAGTTTACTTTTAATGGCTATCTGCCAATTGAAAAGGATGAAAGGAAAAAAGCACTTAAAACCCTTGAGCGTGAATCATTTAATAGCAATACAAGTCAAATATTCATTGAAACACCATATAGAAATAATAAAATTTTTGAAGAGATCTGCAAGACCTTGCAACCTGAAACCGATGTATGTATTGCCTGTGATATTACTTTATCCTCAGAATACATTAAAACTAAAACGGTAAAAGAGTGGAAACACACAAAAGTTGATCTTCATAAGAGGCCAACTATCTTTATAATTCACAAAAATTAGATCTTAGAAACTTTAGCTTTTCTATTTGGAATAATTTCTGAGGTATCATATCCAGAAAACCGTTTCATATAATTTGAGACAGACGTCCCATAAGCATCAGAAAAACCATTTCTTCCAAAACTTCTCAAGTATTTCTTGACATTTCCAGGTCCAGCTAAATGTGCTGCTGCCAAAATACCGGACTCTGTAATTTCGATGCCATTTATTTTTTTACCTACAAATCGATCAATATCCTTTCTTAAGATCCATTTATTACGGGAAGTATTGGCCATAAACGCTTTTTCCTGTAATTCCGGGTTATATAGAAATTGATTTGGTGTATAGATCCCAATCAATTCTAAGGTTTCAATTCCAAACTGATATTTGCCCAAATAACCAAAATCATTAACTGAAAAATAATTTCCTCTGGATTCTTTGAAACCTAAGGCGTCTTTAAAGCCTAAATAGGTTTTACCTAAATAAGGCATATATAATTCATCATCATTTTCTTCTACTTCTTCATGAATAACATTATAACACAAATCTAAACCCTGAGTAGAATAATCATTAATATCTATTGATTTATTTGATGCAAGAGAAAAGTAAATTACTGCAAAAATTGATAATGGAACCCCAAAATAACTTACAATATTTTTTATCATATGTATTCATTTGTTAGACGCAAAAATTTATTTTTTATGTGGTCTAAAAATTTCGTGCAAATATATAACTTATTTTTATAATCTATACTAGGAGGTTACATGTCCACTAGAAATACAAATAATGGAATTTTAGCTTTCCATTACTACTGATTTCGAAAGTTGGAGCCGGAACTTTTATGAAATTAATAACATTGAATATAGATTTCAATACTCTTGAATTGGTCTCTATTCTTCCCAAATCTATATCTAAACTCAAATAATATTGCCGAATTCTTTCCTGATCGGGAAATTCCAGGGCATTGGAAGGCAAATCTCCTGTCAGCATTCCATCTGCTCCATAACCAATTGCTATGTTGAGCCATTTAGGCATCTTGCTCCATTTTGTAAAAGAATGAATATTGGCGCTTAACCAATAAGTCTGACCATTGTAATCCTTTATAGTTTGTTCTAAAAAATTTGCACCTAATCGTTCAGGTCTGATTTCTGCAAATTTAGTTTGATGAAAAGAATATTTAAAAGTAATACGTTGTTCCTTCCATAGTAATTCCTGACCTACGTAAAGACCAGTTCCCATTGCATTGGAGGCCATATCTCCCCATGAAAATCCCCATTCTTCAGAAAATCCATCAAAAACTTCAACTACTGTCAAAAATGTCAGCCCCAAAGTAGCTCCATAGATTAACTGGGACTTTTTACTGGATCCACTCCAATCCAAAACATCTGCTCCCAGCCTTCCAACATGATAAGACGTTAGAACATGTCCTAATTTATCCATTTGAAGCCATTCTCTATTGTCATCAATAGTATGGAATTTCGATTGGTCGTAATCGGTATACCACAGCTGATTCAAACCAATTAAAGCTCCCGATCCTAAAGCTGCTTCACTTATTATGACTGTATTAAGTCTTGGTTTGTTTAAAGTATCGCTTGGAGTGAGAAATAAATCAGTGCCAGATTGAGAAATAGCACAATGGCTTATGATAAATGTTAAAAAAGATAGTAGAATGTGATCAAGACGAAATCCCACCATTACCGATTAATTCCTTGCTTATTAATCCATTTTACGTATTCCGCCTTATTTCTGTTATGCTGTGTCAAAGTTTTGGCAAACTTATGATAACCAAACTGTTCAACATTTGCAACAAAGTAATAAAAGTCATGATTTTCGGGATTTAATACTGCATCTATTGATGAGATATCAGGCATTGCTATTGGCCCGGGTGGAATGCCTGCGTATTTATATGTGTTGTAAGGTGAATCAATTTCCAGATCCTTATATAACACACGTTTAATTATTGTATCAAAATCTCCAGTCTTTTGTTTTATAGCGTAAATGACTGTTGGATCCGCCTGTAATGGCATACCTCGTTTTATTCGGTTTAAATATACGCCAGCAACTCTTGGACGCTCATCAATTTTTGCCGTTTCTTTCTGAACTATAGAAGCCAGCGCTAAGACATTTCCTGCATCCAATCCTAAGGCTTTTGCTTTGTTTAATCTTGTTTCAGTCCAGAATTTTTTATACTCCTGCAACATTCTATCTCTAAATTTTTCCGCAGAAGTATTCCAAAAATATTCATAGCTATTCGGTATATACATTCCCAAAGAAGTACTTTCTGTGAACCCGTTCTCCCTTAAAAATCCACCATCTTCAAATGCTCTGAGAAGTGACAAACTATCAGCCTCAATTTGAGCTGCAATTCTGCCAGCCAGTTCAGATATAGTTTCCTGATTGTTAAAGGATACTTTTACCGGGATATTATTGCTTCTGATTGAATTAATGATCTCGTTGTTATTCATTCCCTTGTCAATAACAAATTTACCTGATTTTATATTGGAAGTATATTTCTTTCTTATGGCAAGCTCGTCAAACTTATCTATATCCTTCAATAAGGGCAGTAACTGCTCTCGAACACCTTCATACTTTGAATCTGTTGGCACATAGATATAAGCTTTCTCATTCTCAAAATTAGTGTTTGGCTTAAACATAGCCGAATACACGTAATTTGCTAGAAAACCTGCAATTATTAATCCTATTAAAACAATGGCCAGTAGAATTTTTTTAATATACATTTATTGCTTTATTAATTGATATAAATACTCGTTTTTGTATGAACCATTGAAGAGGCACCAGTCTTTTTTTAAACCTACTTCCTTAAAACCTTGTTTTTTGAATAATTTAATACTTGCTTCATTATCTTCTGTTATGTTGCAGAATAACTGATGCAGATTTAAGTGAGTGAAGCAGTAATTGATCAATAATTCCAGTGCTTCCCTTCCAAATCCATTATTTCTGTCCTTTTCATCTTTGATTAATATTCCAATTCCAGCACGTTTATTTTTAAAATCAAAATCAAAAACATCTATCATTCCAAGAGCGACATTTTCGTAATTTGATATTACCAGTCGCAATTGTTTCACCTGATAGATATCTTTTGTCGATTCTTCTATATATTGTTTTAATAAATATTTTGAAAAAGGAGTTTCAGAATTACTGATTTCCCAAATTGACTCATCATTTTCAATGTCGTGAATAAACTCCAGATCTTCAGGCTCTAAAGCTCTTAAAAAAATATGTTTGCCTTTTAATGTTACCATTCAATTGAACCTTTAAATACCTGCCTTGCAGGTCCTATAAGCCAAATATTTTTATAGGATCCGTTATCTTTTTCAAAAGAAACTTGTAGATCGCCTCCTTCAGTTTTTAAAGTAATCAAGTTCTTTTCGGTCTCTCCAATATAATTCATTGCCAATGCTGCTGCAGTAACTCCTGTCCCGCAAGATAAGGTTTCGTCTTCTACCCCTCGCTCATAGGTTCTAATTGCAAAAACGTCATCATTTATTTTATGAACAAAATTTACGTTAGTCCCTTCCTTATTGTAAGGCTTGCCATATCTGATTTTAGCTCCTTTTGTCTTAATATCCAGATTTTCGAGATCGTTTTCAATTTGAACGTGATGAGGGGAACCTGTATTTAAAAAAATATGATTATCATGTTTCTGGACATTTTGGACATCTTTCATTTGAAGTTTAACCAATTTACCTTCCATTATTACGCCATGAATACCATCAATAGCCTCAAAAGTTGCCTGATCATCTATTATTTCCAGATACCTTGCAAATGCTGCTAAACATCTTCCTCCATTACCACACATAGTGCTTTCCTTGCCGTCGGAATTAAAATAAACCATCTTATAATCCAGTGAGTCATGATTCTCCAGCAATATTAACCCATCTGCTCCTATACCAAATCGTCGGTCACACAAAAATTTAATTAATTTGGTATCGTTTTTGTTTATAACATGTTGCCTGTTATCAATTAAAATAAAGTCATTGCCTGTTCCTTGATATTTATAAAAGGTGTAAGTCATAAACAAAAAAATTATAACAACAAATATAATAATAAAACAGAGTTTATTAAGTGTTGTTAAATTACAGTTAACTAAGTTGTTAAAAGAAGTTAAAGTTAAATTTAAAACTCAATAAATAGTTAAATTTAATCGTTAGTCAAAAAAATCTAAAAACTGAAATAGAATGAAAAAATTAAGTTTATTAGTGTTGGTTTCAGTTATAGGAGGAGCAATTACTCTGGGAACCTACAAAGTATTTCTGGAAAAGGATAATCATGTTGTCATAGAATCAACAAGTAGTCAACCAACTTTTCTTCCAACTAATTTGAGCACGATTCAAACCAATTCTGCAATATCTGCAGGAATTAGTTTTGTAGAAGCAGCCGAAAAAACGGTTGATGCCGTTGTTCACGTTAAAAATACAACTGTCTCTAGGGCACCTGTGACCATTCAGGATCTGTTTTTTGGTAGAAGTACAGAACGCGCTCACATTGGAACAGGAAGTGGAGTTATCATTTCTCCTGATGGATATATTGTTACTAATAATCATGTTATTGACGGTGCTCAATCTTTATCCGTAACAATGAACGATAACAAAACATATGAGGCAGAATTAATAGGTACTGATCCACGCACAGATATTGCGCTTTTAAAAATAGATTCAAATGAGGATCTACCTTATACAAGATTTGGTGATAGTGACCAGGCCAAAGTAGGAGAATGGGTTTTGGCAGTGGGTAATCCCTTCAATTTAACCTCAACTGTTACCGCCGGTATAATTAGTGCAAAATCCAGAGATCTCTCCGGTCAGAATTCTCAATCTTTCATACAGACGGATGCTGCTGTTAATCCAGGTAATTCAGGTGGTGCGCTGGTCAATATTAGTGGTGATCTTATAGGAATTAATACTGCCATAACTTCTCAAACGGGTTCCTATATTGGCTATTCGTTTGCTGTGCCGAGTAATATTGCCAAAAAGGTTATTGAAGATATCATGGAGTTTGGTAATGTGCAAAACGGAATCCTTGGAGTAACTGGAGGAGCTCTAAATAGTGCTTATGCAAAGAAATTAGGATTGAATGAAACTGAAGGATTCTATATTGATGATGTTGAGGAAAAATCCGGTGCAGAAAAAGCGGGATTGAAGAGTGGTGATATCATTAAAAAACTAGATAATATTGAAATTTCAAAATTCTCAGACCTAAGTGGCTATATTAGTTCAAAAAGACCAAACGATATTGTTAGTGTAACTATTTTAAGACTAGGAGACCAAAAAGTAGTTCCAGTTAAATTGTCTAAAAAAGGACTAAATCAGGTTGAATTTTTAGGTTTAGAACTAAGAAATTTATCAAAAGAGGCCAAAGAAAAATATGAATTGGATGGTGGCGCTTATATCTATAAATCTAATAACTATGAGCTTTATAAAAAGCTTGGTTTAAAACATGGTTATATAATTACAGATATCAATGATGTATCAATAAAAAATATTGAGGATGTTGAAAAATTCAAAGGAAATTTTGGGAATAGTGCATTGGAAAAAAGCATCTATAAAATGGGTGTTATAAATGAAAATGGCCAGCGGGAGCGTTATATTTTTAAATAACATTTTTAACACAATACACATAGTCTAAGCCTTCAGTTTTTTGAAGGCTTATTTTTTTTTATAATTTGTCTACGAAAACGTTTGAAATCTGTACTTTTGCCGAAATTTTATTAATCTAACTATAAAATCAATGAGTTTTAACAAGACTTATGAAAGGGAATTAGCCTTTCAAGCCAGCAGACGTCATTCCACCGTTGAATTTATTAAAATAGTGAGTGATTTATGGTATCATAAATCAATAGAGCTGGTACTATTCAGGAATCAATTAATCGATAGAAATGTTAGTCAAATATTAAGTCTTCATGAATATGCAGGTGAATTTGTGCAAAAGCCTATTTCCATATTTGATTCGGTTGACATTGCCCAAGCAATTAAGACCTTGAAATTACCCCCTGCCAAGATTGATATTGGCAAATTAACCTATGAATATCAATTGGAAGAAAAGAAATATAGCAATGCACTTGCTTTTGTCTCCAATAAATTAAAAGATGCCAATCAGAAAGGCAGTATATCGCCTAAAGATGTGGTGCTTTATGGCTTTGGAAGAATTGGAAGATTGGTTGCACGCGAACTTATGGCTAGGACGGGTCAAGGTAGTCAATTACGATTAAGAGCTATTGTTACTCGTGGTGAGATCGATCAAACCATCCTTGAAAAGAGAGCATCATTACTTCGGAACGACTCTGTTCATGGGGATTTCCCTGGTACAGTATCAATCGATTTGAAAAATCAAGCTCTTTTGATCAATGGCACTACAGTTAATATAATTTCTTCCAACAACCCTGAAGACATAGATTATACCAAATATGGGATTTCAAACGCATTAGTGATAGACAACACAGGAGCATTTCGAGATGAAGAAGGCTTAGGTCGGCATTTGGCAGCCAAGGGCATTGACAAGGTATTATTAACAGCGCCAGGGAAAGGTGTTCCAAACATTGTGCATGGTGTAAATCAATTTGATTATGATCCCAACAAAGTGAGCATATTTTCAGCGGCTTCATGTACAACCAATGCAATTACTCCGGTTTTAAAAGCTGTAGAAGAAACTTTTGGAGTTAAAAGTGGTCACATTGAAACTATTCATGCATATACAAATGACCAGAACTTGGTTGATAATTTTCATAAAAAATATCGCCGCGGACGTGCAGCAGCACTAAATATGGTTATTACAGAAACTGGGGCAGGCACTGCAGTATCAAAAGCATTACCAAGTTTAGAAGGTAAATTAACTTCAAATGCAATTAGAGTTCCCGTGCCAAATGGTTCATTAGCTATCCTGAATTTGGAGTTAAAAAGGAAAACATCATTAGAGGGCATAAATACTACTTTAAAAAAGTATGCATTAGAAGGTGATCTCGTTGAACAAATAAAATATGAGTTAAGTGATGAACTCGTATCTAGCGATATCATTGGCAGCTCTGCTCCTGCAATCTATGATAGCAAGGCAACCATAGTGAGAAAGGATGGAAAAAATGTCATATTATATGTCTGGTATGATAATGAGTATGGTTACAGCCATCAAGTTATAAGATTAGCAAAATATATTTCCAAAGTAAGACGTTATACATATTATTAATTGTTTAAACATCTAAACTATTTGCATGATACGTATCTAATTTATACACTTAAATTGTGTTGCTAAAAATATTTTAATATTATTTTAACTCATACTTTATTGTTAAATTCGCGTAATCAAATAACTAACCTATTTAATTATTTATAATGAATTTTAAATCCTTTACAACACTACTTTTTTTATTAAGTTTTAGCCTTTTAACGGCTCAAGATCAAACTGACAATAAATTATCCTTAAATAGTGGGACCATAGATAACCAGTTTGAATATGTGATCACAAAATCTTATACGTATAAAGGAAATGGAAAAGTATATAAAAATGTCGAAAGATATTGGCTTGATGCTTTAAGAGCACATACCATAGATTCATTGAATGCGGTTAAAGATCAACTTAATAGTACAAAACAGGTTGTTGAAAATCAAGATAAAGAAATACAGGTTTTAAAGACTAATTTAGATGATACCAATGCGACTTTAGATCAAACAAAGCTGGAGAAAAATAGTATGTCATTATTTGGCTTTTTAATGAGCAAAACAGGATATAATGTTTTAATGTGGACTATTATTGCAGGTCTTTTGGCACTGTTACTTTTCTTTATTTTTAAATTTAAGAGTAGTAATGCCATAACCAGACAAGCAAAAATAGCCTTAGCAGAGACCGAAGAAGAGTTTGAAGAGCACAGAAAACGTGCTCTTGAACGCGAACAAAAAGTGATGCGGAGACTGCAGGATGAGCTAAATAAACAAAAAGCAAAGTCCAAATAAATTAAACTTTAACTAAAAAATCTGTAATTTGTATTTCAGATTTTTTTTTATGATAATTATTCAAGCAACTATTGATCACGTCAATAATTTAGTTCCATTATTCGATGCATATCGTATCTTTTATAGTCAGGAATCCAATTTGAAAGCAGCTAAAGACTTTTTGTATAAGCGATTGACCAAGAATGATACGATAATATTTTTGGCTTATATAGATAAAAAAGCGGTTGGTTTTACACAATTATTCCCAAGTTTTTCGTCTGTAAGTATGCAACCCCTATATATTTTGAACGACCTGTATGTAGATAAAGAATTCCGAAATCAAGGGATTGGAGTATGCTTTACTTAATAAGGCAAAGGGATTGTGCAAAGAAAAGAATTATAAAGGATTAGCGCTACAAACTTCGAGAAGCAATCCAGCGCAATATTTATATGAAAGTTTGGGCTGGAAAAAAGACAAAGATCTACAGTACTTTTGGACTAATGACTAGTTGATTAAGTAAAACCATTAACTTCGTTTAATCCGAAGTTTAATAAAACTCAAAAAACCAATCCTTTTCATTCTAACCTATTATTCGCATATTTGCAACAATGAGAATCGATATTATAACTGTTTTACCAGAATTGCTCAAAAGTCCGTTTGAAGCCTCAATATTAAAACGTGCTATAGATGCTAATTTAGTAGAAGTCCAACTTCATAATCTTCGCGATTATACAACAGATAATTACAAATCGGTGGATGATTACCAGTTTGGTGGAGGAGCAGGCATGGTCATGATGGTAGAACCCATAGATAAATGTATATCAGGATTAAAAGCAGAGCGTGAATATGACGAGATAATTTACATGACACCTGATGGTGAACAATTCAATCAAGGGATTGCCAATCAAATCTCATTAAAAGAGAACATCATTATTCTTTGCGGACATTATAAAGGAGTAGATCAGCGTGTTCGCGATCAATTTATAACTCGAGAAATATCGATTGGTGATTATGTATTATCTGGTGGCGAATTAGGTGCAGCTGTATTATGCGATGCAGTAATAAGACTGATTCCGGGTGTATTAGGAAATGAAACATCTGCTTTAACTGATTCAGTTTCCAGGATAATTTGTTAGCACCTCCCATTTATACACGTCCTAGAGACTATAAAGGCTGGAAAGTGCCAGATGTATTGTTCAGTGGTAATTTTCCTAAAATTGAAAAATATAGAGAGGAAGAAGCTTATAAAAGAACCAAGGAAAGACGCCCTGATTTACTTGATGATGAATAAAACGTCATTACGAAGGAGGTACGACTGAAGTAATCTTTTTAGATGCTAAATTCTAAACATTGAATAAGTTAAAAAACCAAAAGATTGCCACAGAAAATATGTCACCCTGAGCTTGCCGAAGGGAATAAATTACTTCGCACATGACCATAATTATAACCTTTTTAGACTATAATAAGAAACTCGATTTGTGTTAAGGATAGTAGTGGCATCCTTTTGCCAGAGCAAAAGATATAACGGATAGCCTGACCTGAAGTAGAATGAAAGGGAACACCCCAAAACTTTTTAACTTTTAACTTTTAACTTTTAACTTTTTCCTTATATTTGCACCCAATTTCGGGTTAACCTCTGGCGAGAATCGTGAATGTTGTTTCGGATTAATTATTAAATAGATTACAAAATGGAATCTTTATTAAAATATGTTCAGGACGAATTTATAGCAAAAAAGGAATTTCCTGAATTTTCTGCTGGTGACACAATTACTGTGTATTATGAAATTAAGGAAGGCGCTAAAACAAGAACTCAGTTCTTTAAAGGTGTAGTGCTTCAACGAAGAGGGACAGGAACGACTGAAACTTTTACAATTAGAAAAATGTCTGGAACAATTGGTGTTGAAAGAATTTTTCCTGTAAATATGCCTGCACTTCAAAAAATTGAAGTCAACAAAAAAGGTAAAGTACGTAGAGCAAGAATCTTTTACTTTAGAGGTCTTACCGGTAAAAAAGCAAGAATTAAAGAAGAAAGACGTTAATAAACGTTTAATAACTTTTAAAAGCCCTGATATTTCAGGGCTTTTTTTATTAACAAATGTTAATAAACTTGGTTTATAAATCGTTGATATTAAAACCCTTAAAATATTTTAAATATTGGATTGCCGCATTATCTTAGCAAAAGAATTTGATAACGGCTTCGGCCGGTTTTGGTGTCAAAACCAAATTAGATTTAAGTTCAATAAAGTAACGTTCTTTATAAAATTGTTTTCTGAGGTCTCAAGGCGCCATGTGTATGCATGTGAAAGTTGAGAGATCAAGAAGTTGTAAAAAGTATTGTATGTTTCGGCAGACAACAAACTGGTGCAACGGAAAGCTTAGGTATCTTGCAGAAGCGAAAGTGAAAGTTGGAAAAGGAAGCAATGAATTAGAGGTGGTAGGTTACGCAAGTAAAATGCAATTGATAATTTATCAAGGAAAACAGTTTAACTAAAACATTTTAGTAATAGGTCAATGCATATTGAAAATTACACTAAACGAAATGTTTTATTGAAATAGTGAAACTTGAACCGAAAAAGTGTAAAATGAAAATTTTAACTGAGGTTAGCAGCAATGCTAAATAGGTCATGTGGAACTGTTTCAAGAAAGCCATGTCAAGATAGATTAACTTCTAGATGATATGGCTTTTGTTTTTTATACACCTTTGATTTCTGTATATATTGTTAGATTAAAAAAGAGAAGAATTCTTACTATTAATATCCTTTCCTAATAAAATTAGCCACTTGATTTTTGTATATTTACAACGCCCAAACAAGGTCTTTTTTCCTAATTTTTTAAAATAAAATAAATGTCAGATAAGTCTACAATTATTTACACGAAAACAGATGAAGCACCTGCATTGGCTACTCGATCATTTTTACCAATAATTAAAGCATTTTTGAAACCGTCCGGAATACAGATTGAAACAAAAGATATTTCATTAGCAGGAAGAATATTAGCTAGTTTTCCTGAATTTTTAAATGAAGATCAAAAAGTAACTGATGCTTTAGCAGAATTGAGCGAATTAGTTAAAAAACCAGAAGCCAATATCATAAAATTACCAAATATTAGTGCTTCAGTTCCGCAGCTTGAAAGCTGCAATTAAAGAATTACAATCCAAAGGATTTAGTTTACCCAACTATCCTGAAGATCCAAAAAACGATAAGGAAAAGTCAATAAAATTAAAGTACGATAAAATAAAAGGAAGTGCTGTAAATCCAGTACTTCGCGAAGGTAATTCTGATAGACGAGCACCAAAAGCCATAAAAAATTATGCAAAAAAGAATCCACATTCAATGGGTGCATGGTCTTCTGATTCTAAAACACATGTGGCTACAATGGCTAAAGGTGATTTTGCACATAATGAAAAATCTGTTACACTGGATTAATCCTACCTCCATAAAAATAGTTCATACCAATTCTCAAGGAACATAAAACAACATTAAAAGATAGCTTTCCAATTTTAAAAGGTGAAATTATTGATGCTACAGTAATGAGTAAAAAAGCATTAATTGAGTTTTTAGAAGATCAAATAAAAGATGCTAAAGCTAAAAATGTATTGTTTTCATTACACATGAAAGCAACCATGATGAAAGTTTCTGATCCAATTATTTTTGGTCATGCTGTTGAAGTGTTTTTTAAAGATGTCTTTAAAAAACATGCTCAAACTTTAGATGAAATTGGTGTGGATGTAAATAATGGTTTTGGTGATTTAATATCTGAAATTCAAAAATTACCAGAAAATAAAAGAACGGAAATTGAAGCTGATATTAAAAAGGTTTTATAATAATGGACCTGAACTTGCAATGGTAAATTCTGATAAAGGAATTACAAATCTTCATGTACCAAGTGATGTGATTATTGATGCATCAATGCCTGCAATGATTAGAACTTCTGGTCAAATGTGGAATAAAGATGGAAAATTACAAGATACTAAAGCAGTTATTCCAGATAGTAGTTATGCAGGAATTTATAAAGCAACAATAGATTTTTGTAAAAAAAATGGTGCATTTGACCCAACAACAATGGGAACTGTTCCTAATGTTGGTTTAATGGCTCAAAAAGCTGAAGAATATGGTTCTCATGATAAAACATTTGAAATTTCATCAAATGGAACTGTTCAAGTTATTGATGATAATGGACAAGGTCTTAATGGAACATAATGTTGAAGAAGGTGATATTTGGAGAATGTGTCAAGCAAAAGATGCTCCAATTCAAGATTGGGTAAAATTAGCTGTTACACAGAGCAAGAGCATCTAATACACCAGCTGTTTTTTGGTTAGATGAAAACAGAGCTCATGATGCTGAATTAATTAAAAAAGTAAATACATATTTACAAGATCATGATACTTCAGGATTAGATATTAGAATTTTATCTCCAATTAAAGCAACTAGAATTTACTTTAGAAAGAATTAAAGAAGGAAAAGATACTATTTCTGTTACAGGAAATGTATTAAGAGATTATTTAACTGATTTATTTCCCAATTTTAGAAGTTGGAACAAGTGCAAAAATGTTATCAATTGTTCCTTTAATGAATGGTGGTGGTTTATTTGAAACTGGTGCTGGTGGATCTGCTCCAAAACATGTTCAACAATTCATAAAAGAAAATCATTTACGATGGGATTCTTTAGGTGAATTTTTAGCACTTGCTGTTTCCTTAGAGCATTTATCTGAAAAAACCAAAAA
>CAVRNW010000044.1:0-38317 GCA_963722665.1 uncultured Flavobacteriaceae bacterium
CATTGCGAAATTTATAATACAAGACCCTGGAGTTACAAGGAATTACCTAAGCGCTATGCTGAGTTTGGTACTGTTTACAGGTACGAACAAAGTGGGGAATTGCATGGTTTAACCAGAGTACGAGGTTTTACTCAAGACGATGCTCATATTTTTTGTACTCCGGATCAACTGGATAAGGAATTCAAGGATGTGATCGATTTGGTTCTTTATGTTTTTGGATCTTTAGGCTTTGAAAATTTTTCTACTCAAGTATCCTTAAGAGACCCTGATAATCCGGACAAATATATAGGTAGTCTTGAAAATTGGGAAAAAGCAGAGCAGGCAATTATAAACGCGGCTGAAGACAAAGGATTAAATTATGTAATCGAAAAAGGGGAGGCTGCCTTTTATGGTCCAAAACTGGACTTTATGGTAAAAGATGCCCTAGGTAGAAACTGGCAATTAGGTACTATTCAAGTTGATTATAATTTGCCGGAACGATTTGATCTAACATACAAAGGTAGTGATAATGAACTTCACAGACCTGTGATGATCCATAGAGCGCCATTTGGAAGTATGGAGCGTTTTGTTGCTATATTACTTGAACATACAGCCGGGAATTTTCCTTTGTGGTTGACTCCGCAGCAGGTAATTGTGGTGTCAATAAGTGAGAAATACGAGAAATACGCTAAAAAAGTTTTACATTTGTTAGAAATTAACGAAATTCGCGCCCTCTCTGATGACAGAAATGAAACGGTAGGTAAAAAAATTAGGGATGCGGAAATTGCAAAAACACCATTCATGGTAATTGTTGGTGAGAATGAAGAGGAAATGAATAAAGTGACCGTAAGAAGACATGGAGGAGAAGATTTAGGCATGATAACAGTACAAGAATTTTCAACGATAATTAATAAGGAAATAAATAAATCATTAAAACAATTTAAAGTTTAACTAAAACACAAAGCCATAGCAATACGTAGAAGAAGAAATAGGGGTCCTGCTAGAATTATAAAAGAAGACCAACACAAGATTAATAGAAAAATTTTAGCTCCAGAAGTCCGCTTAGTTGGGGACAACGTAGAAATTGGAGTTTATAAAATCAAAGATGCCTTGTCAATTGCAGAAGAGCAAGATCTTGATCTGGTTGAGATATCGCCTAAAGCTATACCTCCAGTATGCAAAGTTATGGATTACAAAAAGTTTCTTTATGAGCAAAAGAAACGTGATAAAGCTTTAAAGTCCAAAGCAACGAAAGTTGTTATAAAAGAAATACGATTTGGTCCGCAAACAGATGATCATGATTATGAATTCAAAAAGAAGCATGCCATTAAGTTCTTAACAGATGGAGCAAAACTTAAAGCCTTTGTGTTTTTTAAAGGACGATCAATCGTTTTTAAAGAACAAGGACAAATCTTGTTACTGAGATTAGCTCAGGAGCTGGAAGAGTATGGTAAAGTTGAGCAAATGCCGCAGTTGGAAGGTAAACGAATGATCATGTATATTGCTCCAAAAAAAGGAAAATAGAACTAAAATTTAGTTTTAAATAATAAGTGAAATAAATAAAATCTAGGAGAAAATGCCGAAAATGAAAACAAAATCTAGTGCAAAAAAGCGTTTTAAGCTTACTGGCACTGGTAAAATTAAAAGAAAACACGCTTTTAAAAGTCACATCTTAACAAAGAAGTCAAAGAAGCGTAAATTAGCGTTAACTCATAGTACATTGGTACATGAGAGTGATGTTAATAGTATTAAAGAACAATTACGTTTGAAGTAATTAAGTTCTGGTTTAAATTATTTAATAACCCTGGAGTTAGGCACATAAAAGAATCGAATATCGATCGCCTACTACAAAAAAACAATTAAAAAAATGCCAAGATCAGTAAATTCAGTTGCAAAAAGAGCTAGAAGAAAAAAAGTTCTCAAGCAAGCAAAAGGATACTTCGGAAGACGTAAAAACGTCTGGACAGTAGCCAAAAATGCGGTTGACAAAGCTATGTTATACGCTTACAGAGACCGAAGAAACAAAAAACGTACATTTCGTGCTTTATGGATAACGCGTATTAATGCAGGTGCCAGACAATATGGAATGTCATATTCTCAATTCATGGGGAAACTTAAAGCTAATAAAATAGAACTTAACAGAAAAGTTCTTGCCGATCTAGCGATGAATAATCCTGAAGCTTTCAAAGCAGTAGTAGAAAAAATAAAATAAGGCAATTTGCCTATTAATTAACGATATTTCACTTAAAAAAAATCCGATTCATATGAATCGGATTTTTTTATTTAATAAATATTAATCTGCAATCTTGCAGCTTCTATATTTATTACCTTTTAGGATTAATGTTCACTCCATCTTTGGACTGAACACCTCTTTTTGGATCAATTTTCACCCCATCTTTGGATTGAACTCCTCTTTTTGGATTGATGTTCACTCCATCTTTGGATTGAACTCCTTTTTTTTTCGAATCTTTAGTCATTAGGTTGGATTTTTATGGATTAATAAAACTCAAATTACTAAAATCAATTAACTTCGACAAATTTAATTTCGAATATATAATCTAATATTCCTAAATTAGACCAAAATTGTCAACTGCAAATATGACTTTTAATTCATTTCTTAAAGAGTGCAACGAAAAGGAAGTATTTAAAAAACTTTCTATTTATGTTGTCTCATGTTGGATAATACTTCAGGTTCTTTCTGTTACCCAAGATTATATTGGTATTCCGGGTAAGATCATAACAATTATCCTTATTTTAATGCTTATTGGGCTTCCACTCAACATATTTTATATCTGGAAATATTCTCTTGCATTCCTTGAAGTTAATCAAATAGTACTGGATAAAAAAGGGAAAAAGAAGCGAAGTAAATTTCAGAAAATGTATTTTTCTTCATTACTTATCATAAGTATATTAGTTGGATTGGTTTCAATTTTTATTATTAACAACAAATTTATTTCGTCACTGAATCTACCTGAAATTGAATCAAGTGATAAAATTGCCATCCTTAAATTTGGAAATAATACTGGTAATAAGGATTTCGATATCGTAAGTAAAATGACTACCGATTGGATTATTCATGGAATAACCGAAAATAATGTTGGTCAAGTAATTTCACCGGAAATTGTATCAAATTATTCTGATCTCCTAAAAGTATCGAAGGCTTCTTCTTTTGATGGTAAAGCTATCTTAGAAGAATTTTTTAAACCTAAAAAGATTATCACTGGCAATTTTTACCTTAGAGATAATGTTCTAATATTTCAAAGTTCCATTAGCGAAAACGAATCATCCTTTGCCTTTAAACCAATTGAATGCAATAAGGACAATCCCTTAGAATGTATAGAATCATTGAATCAAGTCATTTTAGGATACCTAATTACGGAAAACACATATGGACTTCAAGACCTTCCTCCTAAATTTGAGGCATTTCAAGCAGTACTGGAAGCTAAAATGAATTTTCAAGATAACAATGAAAAATATTTAGCCTTAATGGATAAGGCTATAGAGATGGATAGCAATTTTTTTGAGCCAAAAATGTTAAAGATTTCTGTTACCTATAATATGGGAGATTTTAAAAAAGCCGATTCTATCAGAAAAGAAGCAATCAAAACGTCGGCTAAGATCAATAAAAGACAACGAAATTTACTAAATTTTTATGAAGCTCTGTTAAAAGGAAAAAGTTATGGTACTTACACTGCTATGAAAAAAGAATATAATCTCTCGCCTTACGACCTGCAAACTAATAAGACCATGATGACGGTAGCATTGCAGTTTGTTAACAAGCCAGAAGAAATTGATTCTATCTATGAAAAGATTCCCATGAAGGAACTTGATTTAGATTTATGTTATGATTGCGAAGATAGAATTTTTGTTAAAGCTTTAGCAGATCTTGAATTAAAAAGATATGAAAGTGTAATAAATTTACTTAAACCATTTTCTCAAGGAACAGATAAAATTTTCTTTAAGATTCCTCTAATAAAGGCCTATTTACGAAATGGCAATAGTGAGTTAGCAAATGCTATACTTAAAAAACTTGAATTAATGGCTGATGAGGATATCTGGCAAAATGTTTATAATAAAATAGGTGCCAATTTGCTGCTAATAGATAGAAATGAAGAAGCCTCTAAATATTTTAATAAGGTTGTTAGTTCGTCAAGTCCTCAACCAAATTATAATCATGCTATAGCCAATTATTATTTGAACAATTATGATGAGTCAAAGAAGATCCTTGAAAAGCTCTATAGTGATCAGCCTGATGATTTTGAAGTTATTTCAATGTTCGCCATATGTTTATTTAAAACTGGAGAAATTTTAAAGGCTGAGCAATTAATAGACTCTTTGGACAGTTTGAAAAAAGATTTTCAGTATGGAGCCATTGATTATGCTA
Source organism: uncultured Flavobacteriaceae bacterium (assembly GCA_963722665.1). GTDB lineage: Bacteria > Bacteroidota > Bacteroidia > Flavobacteriales > Flavobacteriaceae > Site-B1. Next base: position 4,364 of record CAVRNW010000044.1, read on the forward strand.
AAGCACAATACTATTCGCAAATAGGTGATAAACAAAATACATTCAAATATTTATTGCAATCTATTTCGGCTGGCAATCGATATTCTCCAAATTCCTTTCAAAATGATCCTCAATTCATACCATACTTCAATACTGAAATGTTTAATCAGATATTAAAATTTTGGCATAACTAACCTATAAAATTGGGCAAGTATTATTTCTAATTATAATAAATAAGTAAAAAAACTAGTATGGATGATTTTAGTAACTCTTTTGCACTATTAATAGGTGCCAGCAGTAAGGGAGAAGAATATATGGCTGCTGATGCAAAAGCAATTAAAGAGGTGTTATTGGACAAAAGATACGCAGGTTATCCTAAAGAAAATATTATTCTCTTGACAGATGATCAGGCGAATCGAAAGAATATACTTGAAGGTTTTGACACTATTGCAAAAAAAATAAATAAGGATTCCAATGTTATTTTATATTATTCCGGACATGGTGAAGAAGCCTATGACAAGGATGCAAAGGAATTTTGGTACTATCTAAAATTGGCTGGAATAACCGATGAGAATCAGGCCACACACAGAGTTTTGGATACCGAACTAAAAGAAAAGATAAACGCATTAATTGCCGATCGAATAATTTTCTTTTTTGACTGTTGTCACGCCCAAGGTTTAACTAAAGGTCAAGGTATTTTAGATGTCAGTGAAAAACTTGAGGACAGGATTGAAACAACCCAAACCGATGCGAAAATAAACCCTGAAGGATTACTTCAAAATTTAGATGACGAGGAAGGAATGGCCATTATTTCGGCTTGTAAAGACGAGCAGAGATCCTATAAAATAAATGGTGAACAAAACAGTATTTTCACTACTTGTTTATTAGAAGTTTTACGAGGTGAACATCAATCAGCATTTATTGATCCTTACATCCGATTAACAGATGTTATTGAATATGTTTTGGAAACCGTCCCTAAGAGGGCTTTAGCAGAAGGTCAAAAACAAAAGCCATTTGTAAACATTCAATTCGACTATAATTTTGAATTGAGTAAGGCTCCTAAAGAAAAAATTGTTGATCAGGAAAACTTACTGGAACAATCTCATAAAGACAAAGCCAGGAAACACGTTAAAAAGGTATTTTATGAATCCCCCAATGCCAATAATGCCATAATATTTGTTCACGGATTTTCCGGAGAAGCCTGGAGAACATTTGGTAGAATTCCGGATTTTTTGGCGGAAGATGAACGGATGGAAGGATGGGATATGTTCCCTTTTGGATTTCAGTGAGAATGTAGATCCCAAATTAGGTAAAGGAAGTTTTTGCCAGTATAAGTGATTTAGATAGAGTTTCTGAAAATTTAAGCGCTGCCATAAAATATAAGTTTGGAAAATATAAACGTATTGCAATTATAGCTCACAGTCTGGGTGGTTTAGTTGTTCAGCGTAGTATTCTTAATTTAAATTCGGCGCATAGAGACCGATTAAGTCACGTCATACTTTTTGGCACACCAAGCAACGGAGTAACAAATAATGTCTTTAAAAAAATATGGAAAAATAAAATTGAAGGATCTTATCCAAGACAAACCTTTTATTAAAAAATTACGTGAAGACTGGTCAAAAGAATTCAATGATAAATACCCATTTGTATTTAAAACTGTTTTTGCCACCAGGGATGATTATGTGTCAAAGGAATCCGCACTTGAACCGTTCAAAAAAGAATATTGGGTAAACATTGGTGGTAACCATTCGACAATGGCCAATGTTACTTCTAAAGATAATGATGGATATGAGTTGATACTTAATACTCTTACTGATAATCCATTCTTTAACAAATACACCAATAAAGAAGAAATTAACATTGCCCTTGGTGAATATGATGAAGTGGTAAGAAAATTAAAACCAGCATTAGACTATTTAAACAGTGATGGTCTCGAAAAACTTATCTATGCTATGGAATGTTCAGATTTAAGAGAGGAAGCCATTGAAATTCTAGAAACACATAAATTGGCACAAAACGATGGTGAAATGCTCTATATTCTTGGTGGGCTCTTTAAAAATGAATATCTCAATAATACAAAGCCTAGTGATGGTTTGGCTTCCTATAATTGTTTTAAAAAGGCACTTAGAATTGCTAAAAAAAATAAGGACACAGAACAAATATATCTGAATGCAATAAATCTTGCATTTCTGAATATACTACTTCAACAAGACAAAAGAGATATGAGAACCTATGCTAAATTAGCACTTGAGTACACAAATAAAGATCGTTCAAATAAAGTTTCAAAAATGGCAACAATAGGTGAAGCAAACATTTATTTAGATAATTTAGCAGAAGCCAGAAAATATTATCTCAATGCTTCAAAAAAGGCTAATATTCGTGAAAAAATTAGTATTCACGATCAGGCCTATACAGCTTATTTAGCCATATTTAATGAAAAACCAAATGATCCATTCATTCAGTTTTTAAAGGAAATTTTCTTAACTTAAGAATAAAAGTTTTAACCTTATTCAGTCTAATTAAAAAAAAAATAGTAAATTTCTACTGCAAATAAACTTATTAATAACCAATCAACTAGCAATGTCAACCGATACTATATTTATTTGTTATTCCAACAAAGATGCAAAGTTTGCCAAAGATCTTGCAAACTCTTTAATTAAATCAGGAGCCAATGTCTGGATAGACAGCCTCCATGGTCAAGACGATGATGACCTTATTGAAGCAGCTATTAAATCTGCCAAACTGGTTTTAATTGTAACTTCTGAAAATGCGTTAAATGACGAGACCTTAAAACAAGAAAAAGATTTTGCACGAGATAATAATGTGGATAGGTTACTTCTCAAAATTGATTCCTGTGATACTTCAGGAAAAATGCGTTGGAAAAAATTACCATCAATTGATTTTTCAAGTAATCAATCGGAAGGTATGAGGATTTTATTTGAAAAATTAAAGCTTGAAGAATCAAAAGGTATCAAAGAAGTTCAAACTTCAAAAATAAAAGAACAACCTGATACTCCCGATAATGTCACAACTACTGCAATAAATGCACCTAAACCTATTGAAATACAAAATGTAGATTCAAATGCAGACAACACGCAAATGAAAGATCCCGATTTGGCCCGGAAAGAAAGCTTATTGGTTTCGACTGATGAGATAGAATCTGTACGCTCATTGTTCAAAAAACAAATCAAGGAGTCCAAAATTGCAATCGGATTATTTATAGCAGCCAGTGTTGTTATATCTGTAGTCGTTATTGTGATTTTTAAATTTGATATATTTTCCACCACGGAAGTATCTGAAGTTGCCTCGACAGCTGAAAATACTTATGATAAATTAACAAAATTCTTCCCTGCAGTTGGTGCTATTTTACCAAATGCTTTTAGTGGCATCTCGGCAAGTAAAATTAAGGATAAGAAAAAAAGGCTTGCCATTATTGATAAATTAGAACGTACAAGAGATCGCATCAAAAATAATTTAAGTGGGACTCCAGAATCAGAGATCAAAGCTTTAGAAGAAAAATTGGAAGAACTAATAACACTATAAAAATAAAATTGTGAGTAGTATAGGAGGAAAATTAAAAGAAGTAGAAAAGAACGCCAAAAGAACACGTCGTATCTCAACCATACTGGCAACAATTATGATAATTTTTATTGCCCTAAGTGCAGTGTTGATTATTCTAGTCAAAAAAGCAAATACCAGTTTAGAAGAAGAAAAACAAATAGTTGAAACTCAAAAAAAGCAATTGGAAGCAAAAAATGAGGAATTGGCCAAAAAAGATTCCTTGTTAACTTTTCAGAATGAAAGATTACGAGAAGTTCAAGGAAAACTGGACAATTACTGGAATCAGGCAGTATCATCAAATAAAATAAATGCATATGCCGATTATTTATCAAAAGCCATCAATGGAGATGAACATTATAATGACGCACTATCAAAAATGAATGAACTGGCCAATAAAACAGGTTATGTTCAAATAACAGATTCAAACAAGAAACAATATTTATCACCTATAAAAGAGCTTGATTCTGATGTTCAATTCTATATTGCTAAAACAGCTATGAGGGTAAGACGAGGTGTAATGGGTGATCCAAATTATTCGAATACTTCACAAATAGGGAATAAAGTTGTAAGGGTCAATGATGTTGTGAGACTAGACTCAATTATTAAAACAGGTGATGCCGAATGGGGCAAAATTGGTTATGGTAATTGAAGACTATGAGACTTTTTACATCTTCTTGTCCATAAGCAGATAGAACCAGATTTCTGGAACCTCCATTATTTCTATGTTCACAAAGATATATTCCTTGCCAGATTCCAAGATTTAAATTGCCATTTGTAACCGGTATCAAAACAGAGTTGCTCAGTAACGAAGATTTTATATGGGCAGGCATATCATCAGGTCCTTCCAAGGTATGCTTATAATAAGACTTATTTTCCGGAACCATCATATTAAAATGACTTTCAAAATCTTCTCTAACAGTTGAATCGGCATTTTCATTGATCGTTAAACTGGCAGAAGTATGTTTAATAAAGACTTGCAACTGGCCCATTCCTATTTGTTTTAATTCAGGAATAGAACGAAGGACTTCATCGGTTATTAAATGGAACCCTCTTCTATATGGCTTAAGTTTTACTTGTTTTTGAAAATAAAGCATTTCTAAGCAATATCATTTTTAATTTCGTCAATTGCAGCTTTAAACTCTTCCCAGTCAATCAAGCTGTCGCCATCTTTATCATAACCATCAACCAATTTAGATGATACTATCCCACGAATAAAACCACTGATTTCTGCTTGCTTGAGGAGTGTTAAAATTTCGGATTTAGTAAGTTTACCATCACTATCCTTATCAAAAAAACTAAAGGCCTCTTCGGCCGTTGCAAAATGATTTGTAATTAAAATTTGAATTTTGTTTAATATGATTTCTTTAGTTGCCATATTTCTTGGATAAATTAAGTTTTTTGTTTCTTTTTTCGAGCGGCAGGAAATAATACATTATTTAAAATAAGCCTATATCCCGGAGATGTAGGATGTAGATCCAGTTCAGTTTTAGGATCACCTACTCTATGTGTATAATCTTCAGGATCATGACCTCCATAAAATGTAAAAAATCCTTTTCCTTTGATCCCATGAATATATTTTGCTTCTCCATTAGTTTTATTTTCACCCATTACTAAAACATTAGACTTTATTTGATCACGATCAAAAGAGGTTGTTTGTCCCATAAATCCTTTTACTAAAGCAGTATGGTTTTGGCATAGCATGGTAGGCACTGGATCCCACTTTGCCGAAAAATCCATTAGAGAAAAATAGTCCGTCATCTTGGGTATTCGTCTTTTGCTGGTCATATCTATTGAAGAAAATTCATATATCATTGGATTACGTTCCAAAATATAATCTTTAAATGCAAAAGTTCTAGTGTAGTCAATTTTATTTTGGTAATTAGGTGTACTTCCATCACCATCAAACATAGGTTCGCAAATATCTATACCCTCTGCCGATAGCGCAATATCAAAACTGTCAGTCGCACTGCACATTGCAAACATAAATCCACCTCCTATGACATAGTCTCTTATCTTTAAAGCAACCGCCAACTTAGCTTCAGAAACTTTAGCATATCCCAATTTTCCCGCCAATTTTTCTGCATCCTTTTTCTCCTGAATATACCATGGTGCAGTTCTGTAAGCCCTGTAAAACTTTCCATATTGACCTGTAAAATCTTCATGATGCAAATGAAGCCAATCAAAAAGGAGTAATCCATCATTCAATACATCTTCATCATACACAGTTTCATAAGGTATTTCAGCATATGTTAGAACCATTGTTACCGCATCGTCCCATGGTTGTTTCCCCATGGGTGTATAAACGGCAATTTTCGGAGCTTTCTCCAATACAACTGCTTCCATATTCTTACTTGGACTGCTTATTTCCTCGAGTATAGATTCTGTTTCAGATGAAGATAGCACTTCAAATGATACACCTCTAATCTGGCATTCTCGCTTAATAATTTCCTCATCAGGAAGTAAAAAGGAACCTCCTCTGTAATTCAATAGCCACTTTACTTTAATTTGCCTTTCCAAGGTCCAGAAAGTAATTCCGTAAGCTTTTAAATGATTGTCCTGTGTTTCTGCATCCATGGGAATAAGAATGTAAGACGCGTAAGTTTGAGTTACAAACAACATTAATATTAGTATGGATACAATTTTTTTCATTTTTACTACAGCTGATTTGTTTGTGTGATTTTCGCGATAAATCAAAACAACAAATGCTACTTATTTCTTCTGAAAGATACTCAAAATATGTTCCTTATAGAAAAGGTTTAAGGTAATTTTAAGATTGAAATTATTTTACTTAATTTTTATCTCAGAACCAGAAAGCAGGCTTGCTATGGCCCTGGTACTTGGGAATTGTTCTAAAATAATTTTAATAAATACGGTAATAGGAATTGCCATAATAAGTCCCGGAATTCCCCAAAGAAAACCCCAAAACATTAACATTACCAGAACTGTAATAATATTTATTGAAAATGATTTACCCATAAAAATAGGCTCCAAAATACCTCCAAATAACACCTGAACTCCAGTTATTGCCAATATAAAAAAGAATAAAATACTTGTTGGATCCAACTCTATGAAGGCAAAAACAGATAATAATATTACCGAAATAAACGAACCTACCATTTGTACAAAATTAATAATGAATGCAAAAAGACCCCAAAAAATTGGGAAGCTAACATCAAAAAACAAACATGCGAGTCCTGTACCAATTCCTGTGAGCAAGCTCACTAAAAATTTAACTTTAATAAAAGTAACCAGGTCTTTCTCTATTTTCATGAACGTTTTTATTGAGGCGTATTTTTGCTTTAATATGGTACTATTTAAAACCTTATGCATGTTGATTGATTCTGCCAAAAGTAATACCACAAAAAAAGTTGTCATTAAAACCGTTGTTAAGGACTTTTGTAAAAAATTAAACGTTGTACCTATGTTTTCTTTCTTTAGAAATTGAGATAATATTTTTTTGTCTTTTTGAAATTCTAATCCAAAAACATCTTCAGCATAAACCATTAAATTGGTGATTTTGTCTTCTGCTTTATCAAAAAAAGCTGTGTCTGCCGACATAATTTGTTTACTAGATAATTGAATTAATTCTGCTCCAAGAATCAATCCACAAATAATAAATAAAACAATAAAAATAATACTAATAAATTTTGGCACCTTTCTCTTTGTTAACCAACGCATTGTTGGCAAAAATAATAGGGATATAAACATAGAGAATACCAACGGAATAAGTATAAACGATAATATTTTAATTAAATAAAATACTAATGGAATAACAATGATTAGGAGCAATATATTTGTTGTACGCCTTTGGCTTAACATGTAGTTATATTTTTATTAACTGAAAATAAATACTTTAAAGTAATTTTAACGACCGAATAAGAAAATAAACTAAAACGGGACATCATTTTCATCAGTATCTTCTGAAGTTCCAAAGGCATCATCTGTTGATGGGAAGTTATCGGGTTTAAACGTATCATCATTCGCAGCAGCATTCATTTTTGAGTGGAATTCCTGATTTGAAAAAGGAGTATCAAAATCATCTAAATTATCAAATTTACCCAAGTGAGGAATAAATTTTAAACGGATACTATCCAAACCGCCATTTCTGTGCTTAGCGACAATAAATTCTGCCTGTCCCTCTGTAGGTGTTCTATCTTCATCATCCCACTCTTCAATCTTATAATATTCAGGCCTGTAAATGAATGAAACTATATCTGCATCTTGTTCAATGGCTCCAGACTCTCTTAGGTCACTTAATAAAGGACGTTTACTGCCTCCACGAGTTTCAACGGCACGAGATAACTGTGATAGTGCAATTACGGGAACACTTAATTCCTTTGCCAATGCCTTTAGGTTTCTTGAAATTGTTGAAATCTCTTGTTCTCGATTCCCACCTTTTAAAGTGCTTCCAGCTGTCATAAGCTGCAAATAGTCAACTATTATCAGTTTGATTCCATGTTGTGAAGCCAATCTTCGTGCTTTTGCTCTGAGATCGAAAATAGAAAGTGATGGCGTGTCGTCAATAAATAAAGGAGCTTTTTCAAGCCCTTTCACTTTTACATTTAACTGTTCCCACTCATGCTTTGCCAATCTTCCTGTACGTAACTTGTCAGAAGACAAACCCGTTTCACTTGATATTAAACGTGTTATTAATTGTACAGACGCCATCTCTAACGAGAAGAATGCAACCGGAATATTATGATTTACAGCAATATTTCTGGCCATAGACAAGGTTAAAGCTGTTTTACCCATACCTGGTCTGGCAGCAACTATTATCAGATCGCTTTCCTGCCACCCGGAAGTAAGTCTGTCTAATTTTGCAAATCCGGAAGGAATTCCACTTAAACCCTCTTTATTAGATATTTCCTCAATTTTTCTTTTAGCCTGGATTACAAGATTTTGAGCAGTTTCACTTGACCTTTTAATATTTCCTTGAGTGACTTCATATAATTTAGCTTCTGCCCTATCCAGTAAATCAAAAACATCTTGAGTTTCATCGTAGGAATCTTCAATTATTTCACTGGAGATCTTTATTAAACTCCTTTGAATGAATTTTTGCAAAATTATACGTGCATGAAATTCTATATGAGCAGAAGATGAAACTTTTTGTGTTAATGAGATCAAGTAAAAATCGCCACCTACGGCCACCAATTTTTCATTTTTCTTTAACTGACTAGAAACCGTTAATAAGTCAACAGGTTCGCTACTTTCAAAAAGCTGAAAAATAGCCTCAAAAATATGCTGATGGGCTTCTTTGTAAAAAGCTTCAGGGCTTAAAATATCAATGACCTCATCGACACCTTTTTTATCAATCATCATAGCCCCAAGCACAACTTCCTCTAAATCAATAGCTTGTGGAGGTATTTTGCCTTTTTCTAAACTTATTATAGTACTTTTATCTACTTGATATCCTTTTATCTGGCTTGGTTGCTTCATGAAAGCTAAAGTAATTAAAATGTTAAAAAATTGATCTGTTTAGGATAATTGAATCTTCACAGGTAGTAAACAATTCAACTGTTAACAACTGAAAAATATTGTTTATAAGTACAAAAAAAACCGAATTAAAATAAATCGGTTTCCTTTACATGCTAGAATTACGCAATTTATTATTTATATACTCCCATTTGAGAATATTTATCCATCCTTTGTTTTACCAATTCTTTTGGTGATAAGTTTTTTAATTCGTCATACGATTTCACAATAGAATCACGAACCGAAATAAAAGTCGATTCTCTATCACAATGAGCTCCTCCCAGAGGTTCTTTGATAATTTCGTCAACCAGCTTAAGTCTTTTCATGTCTTTAGCTGTAAGTTTTAATGCTTCTGCAGCTTGTTCCTTATATTCCCAACTTCTCCATAAAATAGACGAGCACGATTCCGGAGAGATTACCGAATACCAAGTATTTTCCAACATGAGCACTCTGTCGCCTACTCCTATTCCCAATGCTCCACCTGAAGCTCCCTCACCAATGATGACAGTAATTATTGGCACTTTTAACCTAGTCATTTCCAAAATATTCCTGGCAATCGCTTCTCCTTGTCCTCTTTCCTCAGCTTCAAGTCCTGGATACGCTCCAGGTGTGTCTAATAAAGTTACTACAGGAATATTAAACTTTTCAGCCGATTTCATAAGTCGAAGAGCTTTTCTGTAACCTTCAGGATTTGCCATTCCAAAATTTCGATATTGTCTGGTTTTAGTATTATAACCCTTTTGCTGACCTATGAACATATAACTTTGATCACCAATTTTTCCCAATCCACCAATCATTGCTTTATCATCTTTAAACCCACGATCACCATGAAGTTCAAGAAATGAATCTCCGCAAATGGCACGAATATGATCTAAAGTATATGGTCTTGAAGGATGACGAGATAACTGGACACGTTGCCAAGGTGTTAAGTTCTTGTATATCTCTTTTTTTGTTTCAATTAATTTTTTTTCAATTTGTTTGCAGGTCTCAGTTACATCAACATCACTTTCCTCACCAATTAACTGGCACTTTTGAAGTTGTTCTTCTAATTCTTTAATGGGAAGTTCAAATTCTAAATATTCCATCGAAAAAGAGTTTTTGTTAGTTAGTCTACAAATATAAAAACTTTAAGCTTGCTAAAAGTTAAATGACACTCCTTTTTAATCTTTTAGAATTTTTGATGAATCCGTTAAGTATGACCACCGTAATAATTACAGCAGCTCCTATATAAAACTGTGGGCTCATTTTTTCAGTTTCCGGGAATAATATCAACGCCAATATTATACCATAAACTGGTTCTAGATTGTATGTCAGGATAACAGTGAAAGGACTGATGTAATTCATGATATAAACTGATGCTATAAAGGCATAAGCTGTGCAAACTGAAGCCAGAATGAATAGGTAACCATAGTCTGACCCGCTTAATGTAAAGAATTCGACAGAAAACCCATCTCCAAATATTGGGATGAATAGAGTTATAAATAATACACCTCCTATAAACTCGTAAAAAGATATGACGGTAGCTGAGTTTCGTTCCAGAAATTTTCCATTGATGACTGCAAACAATGACGATAGAAACGCCGAAAGAATCCCTAGAATTATTCCTGTTAAATACTTTATTTCACTTTGAGTAATAATAAAAACGCCAATGATCACAATTATTCCGAAAAGTATTTCGTACCAGATTACTCGCCGGTTAAAAATTATGGGCTCTATGAATGAAGCAAAGAAGGCACCTGTGGAAAACATAGATAAGGCTATAGAAACATTGGCCGCTTTGATCGATCCGAAAAAAGTAATCCAATGGAGGGCGATGATAATTCCTGCTATGCAAAACTTAAGTATATATCGGGGAGAAATATTGATCTTAATCTGCTTAAATCTTATATAGATACTCATTAGAATTGCGGCTATTAACATTCTAAACCAGACCAAAGGAATTGCATTTATGGAAATCAACTCTCCCAAAATTGCTGTAAAACCGGCAATAAATACTAAAAAATGAAGATGAAAATAATTTTTAAGTCTAGCGTTTGGCATTATATAGCAAGTATGCCGCTAAAATACCAAATATAACATTAGGAAACCAAACGGCTATCAAAGGAGAAAAATCTGATTGCTCAGCCAAGACGCCAAAAATTTTATCGAAAAAAACATAGATCATGGCAATGGTGATACCAAATGCCAGATTAATTCCCATTCCTCCTCTTCTCTTTATTGAAGATACAGCAACCGCTATTATTGTAAGAATAAAAACTGCTATAGGTAAACTCCACTTTTTATATTGTACCAATTCATATCGCCCGATATTTGAAGAACCTCTAAGTTTTTCCTTTTTAATAAAACTGGAAAGTTTATTATAACTCAGTGTTTCTGCAATATATTCAACTGGTGTCAGATCTTCAAGATCAAAGGAAAATATGGTGTCTTTACGTCTTTCAATATTCAAAATATCATCATTGTCACCAACTTTTCTTTTAGTATAATTAATCAATCTGTAGGTACTGTCTTTTTCATTAAATTTAATACTACTGGCACTTATTTTATAAATGAGCTTATTCTCTTCATAGTGTTCCAAAGTAAAATTATTCCCTCGTTGGTCCTTAAAATTGAAATTGCTGACATAAATAAAATCATTATCATTTATTTGTCTATAAACATTCCTGCTCTGTCTATCTTTTTTTCCAGACTTAAAATATTTATAATTAAATTCATTATATCCTTTACTAGCAATTGGACCCAAATACAGGCCTAAAAAAAGTGCAAAAATTGCGACAATTACGGCTCCAATTATATAAGGCCTTAAAAACCTGGAAAATGAAACCCCTGAGCTCAAAAAAGCAATAACTTCTGTATTATTCGCCAATTTAGAGGTAAACCATATAACAGATAAAAACAAGAAAAGTGGAAACAATAAGTTGGCAAAATAAATAGTGAAGTCTAAGTAATATCGGGATACTTCAGAGAATGGAATTTCATTCTCCAATATTTTACCAATTTTTTCTGCCAGATTTACGGTAATTCCAATTGGAATGAATAGCAGAAGCATCATGACAAAAGTAAATATATATCTTTTCAGTATGTACCAATCTAATATCTTCAAAACTAGAGTCTTTTATCCATTTGTTTGACCATTTTATTTTTCCAGGTAGTGAAATCTCCTGCTAATATATGTTTTCTTGCTTCGCGTACCAACCATAAATAAAATCCTAAGTTATGAATTGTGGCAATTTGTTTCCCTAAAAGTTCATTTACAGTAAAAAGATGTTTAAGATATGCCTTGGAATATTCTGTATCAACAAAAGTAATAGCCATGTCATCTATTGGAGAAAAATCATCCTCCCATTTTTTGTTCTTAATATTAATAGTTCCATCGGCTGTAAATAGCATACCGTTTCTCCCATTTCTTGTTGGCATCACACAATCAAACATATCAATTCCCAAGGAAATATTCTCCAGAATATTTATTGGAGTTCCAACACCCATTAAATAACGCGGTTTATCTTCCGGGAGTATGTCTGTAACAATTTCTGTCATAGCATACATTTCCTCAGCAGGCTCACCAACTGATAGGCCTCCGATTGCATTTCCTTCAGCTCCTGCATTAGCTATGTATTCAGCAGATTGTTTTCTTAAATCCTTGTAAGTACTTCCCTGAACAATGGGAAAAAAAGACTGGCTGTAACCATATTTATACGGTACTTTTTCCAAATGAGTAATACATCTATCCAGCCAGCGATGTGTCATATGCATTGATCTTTTTGCATAGCTATAATCACAGGGATAAGGTGTGCATTCATCAAAAGCCATAATTATATCAGCTCCAATAATTCGTTGAATTTCCATGACATTTTCTGGAGTAAATACATGATAACTGCCATCAATATGACTTTTAAATTTCACCCCTTCTTCCTTTATTTTTCTGTTAGCTGATAAAGAGTACACCTGATATCCGCCGGAGTCAGTTAAAATATTTCTGTCCCAATTCATAAACTTGTGCAAACCACCAGCTTTTTCAAGTATTTTAGTTTGTGGTCGGAGGTACAAATGATAGGTATTTCCCAAAATAATATCCGGATTGATATCATCTCTCAGTTCTCGCTGATGAACTCCTTTAACTGAGGCTACTGTACCAACGGGCATAAAAATAGGAGTCTCTATTGAACCATGGTCTGTAATTATTGTCCCTGCTCTTGCTTTACTATTAAGATCTTTACCTTTTAGGTTAAATTTCATACTCATTTATCAGTAGTGGGCAAAGATAATTAACTATACATTGTATTTTATAGAATTGTAATTAAATTAACTTATTAACAATACTAATGCCTTATCAACAATACAGTAAATCGGACTTAATTTAGCGTAAATTTTCTTTTTTTAAAGGTTCATAATATCCTATTTTTGACACTTAAATTCTAACTAAAAAAACATGCCTGATATTCAAAAGCTAGAAGACCTTACTACCCAAATTCGTAGAGATATTTTACGTATGGTTCATAAAGTAAATTCAGGGCATCCGGGAGGTTCATTAGGTTGCGCAGAATTCATGGTAACGCTTTTTAATGAGATCATGGAACGAAGAGAAGGATTTGATATGGATGGTATAGGTGAAGATATTTTCTTTCTTTCCAATGGCCATATTTCCCCTTTATTTTATAGTGTTTTAGCCAGAGTCGGTTACTTTCCGGTTAAAGAGTTAAATACATTCAGATTGCTAAATTCACGCTTACAAGGTCATCCGGCAACTCATGAAGGATTGCCTGGAGTAAGAGTTGCATCAGGATCTCTGGGTCAGGGATTATCTGTAGCCATAGGAGCTGCACAAACGAAAAAACTAAATAAGGATAAACATCTGGTTTATAGTCTGCATGGAGACGGCGAATTACAGGAAGGTCAAAACTGGGAAGCCATAATGTATGCCTCAGCAAAAAAAGTTGACAACATTATTGCAACTGTTGATCACAACGGTCAACAGATTGATGGCTCCACAGAAAAAGTTCTATCTCTTGGAAATCTTCATGAAAAATTCAAAGCCTTTGACTGGGATGTAGTTGAAATTAATGAAGGTAATAATATTAATGCCATTTTGAAGGGGATGGCTCAGGCAAAAGCTAAAACTGGTCGTGGCAAACCAGTATGTGTAATACTTAAGACAGTTATGGGTCATGGGGTAGATTTTATGATGCACACTCATGCCTGGCATGGTAAGGCACCTAATGATGAACAATTAGCCCTTGGGCTTGCCCAAAATCCGGTAACACTGGGAGACTACTAACCTTCAATCCTCAAAATAAAAATGAAAAAATACACATATACAGAAAAAAAAGATACCAGAAGTGGGTTTGGTGCAGGATTGGCAGAATTAGGAAGAACTAATCCAAATGTTGTAGCTCTTTGTGCAGATCTTATCGGATCCTTAAAAATGGATAAGTTCATTGAAGAAAACCCTGAACGTTTCTTTCAGATAGGCATTGCCGAAGCTAATATGATGGGAATTGCTGCAGGAATGACCATTGGCGGAAAAATACCATATACCGGAACGTTCGCTAATTTCTCAACCGGGAGAGTCTACGATCAAATTCGTCAATCTATAGCTTATTCTGAAAAAAATGTGAAAATATGTGCGTCCCATGCCGGATTGACTCTTGGTGAAGATGGTGCAACACATCAGATTCTTGAAGATATTGGACTCATGAAAATGTTGCCTGGAATGACGGTAATAAACACCTGTGATTTCAATCAAACCAAAGCTGCAACTATTGCAATAGCCGATCATAAAGGTCCTGTATATTTGCGTTTTGGAAGGCCAGCGGTACCTGTTTTTACACCTGAAGACCAAAAGTTTGAAATTGGCAAGGCAATCCAATTACAGCAAGGAAACGATGTTACTATAGTGGCCACAGGACATTTGGTTTGGGAAGCATTACAAGCCGCAGAAGTGTTATTTGAAAAAGGCATACATGCAGATGTAATTAATATTCATACTATAAAACCTTTAGACCAAAAATCCATCTTGAACTCCGTTAAGAAGACAGGCTGTATTGTTACAGCTGAAGAGCATAATTATTTCGGTGGATTGGGAGAAAGTATAGCCAGAGTCCTAAGTCAAAATTATCCCATACCTCAAGAATTCATTGCTGTAAATGACACATTTGGTGAATCTGGTACTCCTGCGCAGTTAATGGAGAAATATGGATTAAACAGCACTGCAATTGTTAAGGCTGTTGAAACTGTAATCAAGAGAAAATAATACCCATATATATTCGTTTACTTAATATAAATCTTAAAACGAATAGATTATGAAACAGTTATTTTTGATTGCCTTATTACTAACGTCAACCATTACTTTTTCTCAAACAGATACCAATTTTGGTGTAAAGGGCGGCCTTAATTATAATGCCAACGGAAATTATTTTGAATCGGCCAGTAATACCTATCAAAATCCAGACAGGAGTATCGGTTATCACCTGGGTGTTTTTGGGAAATTTGGTGACGGTTTCTATTTCAGACCAGAATTAGTTTATACGACTACGAAAAGTGATTATGATTCCGGTGAATTCGACATGAAAAAACTGGATGCACCAATTTTAATTGGTTTTCAAGTATTAGATAATTTTAGTGTCTTTGTCGGACCATCCTTTCAATATATTATGGATTCAGAATTCGAAAATGTAAGTATTGACAATATAAAAAATGATTTCAGTGTTGGATTAAATTTTGGAATTGCACTTAATTTTGAAAAATTTGGTTTAGACCTCCGTTATGAAAGAGGGTTTAGTGACAATGAAGCAACCTTTTTGGACAATAATGGTGTAATGATTGATGATCGATTGGATACCAGACCAGACCAGCTGATCGTTAGTTTATTCGTATTTCTATGATGCTAATAAAAAACTTAATAATAATAAAAAAGCCGCTTTTAAGCGGCTTTTTTATTATGAATCTTGAGTAGATACAGTTGAATCTTTATCCAAGTAATTTGGTATCCCATCACCATCTGAATCATCGTTTCTAGGGTCTCCGTCTTCATTCAGATCCTCATATTTCGTCAGGATATTATCGCCATCATCATCCGGATCAACAAAATCTGGTATGAGATCTCCATCTGTATCGTCATTATAAAAGTTCCTGTCATTATTTAGATCTTCATTTATATTTATAACACCATCATTATCCTGATCTGCCACATTAACTGCTAACATATTAAAAGTAAAGATCAATGGCGCGTAAGCTGTTGTACCGGCCACAGGCGAATTATAATATCCTAATCCTGATGGTAAAAAAATAGCTCCTATACCAAAATCTTCATATACAAATGTTCCATCTTGATTTTCAGAAAACCCTGTTGCTCCATTGAATTCAATAACACCTTCTCTAAATCCTTGAACGACATTAGGTAGCTGAAACCAAATTGGAACAGGTGAACTATCAAATATATTTTGGTTTATAAGCATACCTTTATAGCTTACATAAGTGGAATCTCCATATGTAGGTGTATCACCTAATCCCTCTCTTACTTTTAGATAATATAGCTTATATTCAACTTCTTCTACATCACTTACCATTTTATATTGTACTTGATCAATTAATGGTGTTTTATCTATATTAACACCATCTATTGTATCAAATTCGATCTGAAAATTTGTACTGTTAGGATTTGCTTCAAAATCTTCATAATTATAAAAATGAGTCGACAAGAATTCTTCTATGGAATCAATATCAACTAAATATTGTTCACCGCGATCATCTTGGAGGAATTATAGTAACATCATCATCTTTCCCACAGGAATTAAATCCCAAAACTAAAATGAAAAGTATATATAAGTAATTTTTAATTTTCATATGCTAATTTTTATTGCAATATTATTATAAAATGTAACATCCTTAATTTAAATTTTATAAAACTTGAAATATTTTTGTTAAGGATGCTCCTTTATTGCTTTTTTTATGGCCGCAAGATAATTTTTATAATATTTTTGTGCAATAACATTAACGTAGAATTTAGTTTAATTATATGCGTGTTGATAAGTTTCTTTGGTGTGTGAGATATTTTAAAACAAGAAACATGGCTACAGTCGCCTGTAAGAAAGGACATGTAAAGGTGGATGGGCTGGTTGCCAAACCAGGTAAAGAAATATTTCCAACTAGTAAAATCATAGTCCGGAAGAACCAAATAAATTATGAAATTATTGTTAATGATATCCCTGACAATCGAGTTGGAGCGAAACTGGTAGATATTTACCGAATTGATACCACCCCTAAAGAAGCATTTTTGACACAGGAGCATCTGAAATACGCAAAAGATTATTACAGAAAAAAAGGAACCGGAAGACCAACTAAAAAAGATAGGAGAAATCTTGAAAATTTTAATGATGAGGATGAATAATTTAAATAAAGAGTACTGGGATGAAAAATATGCCAAAAACTCAACAGGTTGGAACATTGGATATATATCAACCCCAATTCAGAACTATATAGATCAACTCACAAATAAAAAGATAAAAATTCTTATACCTGGTGCAGGAAATAGTTATGAAGCCGAATATTTATGGAACAAAGGTTTTAAGAATTTATTTGTTTTGGATATTGCAAAACAACCATTAAAGAATTTAAAAAAACGCGTTCCGGATATTCCCGATTCACATCTCATTCACAAGGATTTTTTTGATGTGGAAGACACTTTTGATCTAATAATTGAACAAACCTTTTTTTGTGCCTTAAATCCGACCTTAAGACAGGATTATGCAATAAAAATGTTAAATCTATTGTCAAAAAAGGGGAAACTTGTTGGTTTGTTTTTTGATTTTGAGTTAACAGAAGTTGGACCACCATTTGGAGGTAATAAAGAAGAGTATCTAAAGTATTTTCATGAATTTTTCAATATCAGGATTTTGGAAAGAGCATATAATTCCATAAAACCGAGAATGAATAGGGAACTGTTTTTTATCTTTGAGAAAATTTAATGAAATGCCTTTACAAGAAAATACTATTCTCAATCATAATGAAATAAAGCATAAAATAAAACGGATTGCTTTTCAAATTTATGAAAGCAATGTGAATGAAAAAGAAATTATATTGGCCGGGATTGAAAGTAATGGTTATGTTTTGGCGAAACAATTAAAATCTGTTTTGACTAAGATATCTACCATAAATCCGATTTTATGTAAAGTGTCTATTGATAAAAAAAATCCCAGAAACAGCATAACAACATCCTTACTAACAAAAGAATACGAAAATAAATCCGTTGTGCTAATAGATGATGTATTGAATTCCGGGACAACTTTGGTTTATGGTGTTAAACATTTTTTAGAAGTCCCGTTAAAGCAATTCAAAACAGCCGTTTTAGTAAATAGGAATCACAAAAAATATCCAGTAAAAGCAGATTATAAAGGAATCTCTTTATCTACTTCACTTCACGAGCATGTTGATGTTATATTGACAGGAAAAGAGTATAAAGCTACGTTAGAATAGTTCAAATACAATTTCTTCTACAATAGTTTGAATCGATTTTTGGTCAGTCTCCAAAGTATGATCAGATCTTAAATAAAAGGGATTTCTTTCAAACAGATGTTTTCCGACAAATTCTTTCAATACCTCTTTGGATCCAATGTCGGCTACTAAAGGTCTTTTATCTTTTTCGCTCATCAACCTATTCACTATTTCTTTTATTGAGGTTTTTAAATAAAAACTCACTGCATTATCATCTGAAACAACTAAATCCATATTATTGGCATAACAAGGAGTACCACCTCCCAGAGAAATAACTAAATTCTGATCAGTTAATAACAACTCCTTCAAATAAATATTTTCAACTTTCCTAAAGTAAATTTCGCCGTTTTGTTTAAAAATATCCGAAACAGTTCTATCCTCTTTTTTCTCAATATAATTATCCAGGTCAATAAATTTATAACCAATTATTTTTGCCAAAAAGCTGCCAACCGTTGACTTTCCCGAAGCCATATATCCTAATAAAATAATCTTCATAAAACAGCTTATTGAATTGTAATAAGGTATAAAAACCAGAGTACAAAAAAAAGAAAAATATCTCTGTAAAAGCGTTGTTTTATAAATTTAAACAATTTATATTTGCACCTCGTTTTTAAAACCATACTAAAGACTTGGTAGCTCAGTTGGTAGAGCATCTCCCTTTTAAGGAGAGGGTCCTGGGTTCGAGCCCCAGCCAGGTCACAAAAAGTTAAGCAAAATTGCTTAACTTTTTTTATTTTTATTGTTTATAATCGCGCACGTGGCGGAATTGGTAGACGCGCTAGCTTGAGGGGCTAGTATTCGCTTAGGATGTGGAAGTTCGAGTCTTCTCGTGCGCACTTCTAATTGTAAAAGTTTTCTTAATAAATTTTATATGCCATAAATTTTAGTTAAGTTTGTTTAACTATTTTATGTTTATTATGAACAACGTTAAGAATGAGTTCAGTATTAAAGACCTTGAAAACCTAAGTGGTATCAAGGCTCATACTATCAGAATTTGGGAAAAACGATATAATTTATTGCAACCCAATAGAACCGATACCAATATTAGAAATTATGATCTGGAAAATCTTCAGAAATTACTGAATGTAACATTTTTGAACAGGAATGGTTACAAAATTTCTAAAATATCTAAACTTTCTTCTCATAATATTGCAGCTCAAGTCAATGAATTAGCTTTAAAAGCAA
The DNA here is from genome assembly GCA_963722665.1 of uncultured Flavobacteriaceae bacterium. Classification (GTDB taxonomy): domain Bacteria; phylum Bacteroidota; class Bacteroidia; order Flavobacteriales; family Flavobacteriaceae; genus Site-B1. The sequence goes on from CAVRNW010000044.1 coordinate 24,050, forward strand.
ACTCAGAAAATCATGCTATAAATTCCTTTAAATTGGCAATGCTCAATTTTGACCAAGGAATTTTTTATGATACTTATAACAAACTAAGAAAAGAAAAATCTTTTAAAGAGATCGTTTATGAGGTTTTCATGCCATTATTAGCAGAATTAGGGACATTATGGCAAACTGATACCATTTCTATAGCACATGAACATTTTGTTTCCACTCTTATCAAACAAAAGATATTATTAAATATAGAGAAAGTACAAAACAAAGAACAAACTAAGGCATCCAAAACATTTGTTTTGTATCTACCTATGAATGAAATTCATGATATTGGATTATTATTCACAACATATGAACTGGTAAGTAAAGGGTATCATTGTATTTATCTTGGGTCAAGTGTTCCAATAACTAGTTTATCAACTTTATTAAACTATTATGATAAACTTAAGTTCGTGACTTATTTCACAGTAAAACCTGAAAAAAATGATATTTCAGACTACTTAAAAGAATTCCATGAAGTAATTTTAAAGTCTATGGATAATGAGCTTTGGATTCTAGGCAGAATGACGGAACATGTTGATAAAGACAAATTGCCTAAACAGATCAAGGCCTTTTCAAGTATTGAAAGTCTGATAAAACAATTATAAATTAGTCTAAAAAATAAATGACAAAAACAATATCTATAATTGGTTCGGGGTTTTCTTCCTTAGCGGCTTCATGTTACTTGGCTAAACAAGGATATGATGTGACTGTCTTTGAAAAAAATTCAACTATAGGGGGCAGAGCGCGTCAATTGAAAAAGGATGGTTTTACCTTTGATATTGGGCCAACCTGGTATTGGATGCCAGATGTTTTTGAACGGTTTTTCTTAGACTTTGGAAAAAAGCCATCCGATTACTACCAACTGGATAAACTCAGCCCCGCTTATAGTGTCTATTTTGGAAAGGATGATTTTATAACTATAGATGATACTTTAGAAAAAATTTGCAAAACATTTGAAAAGGAAGAATTTGGAAGTTCTGCAAAGCTCAAAAAATTTATAAAATCAGCTCAGGCAAATTATGATATCGCTATTAAAGATTTGGTATACAATCCTGGAGAATCTCCGTTAGAACTTGTTACAATGAAAACGATCAAGAAATTAGATCAGTTTTTAAGTAATATTAAAAGAGATGTTAGAAAAGATTTTAAAAATAAGAGGCTTGCGCAGATTCTTGAATTTCCTGTTTTATTTTTAGGAGCTAAACCCAGTAAAACGCCTTCGTTCTACAATTTTATGAATTACGCTGATTTTGGTATAGGCACCTTTCACCCAAAAAAAGGAATGTATCAGGTTATCCTAGCCATGGAATCCTTGGCAAAACAACTTGGCGTAAAAATAAAAACAGATGCTCCAATCGATAAAATAATAGTTGAAGACAGAGAGGCTAAAGGTGTTATATCGCATGGAGAAAAATATTATTCAAATATTGTTTTAAGCGGAGCAGATTATAATCATACTGAAACACTTATAGAAAACCAATACAGACAGTATTCGGAAAAATATTGGGCAAAAAAAACATTTGCACCATCTTCTCTGCTTTTTTATGTAGGTTTTGATAAAAAACTAAAAAATGTCAATCATCATACCTTATTTTTTGACGTTGATTTTGATATACATGCAGAAGCCATATATGATGAACCAAAATGGCCCGAAGAGCCACTGTTCTATGCAAGTTTCCCGTCGATAACTGATGATTCCTCAGCGCCTAAGGGCAAGGAGGCCGGTATTTTTTTAATTCCTCTAGCTCCAGGTTTAGAAGATACCGAAGAGTTGAGAGAACGTTATTTTGAAAAAATTATTTCTCGATTCGAAAAACTCACCTCTCAGGATGTAAAAAATAATATTATATTTAAAGAGTCATTTTGTGTAAATGATTTTATTAAGGACTATAATTCTTATAAAGGAAATGCTTACGGGATGGCGAACACCTTGTTACAAACAGCTTTCTTAAGACCAAAATTAAGAAGTAAGAAGGTTAAGAATTTATATTTCACAGGTCAATTGACGGTCCCGGGTCCTGGTGTACCACCTGCATTAATTTCAGGTAAACTAGTGGCAGAATTAATATCAAAATATCAAAAAAAGTAAACTATGAAATCCCTTTTTGACTCGGTATCCAATGATTGCAGCAAGATTGTAACACGATCTTACAGCACTTCGTTTTCGTTAGCAACCAAAATGCTTTCAAAATCGATTCGACAGGACATCTATAACATATATGGCTTTGTTCGTTTTGCTGATGAAATAGTCGATTCCTTTCATGATTATAATAAGGAAGACCTTTTTAATTGTTTTGTTCTTGACCTTGAACGAGCTTTAGTGGACAAAATTAGTCTAAATCCAATTCTAAATTCCTTTCAAAATACATTTCACACTTACAATATTGACAAAGAGTTAGTGAATTCTTTTCTAAAAAGTATGAGAATGGATCTATACAAAAAAGAATACCTGACTGAAGAAGAGTTTAATGAATATATATATGGGTCTGCTGATGTTGTTGGATTAATGTGTTTAAAGGTTTTTGTTAATGGCAATGAAAGTAAATATCAAGAATTAAAAGATTCAGCGATGTCTTTAGGCTCTGCTTTTCAGAAAGTGAATTTCTTAAGAGATCTAAAAGCAGATCACGATAGTTTACACAGAACCTATTTCCCAAACACAGACCTAAACAAATTAGATGAAGTTTCTAAACAACAAATAATTAGTGATATAGAAAAGGATTTTGAAGAGGGAATGAATGGAATACGCAACTTACCAATGGAGGCAAAATTCGGTGTATTCATGGCATACCGCTACTATAAACAACTCTTGAATAAGCTAAAAAAAACACCGGCACTGGAAATAAAAAATTCAAGGATAAGAGTACCTAACTATAGTAAAATTTATATCCTTACCAGGAGTTACGTAAAATATCAATTAAATTTGTTATAATTATTTGAATATGAAAATAATACTTTGGATAGTCGTTTTTTTAGGAACCTTTTCTATTATGGAATTTATGGCTTGGTTTACACATAAGTACATCATGCATGGTTTTTTATGGTCTTTGCACAAAGACCATCATAAAAAGGATCATGATTCATGGTTTGAGCGTAATGATGCCTTTTTTATATTTTATGCAGTGGTTAGTATGATTTGTTTCTACCAAGGAAGCTATGGAGGCATTTGGTGGCTTCTTCCTATTGGATTTGGAATTTTAGCTTATGGAATTGCCTATTTTATAGTGCATGACATCTTTATACATCGCCGTTTTAACCTATTTCAAAAGGCTAATAATTGGTATGCTCGAGGAGTTAGACGTGCCCACAAAATTCACCATAAACATTTAGGAAAAGAAGAAGGTGAATGCTTTGGAATGCTTGTAGTTCCTTTCAAGTTTTTCAAAAAATAAGTTTTATCCAGCACATGATGCCAAAAACCCATTATGATTATATAATAGTTGGTAATGGATTAGCAGGATTTCAACTTGCTCTAGCATTCAGTCAGGATGCTTTTTTTTATGACAAACAGATAGCGTTAATCGATGCTTCGACAAAAACCAAAAACGATAAAACCTGGAGTTTTTGGGAAACAGAACCTAGCCAATGGAATCATTTAGCATACAAGTCTTGGCAAAAAGCTAGCATTTACAGTAGCAAAAAACATATACAGTTACAATTACAACCTTATAGTTACAAAAGCATACGTTCAATAGACTTCTATACGGATGCAAAAACACAACTAAAAAAACATTCAAATATTACTTTTTTGGTAGAACATGTGACTTCAGTTTCTGAAAATGAAAACATTGTAGTCAAAACCGAATCAGATACCTATACAGCAAATCATGTGTTTGACAGTAGAATTCCTAAAGATTTTAAAACGAAAGGAAGTCAGTACACGACTTTAATTCAGCATTTTAAAGGCTGGATTATATATACCGAAAAAGATACTTTTAATGATGATGAAGTTACAATGATGGATTACCGTTTAAAAGATGGCGAACAAACTACTTTTATGTATGTGTTGCCCTTTTCTAAAAAAGAAGCTTTGGTGGAGTTTACATATTTTACAGAACATGTGGTAGATGAAACTAGGTACGATAGCTTTATTAAACACTATATAAACGAGTACCTTAACATACAAGATTATAAAATAATCGAAACCGAAACTGGGCAAATACCAATGACTAACTTTCCTTTTGATAGTTACAACACAGAAAACGTAACTAAAATTGGTACTGCAGGTGGCTGGGTAAAAGGGTCGTCAGGCTATTCGTTTAAACACACAGAAAAGAAAGTAAAAAAAATCATTGCAAATTTAAAGGCCAATAAAACGCCTTCTAACAATTTATTCAAAAGGAAATATAAGTTTTATGATAAAGTATTTTTAAAAGTCTTGAAAGACGAAAATCATAAAGGAGAATGGATTTTTCAGGAATTTTATAATAAAAACTCAATACAGACCATGTTTCGCTTTTTAGATGAAGACTCAACCTTTAGAGAAGAAGCAAAAGTGATGCTATCTCTTTTTTCTTGGAGTTTTATAAAAGCATTTTTTAAAACGCTTTAGTCATTTAAAAGTTCATCTATTGTTTCTCTAACTGCTTTACTATTCCAATTTGCTGCTCCGGATTTATCCATGACTATTGATCCGGATCTATCGATTAAAAATGTTCTTGGAATGCTGCTCACATCAAAAATTTCGGGATATTCGGTTTTAGGAATTTGAACCTTGAACTGATATTCATTTTTTTCTAAAAAGGACTTTAATACATCACCTTTTTCATTTGATACAAAATAAAAATCGACCTGATCTTTATAATCATCATAAAGCTTGTGCAGACTTGGCATTTCAGCGATGCATGGTGGACACCATGTAGCCCAAAAGTTTATCAGGACAACTTTATTCTTAGATTTATTAAAATCAATTTCTTGACCTTGTAAATCAACCAATTGCCAGTTATAATCTTTTATTTTTTCTCTTTTTGTTTCTTTAACTACAGAAGGACTTATCAAGGCTAATCCTTTATTCAAGAATACTTGAATTGGCTGTCTGGTTTGAGGTATGATCATTAAAGCTATAACAGCTATAAAAATCAGATTGGTTATTTTTGACCTGGTTAATTTCATATACAAAAAATAACAAACTCCCGAAAAAATCAGGAGTTTGTTAGCTTATAATTGTTTATTATGCGTTCTCTTTCTTTATTAAATTTAAAGCTGAGCCTTCATTATACCAATCTATTTGTGATTGGTTATAGGTATGATTAAGTTTTATTACATCCTTGCTTCCGTTTTTATGAACTGCCTCAAGTGTGAGTTGTTTTCCCGGAGCGAAGTCCTTAAGATCAATAAAGTTGAATGTATCATCTTCCTGGATTAAATCGTAATCTGCTTCATTATCAAATGTTAAACCTAACATACCTTGTTTTTTAAGGTTTGTTTCGTGAATTCTCGCGAACGATTTTACAATAACAGCAGCAACACCTAAATGACGAGGTTCCATTGCAGCATGCTCTCTCGAAGAACCTTCTCCATAATTATGGTCACCAACAACAATTGTCTTTATTCCTGCAGCTTTGTATGCTCTTGCCGTATCAGGTACACCTCCAAACTCACCAGTTAATTGGTTTTTAACAAAATTCGTTTTCTTACCAAAAGCATTAACAGCTCCAATTAAACAGTTGTTAGAAATGTTATCTAAATGTCCTCTAAAACGCAACCATGGTCCGGCCATAGAAATATGGTCTGTTGTACATTTACCAAAGGCTTTTATCAATAATTTAGCGCCTTTTATTTCGTTTCCAATAGGTTCGAAAGGTGTTAATAATTGTAAACGTTCTGATGTTGGGCTCACTGTAATTTGCACACCACTTCCATCTTTAACAGGTTCTACATAGCCATTGTCCTTTACTTCAAATCCTTTTGGTGGCAATTCCCAACCAGTAGGCTCATCTAACATGACTTCCTCACCTTTTTCATTTATTAGTTTATCTGTCATCGGGTTAAAATCCAACCGACCGGCTATAGCGATTGCAGCTGTAATTTCGGGTGACGCTACAAATGCGTGAGTGTTTGGGTTACCATCAGCTCGTTTGGCAAAGTTCCTGTTAAATGAATGAACTATACTATTTTTAGGAGCATTCTTAGGATCGCTGTAACGCGCCCATTGACCAATACAAGGACCACAAGCATTTGTAAATATCTTAGCATCTAATTTTTCAAATACCTGAAGGATTCCATCTCGTTCAGCTGTATACCGAACCTGTTCAGATCCAGGATTAATACCTAACTCTGCTTTGGTCTTTAAATTCTTATCCAAGGCTTGTTGAGCAATTGATGCGGCACGTGAAAGATCTTCATAGGAGGAGTTGGTACATGATCCTATCAAGCCCCATTCCACCTTCATTGGCCAATCATTTGCCTTTGCTTTATCTGTCATTTCTCTACCAACAGTAGTCGATAAATCCGGTGTAAAAGGTCCATTCAACAGAGGACCTAATTCTGATAAGTTAATATCGATCACCTGATCAAAGTATTTCTCAGGGTTTTCATAAACTTCAGGATCGGCAGTTAAGTACTTTTTTATTTTATTTGCAGCATCAGCGACATCTTCCCTATCGGTAGCACGCAAATAACGTTCCATGGATTCATCATAACCAAAAGTGGAAGTTGTTGCACCAATTTCAGCACCCATATTACAAATAGTGCCTTTTCCTGTACAGGACATAGCGGTCGCTCCCGGGCCAAAATATTCAACTATGGCTCCAGTTCCTCCTTTAACGGTTAATATTTTAGCAACTTTAAGTATGACATCTTTAGGTGCTGTCCAGCCAGAAAGTTTCCCTGTTAACCTTACACCTATAAGATTAGGAAACTTTAATTCCCAAGCCATTCCTGCCATTACATCTACCGCATCTGCTCCTCCAACTCCAATAGCTATCATTCCTAATCCGCCTGCGTTCACAGTATGCGAGTCTGTTCCTATCATCATTCCTCCCGGGAATGCATAATTTTCAAGAACAACCTGATGTATAATTCCTGCACCCGGCTTCCAAAAGCCAATTCCATATTTATTTGAAACAGAAGCAAGAAAATCAAAAACCTCACTACTAACTTCATTAGCTCGTTTTAAATCTTTGACAGCACCTTGCTTAGCTTGAATCAGGTGATCACAATGAACGGTTGTTGGAACAGCTACTTTGTTTTTTCCTGCCTGCATAAACTGCAATAAGGCCATTTGAGCTGTTGCATCCTGACAAGCAATTCTATCCGGGGCAAAATCTACATAATCCTTTCCCCTTTTGAATGCTTTATTTGGTACTCCATCCCAAAGATGAGAATATAGAATCTTTTCAGACAAAGTTAATGGCTTACCAACCACTTTACGAGCGGCATCTACACGCTCACTAACCTGATTGTAAACCTTTTTTATCATTTCAATATCAAAAGCCATATACTTTTATTTTAGTTATTTTTTGGTCTTGCGAATTTACGAAATCGCCATTAATTCTTAAAGGATTTGCAATGAATTACTAGTTGCATTGATTAAATTTCAACTAATTACTAATAATAATCAATTTATATAAACAATCCATGTTTAAAACGGTAAAAAATTACAAAAAGGATAAATTAATCTCTTTTGAATCTTTTTAAAATAAAGGATCTGTCCCTAATATCCATCATAGGTTTTTCATAAATCCTGTATAAAATATAAGATAGAGAAAATTGTGGAAATTATGTAAACAGATACATAGCCTAAAATTTCAATTTTTGTTAAGCCATCGGTAGAAACAAAATGTTTTAAAAGTTGTAATATGATCGAATAATGCAATAGATACATAGAGTAAGATACAAGACTTATAAAATTAATAAAGGAAAAAAATCTTTAGAATAAACTTTTAATTATCTGAGTCTCAGTAATCCCTTCGGCTTCAGCCTTGTAGTTCTTAATTATCCGGTGTCTCAAAATGCTCATGGCCACAGCCTGAACATCCTCAATATCCGGCGAGAATTTTCCGTTAATAGCTGCATGAGTTTTAGCAGCTAAAATAAGGTTTTGCGAAGCCCGAGGTCCTGCTCCCCAATCAATGTAATTCTTTACCAGTTCTGTTGCTGCATCACTTTCCGGTCTTGTTTTACCTACCAGCGTCACTGCGTATTCAATAACATTATCCGCAACAGGAATACGCCTGATCAAATGCTGGAAATCAATTATTTCCTGGGCTGTGAACAGACTATTTACCGAGGCCATTTCATCATTAGTGGTCACTTTTACAACTTGCACCTCTTCTTTAAATGACGGGTATTCAAGGTTAATTGCGAACATAAAACGATCCAACTGAGCTTCCGGCAATGGGTAAGTTCCCTCCTGCTCTATTGGATTTTGAGTGGCCAATACAAAATATGGAAGATCTAATTTATAATGATGCCCTGCAACGGTAACCGATCGTTCCTGCATAGCTTCTAATAAGGCTGCCTGTGTTTTTGGAGGCGTTCTGTTAATTTCGTCTGCAAGAATGATGTTAGCAAAAACAGGTCCTTTTATAAATTTAAAATGCCTGTCTTCATCAAGTATTTCACTGCCTAAAATGTCACTTGGCATTAGATCTGGTGTGAATTGAATACGTTTAAAGTCAAGGCCCAGTGCCTGTGCAATTGTATTAACCATCAAGGTTTTGGCTAATCCGGGAACGCCTATTAACAAGGAATGTCCCCCGGAAAAAATAGATATCAATATTTGATTAACCACATCGTCCTGACCAACTATTACCTTGGCTATTTCAGATTGAAGTTCTTTGTATTTTTTAACAAGTTGCTTAATTGCAGCTACGTCGGACATAGTGATCTAAAGTTTTAACCAATTACTTGAAAATTCACAATCTCTATACTCTCCTATTATTTTAACATAGGTATCCATTATCTTTTCATTTTGCCATTTTTCAATAGCATTGAATTGTTTTTCCTGTAAAGCAAGGGCTTTAATTTTTAAATAATCTCGCGCAAAGTCGGCTTCATGTTCATCAATTCTATCAGTAACAGTTAATATCTTAAATTTTGTATTATTTATCCTGTCCTGATCATTAAGTACCAAACTTACTTCACCACTTTTAAGGTTTTGTATTTGTCCATATAATTCCGGGTCCATCCTTGTTAATTCAAAACTATAATCTTGTGTTTCCGGATTTATCAGTTGGCCTCCATCCTGCTTGGTTTCTTTCTCATCTGAAAATTCTCTGGCTGCTTCTTTAAAATCTAACTCACCATCAACAATCCTTTTACGAATCTTTTCCAGTTTTTCTTTTGCTTCTTTAATGGTTTCTTCATTGATGTCCGGTTTGATAACAATATGTCGAACATCATATTCCTGACCTCTAATTTTATCTAATTTAATGATGTGGTATCCAAAATCTGTTTTAAAAGGTTCTGATACTTCGCCTTCCTGCAGTCGGAAAGCCACATCTCTAAATTCCTTGACCATGCGTGGTCTTTTCCTGTTCAAGGTATATTTTCCGCCACTTGATCGCGACCCTTCGTCTTCTGAATATAATACTGCTTTTGTAGCAAAACTTGAACCATTATCTACAACATCGGCACGTATTTGATTTAACAGGTCAATGACCTTCTGTATCTCATCCTGGGTAGGATTTGGTGACACTATAATTTGAGCAACCTTTAGTTCTGTACCAAATGTAGGCCTTTCATCCTTTGGAATGTTATTAAAGAACTGCCTTACTTCTTCCGGCGTCACTTCAACATCTTCAATGATCTTTTGCTGCATTTGGCTAGCCAATTTGTTGTTCTTGTTTATTTCGAACATTTCATCCCTGAAGCTTTTTTCATCTTCTTTGTTATAGAATTCCAGCAAACGCTCCATGGACCCATTGGTTTGCTCTAAGAATTGGCTTATCTGCTGGTCTACATAGGAACGCACTTCTGCATCAGAAACAATAATACTATCCTGAATTGCATGGTGAGCATACAATTTATCTTCCAGTAACTTACCAAATAACTGACAGCGTGTGATCTCTGCGGTGGATACACCCTGGGCTTTCAATTGCTGAAAGGTCTTATCGATATCTGAATCTAAGACAATATAATCTCCAACAACAGCTGCCACGCCATCCACTTTTACAGGGTTTAATGGATTTACGCTATCCAGAACCACTTTTGGTCGTTCTTTTTCATTGTCCTCTTCAACTATTTCCTGGGCACTTATAGCAATAGAAAATAAGACAGCTACTAGAATAAGAAGCTGCTGTATTTTAATTGTATATTTCAAATTGTTTGTTTTTAATCGCATCTGAAGTAATATCTTTTTCCAATTCTCTAATTAACTCTAATTTTCTTCGGTTAATGACTATCTGATCTATTGTAGGTTTCACATATTCCAGAGGTGCTGTTTCATTCCGTAAAAGGACGTCATTAATCTGCATCAAATATACTCCTAATGAATCTTTGAGTTGTATAAAATTAGATTTTTTTAACAGTTGATTTTTATTTTCTGAAGTAATAACTGGAATTTTATTTACTGCCTGACTTAATTTGACCCAAATAGAATCGTTCAAGGAATAAGAACTGAACTGAATGGAGATGGAATCCAGTAAAAATTTGTCATCTTTATTAAATCTTCTGAATCGCTCTTTAATTTTAGAAAAATCGGTTCTGTCCTCATCCACTTTAATGTACCTTAATTTTATGAGCTCTTCATTAAGTTTAAAAGTTTCACTGTTAATTTTATAGTACTCTTCAGCTTCTTCAATACTGACGGTTTCATTCAAGTCCCTTTTTACTAAAGCTTCAATATAAGCTTTGGTCAAAAGATCTTTTCGATACTGATCGACCAACTTATTGAACTCAACTTGTTTTTCCTCCGAAATATTGCGTTCTGCTCCATCAATTAGAAGTTGTTGTGTCGCCCAGCGTGTAATATAATTATTTACAATTAAGGTACTGTCTTCCGCACTAGTTTCATCGGTAACCAAATCCTTTAGGTCCTCATCATAAAGATATGCTTCATTGACTCTGGCTATTGCGTTTTGCTGTTCCCCTCTAAAAAAATAATCACATGAAAACAGCAAGAAAACGCAAAAGAATATGTACAAGAATTTCTTCAATTATTTTTTAATTTGGGTTTTGATTTTATTTAAAACCTCATTATTCACAACAACATTATATTTTTGACGTAAATTTTGTATCCAGGATTTTTCTTTTTGATCTTGAAAGTTTGTTATAACCCTACCTTTAGCATCTTCAAAAGACAACTGCTCCTTAGGCAGTATCTGGCTGACCTGAACGGCTACAAACGAATCATTATGTTTGTAAATTTTTGATAAGCCCTTTTTAAATTGAAAATCTGATGGTAAAGCCTGATGATCTTTATCCATTATTCCGGATGTAAATATAACGTTTACTTTTCCTTTTTTGTTTAAGGCTTCTTTTATTTTATCTTCGGTCAAACCATTGGCTAACATTTTAGAAACTTTATTGATAATATTTTCTTTTGGGGATGAGGCTACCAAAGCATCAACCCTTTCATTTAAAAAATAGTTTTCTTTATTATTATTGTAAAATTCCTTTAGCCCAAGACTGTCTTTTTTGGCAGCATTCCAAATTTCAGATTCCATCAAGTCAAAAAGTAACAGACCATCTCTGTATTCATCAACTATATTAGAAAATTCTTGGTTTTCACTTTCAAGATTATCCTCGTAATATTTTAAAACAGAACTATCTATAAACTCTTTATAATTTTCTTGTATCACTGATTGCAGGGGTTTTTGACTCCTTAGTTTTCGTTGAGCATTCTTAAGGTAATTAGCAAAATCTCCATAAGTTATTTGCTTTTCACCAACGGTATTCAAGAGTTTTTCTTTATTCAAACTTTCAGGGATTTCCCAGGTACGTTTGTAGAAAGAATCGGTAACTATTGTATTGAAATACTTTAATGCCTCATGGTTATCCTTTATATTATAATAGCCTCTAATTTTTGTAACAAAGGCTTCATTGATCAAATTAGACCTTGAATCTCTTTTGACCTTAAGTTCAAGCTGTCCTTTCATCTTATCAAATGACTCAATTGGTTTTTTACTGATAAGTTTGATTATATGCCATCCCAGATCTGTTTCAATAGGTTGCGAATAGTCACCTTCTTTTTCCAATCCAAAAGCAGTTTCTTCAAAGATCTTAGAATTTAATTGTCCGCTGCTAAATGGGGACAACTTACCACCTTTACCTGCAGAACTTTTATCATCAGAAAATTGCTTTGCCAGACTTTCAAAACTCTCACCCTGCTGCAATTTGGCATAGATATCCTTAATACGTTGTTCAGGGTTTTGTTGAACCGAATCCTTTGTTTTCTCTTGCTTGGATACCAATATATGGGCAACCTCAACTTCTCCGTTTGATTTTCGTTTATCGAATATTTTAACAATGTGATAACCAAATCGTGTTCTAAATGGCTGAGACAGCTCTCCAACTTGTGTGTTGAAAGCAGCTGATTCAAACGGATAAACCATCCTGAAACCACCAAAATACCCAAGATCCTCTGCAAAAATTGTCTGTCCATTATGGACTTTATCCTTAACAGTTTCAAAACCTTCATTCAATACCTGTTCACGTAGTTTTAAAATTTCATTATATGCCTTCAAAGTATCCAAAGGAGGAGCATCTTCAGGCATTCTGACAAGAACATGACTAACATTTACCTCATTGGAAATCCTGTCATAAGCTTCTTTTACCAGATCTTCAGTAACTTGAGAGTCGGTCAGGAAATTTTTAGCCAATTGTTTTCTATAATTAGATAATTCCCTCAGATATTCAGGTTTTTCATTAAACCCTAATTTTTTAGCTTCCTGTAGTTTTAATTTGTAGTCAATAAAGAGTTCCAAATAGTTGTCAATATCTTTTTGCGACTCGTCCTTTACCAGATCTAGGTTTTTGTTGTAAACCCTAATAAATTCAGATGCGAGGACCTTTTCATTGTCCACGGTAAAAAGAACATCATTCTCATTTATTTGTGCTGAAATGGAAATAGAGAAAATCGATACTAAAAGACAGAATATAAACTTAGATTTCATTTGATAAAACTTTTGATTTCAGGTAAGAGCAAAAATACTAATATTAGTGTATTATGCAAGTTCGATTAACAAACGATAATCATCATAATTTAGTATCAATTCTGGTATTTAATTTATTTTAATTGAAAACAATTTTTAATTTCTTTCAACTTAGAAAATTAATTAGAATTTATTCTCTATATTTCTTTATCTATAATTACGATAAAAGATCAAGATATAGTAATAAAATGCGTAAACTAAAACTGATTTGGGATTTTCGCGGGCCGGATTCACTTAGAATTGCCGAACATCATGAAGTACATCTAAAAGAATATATAGTAAGTGAAAACCTTAATATTAAAATCACTGGAGTTGAACAACTATCGGAATTGCATTCAATTGCTTATCTCGCAGTTAATGAAGATGAAATGAAACCCATTAGAGATGCCCTAAAACCGCATCGGGGACAAGTTTTTTAAAATACTATAAATAATGAACAGGTATTTTTCATTTATATTTTTGATAGCAGTATTAAGCCTTTTTCCTAGCTGTATTGGTCAATCAAAAGAGGTTTCAAAAGCAAATACTAACTTACAAGGCACTCATCAAAATTTAGTAGGAGGTCCTTTTGAAAATAGTGAATTCATGTATATAGGAATGCCGGAAAAGATCAATCCTATTGATACAAGTGCAGGTTGGAATCAAAAAGGTCAAAAACTACTAATTACGGGTAAGATCTTAAAATCCGATGGTAAAACTCCAGCCCCTGATGTTATTTTGTACTACTATCATACTGATACAAAAGGATACTATGCCAATAAGCCAGGATTAGACCGTCGGGTTTCTCGTCATGGATACATTCGTGGTTGGGTAAGATCTGATAAAGATGGTAGTTACTCCATATATACAGTACGCCCTGGTCCATATCCTAATTCAGATTCTCCTGCACATATTCATCCATCTATTAAAGAACCCAATGCGATTAATGAATATTACATTGATGAATTTGTTTTTGATGATGACATACTATTAACTTCAAGCCAGAGGAAAAAACTGGAGAATCGTGGTGGTAGCGGAATTTTAAAGGTCTTCGATTCGGGCGATATGCAAGTTGCAAAACACGACATAATCCTGGGACTTAATATCCCGCATTACCCAGAAACATTCCAGGACTAAAACGATTTGATTAAATAACTAAAGAAAC
>CAVRNW010000045.1:0-51981 GCA_963722665.1 uncultured Flavobacteriaceae bacterium
GATTACAGTAAGTTAAAACGCAATAAAGAAGGAAAAATAACACGTATTAAAATTTCGTTAAATGACAATAAGGGCAATAAAAGTTCTGCTACTTTTGATAACGATGGTAAGGTTATCCCTCAAATAATGATTGGAAAAAACAGAAATAATTTTATAATAAAATCAATTTAAAAAACAAAATGGAACACATGAAGACACTAGGTAAATTTAAACTTATTTTAGGCTTATCTTTAGTAACCATGGTAGGCCTGATATCATTCAACACGTATTCTACAAACAAAGAATCAAAAAGTGTTTATCAAAAAGATGTGAATGTAAATATCACTGTTGACAGTGATACATCTGACGAAGAATTGGAAGACATTAAAAAAATGCTGAAGGAACACGGAATTACAGTTAAATTCAGCAATATTGAACGAAATGAAGAAGGAGAGCTCACAGCCATTAAAATTGAATTAAAGGACGCAAATGGCAATACTGCCGTTAGTCAAACCTCAAGTAACAGACCTATTCAAACTTTTTCCTTTGGAAAAAAGAACAACTCGCTTTATGTCTCACAAGGTAAAAGTCATTTAGGCAATTTTGCTTTCTTTGGGGATGATATGGATTTTGATTTCAATTTTGATAATGACTCCATATTTAAACATCATTTTAGCAAGTTAGACAGTTTAAGGTTTGGTAATATGTTTAGGTTTGATGATGAGAATAATATATTTTCCTTTAACGGAAGGTCCTTTGACATGGATGAGCTAAGAGAAAAAATGGAAGATATGTTCATTTTTGAGGAAGATGAAGATGGTGGTCAAAAAACGATTCATCTTTAAAGGCGGGAACGGCAACAAATTCTTTTTTGATGAGGATGTGATGAACCTCCAGGAATAACAAGCATCAAAAATTTAGATTTGTAGATAATCCAGACACTGAAAAGTTAATAGTTATAGATGGGAAGGAATCTGATTTTAAAACCTTAGATGATCTGGCTAAAAATGATAAACTTGAAAGTGTTGATGTTCTGAAACCTCAAACCGCCATGAGTATTTATGGTAAGAAAGCTAAAGACGGTGCAATCATAGCAACTACCAAATAAATAAATTAAGTCAAAAAGCGGAGGCACCCAAAATGGGTGCCTTTCATTTTTATTTCAATTTCTCTTAGATTATTGTGGTTTTTGTATTTTAACAAATTCCACTCTTCTGTTGTTTGCCTTTCCTTCAGCCATACTGTTATTATCAATAGGTTTTGTTTCACCAAAACCTTTAGAGTCTAATCTATCTTCTTGTATTCCCATAGACACTAGTTGGTTTAGAACAGCTTCGGCTCGATCCTCTGACAGTTTTTGGTTAAACTCCGCATTACCATCACTATCGGTATGACCTTCAACACTAAATGTAATATCTGAATGCTCAGACATTAAATCATAGATTTCATTAATAATTCCCATAGATTCTGGTCTGATCGTTGCCTTGTTAACATCAAAACGGATACCGTTTGCTATAATTTTACCATCCTGCATCATTCGGTCGTAAAATTTTACGCCACCCTCTGCAATCCTAATATTTTTCACATAATACGGATTATCATTTCTCGCATGGTAGCAATGGAATGAAAGTCCTTTCGGGTTAAAATCTAATCTTGGTATATTTATTAAACGGGTTTCATCAATATATGCTTTTAATTTACCATTAGTGTAGGCAATTGCCACATGTATCCATCTTCTTTTTGCAAGGTTTTTTTCTTCAGGAAGTCGGCTTGAAGATCTACCAAACTCCATTTTGTTATATTTTATATTTAAGTAAGTAAAACCAGTTGGGCTACCCGCTTTTTGGTTTTTTCTGTCGTATAAATAAGTAACAAAATTGTCCGTACCACAGTACAAATCAAATTCGATGGTAAATACATCTGGCAGATAATCTTCTATAGCCTTTTTTATATATGGCATTATCACTGGAGCACCATCACGAAACATGATTACAGGTTCACCTCCAAATTCGGCTATTTCAACGTTCCCACGCTGTAAATCCCAACGCGAAGGAAACTCACCGTTTTCCTCTCCTTCTAAATTATCTTCATAAATTACTTTATCACCCGGAACAAAATCATATTTTGACCAGTTTAAGGTGAGTTCAGAAACTTCCGTTGTCTGTTGTCCAGAACCATCAACCTGTACTTCTCCTTCCTTTTCTTTCTTTTTTTCTCCTTGTGTACCATCTACTTCCTTATCTTCTTCTTTTTTATCGATACTTTTATCGATTTCTTTATCAACTTTTCTCTCGATTTTTCTTTCGACTTTCCTCTTAAGTTTCTTTAAAATTTGTGCTTCTGAATTAATGGGTGAGAAAAGAAACAATCCAAAAATTCCAAATAAGACTAAACGTTTCATAATAATTAGATTAAATAATTTCTATTGTCTTAAAGTTGGGAATTGTTAAGAAATAAGATTAATGAAATTAAACCAATCAGGCAATGATATTTCTCAACTTTTAAAAAAATTTTAAGAAACCATTCCATTAGTTGTAAAAATAGGACTTAAAGTATAAGGTACTAGTTTAGATTATTAATAAAATAAACCAAACGCTTAGCATACAGAAATTAACAATACTATTCAACAACAATTTTCTTTATTGCTGATCTGTTTTCAGTAGTAATTTTTAGTAAATACAATCCGTTTTCAATATTTAGATCTATATCTGAATCTCCCAAAACTTTCTTTTTCAGGACTTGCCTCCCATCAACAGAAAATAATTCTAATTCAGTTTCATCAAAAATTCCTTTTATAAATATCTTGTTACTGGTGGGATTTGGATACACATGAACATCTCTCGAATCTACTTGTTCTGTGTCTAAAGACTGACTCCAAGCATCTCCAACCCTATTGCCCCAAATATATTCTACAAGATTTGGATGATCAATAAACGGGTTTCTATTGAATTGCCAATTGTAAACGATATTGTTGCGATTCATTTCGAAATCGTCAGGTGGATCGTTTCTATGCCAGTCCAAAATTGTTACCAGATCACCTAATTGACCAACAGTGCTTGGGAAGCCATTTACAACTTCAAGTCCGTTATATCTAATTTCCAAGTATAAAACTCCTCTGGCAACGTCACCTTTAAAACTTCCCTGATTGCCAGTCGGTCCAACATATTGACCATAATGCTGATTACCTCTTGCGCTGTTTTCAGGCCCATCTGCTGCTCGTAATCCATGAGCATCAGAATTTGCATGTCGCAATGAATCGGCAGTTGTCGTCCAATACACATTGATTCCATTTGCTATATCATCAAGATCAATACTATTAAAACCACCTAATGACCTTGGAAAGGTATGTTCTCTATTCCATGTTCCAACATTATTACTTGTTGTCTGATAATCTAATTTTGCTTTGCCTTGTTCAGTATAAACCAACCAGACCTGGTTACTGTTAGCCGGATTCTGATCAGTTTGTTTTAAAATTTCAACTATATCGGCATAGGTTTGTGCTCTTACAGTATTAGGATCTGCAATAATATCTTGCAACGCCTGACGTAAATTAGTACCGGACAATCCATCTAAACTATCGTAATAACCAGCTGGTTGTGTACTTTGTACAACTCCAAAAGTAGGACTTGTTGGGATACCCCAAGGAGCAACCACAAAATCATTATCAACTATTCGGATTTTGATATCGTTATTTAAAGCAAAATACTCTGTTGGCAAAGCAGATAGAGTGATTTTCATAACCTCATCACCTTCATCAAGCGTATCATCTACCAAAGTTATAGTAGTCGAAATTGTATTTAACCCATTAGGAATTGTAACAGACGTTGATCCAGTAAAATCAGAGGTGTTAAAACCCCCATTATTCAATGAAAAGTTTAAATCTAAATCTTCTGTTACATTGGTTTCGCACGTAAATGTAATATCAAATACATCACCTTCATTATATTGATTTTGAGCAACAGATATTGTTATTCCGTTTAAAACAATTCCACTTCCATCATTAAGTTGCCTTGGTGTTGGTGTAGTTACAGTATAAGTTGTTCCATCATTATTTAACTGAATGGATTCTGTATCCTTATTTCCATTTTCATCTTCATTAATTTGAATTGTTTCACCTAAAAGCGCCATTAGATCTGTATCATCTGCATCACTTGTATCATACATTAAAGCGTCTATTAAATTGGCTTGAATTGCTACGGTTCCTTCAGGAAAGTCGGTAGCACTCCCTTGATAAATTGCTACTGCATCAGGTCCATTCTGAATTAAATTTGGAGCAATAATCAATTGTGGAAAAGGCGACACAGTAGTGCTGCCAATCAATAACAACCCATTCACATCTGTGGAATAACCATCCAAATCGATTGCTAAATAACTGGTATTCCCTCCATTGGTCGAGCCATTAAAAAACACCACTACAAAGCCATCAAGAGGGTAATTTGGTGTAACAGATTTTAATTCTACAAATTCCTTGTCATCTGTGCTGGGAGAGTCACAATCCAATTCATTTATCATTATTTGGCCAATACAAGTCTGGCTAAAAACAAACAGGCCTAAAAGAATTATTAATTGCTTCATTTTATTGTTTAAACAAATGTAATCAAGAGTTGACCAACTCCTCAAGTAAAGAACAATATAAAATTGTAAATTTATAAACAGAATATATTTCAAAAAGCATTTTATTACTTTTGTGTAATTTCTACTTAAAATGAAAAAACAAGTGTTTAAGCTATTAGCTAAACTAAACAAAATTTTATTGCCAAGTTATTCCAAAAGTAGGTTGGATTTGACAAAAGCCACTAAAATGCAGTTAATGATCTTTGGATGGAGGTTGTATGTCACAAAAAGAGCCATTGATTAATACTTTAAAATAGATTGAACATCGTAATCCAATAATTTCTCTCTTCCTTTTAAAGCTTCCAATTCCATTATGAAATTGCACTGAACGATTTCACCTCCCAGTCTCTCGACCAATTTACATACTGCCTGAGCAGTTCCTCCGGTTGCCAAAACATCATCATGAATAAGTACCCTCTCACCTTTTTTTATGGCATCAATATGAATTTCTACTGCATCTTCGCCGTATTCCAATGCATAGGTCTGAGATATTGTTTTATAAGGTAATTTACCCGGCTTTCTAGCTAGCACAAATCCTGCTTGCAACCTTTTTGCCAACATTGTTCCAAACAGAAATCCTCTGGATTCTATCCCAATTACTTTATCGATTTGACCATCAGGCACCAACGCTTTTAACTCACTTAAGCATAGGGTTAATCCAACATGATCCTGAAGCAAAGGAGCTATGTCTTTAAACAGGATTCCGGGTTTAGGAAAGTCTGGAATATCCCTTATATATTGTTCAATTTTATTCACACATTTAAATCTTTATAATTTTAAAGATATTCAATAAAATATTTGTAAAATTTGTTAATACCCGTTTCATTGATGAAAAGTAATTAATTTTGCGCTTAATTTTGTCATTGGGTTAAAATAAAATATATTTGCACCCACAAAAATGGCCTCGTAGCATAACTGAATAGTGCACTTGATTACGGCTCAAGAGGTTGCAGGTTTGAATCCTGCCGAGGTCACTTAAATTAAACCTTAATTAATTGTTTTTCAATTTGTTAAGGTTTTTTTATATAATATATATTTCTTATTGGTACGATAAATGGTACGGTAATGTACTATTGCAGAAGTTTTTATGTCATTATCCCTTTTATGTCTTGTGAGTTATTGTAGTTATTTCTTGTTGTTCTTCTAATGATAGTTTGTTGAAGTAGTATAATTTCATAACTAGGAGATGGTAAATAATGCTGGTATTACAATAATTATAAGAAGCATGAATATAAATTTGTTGTGCTTATGATCATCAATAGGATAAATACAAATAAGAATTTCTATTATGAATTTACCAAGTTGGAATTGTATAGGCAATAATTAAAATTCCTAATAAAATTATTGGCGTTCCAAAAGTTAAAATGTATGTCAAGGTTTTATCTGTAACATAAAGTCGTACATTATTTATTTTGTCTTCATAAATCCTATTTTTAACCCATTTCCCCTGAGATTTACTCAACCCAAAGTAATTTCCATTTTCATATTTAATTTCTTTAAATTTTAGAGTTTGTCCATTATAAGTTTCAATTTTCACTTTGTCTGATTTAGATTTTGATGCTTCATTTAGCGATACTGTTGTTGATTTGTAAGCAATACAATTCTGAAAAAGCATTAATACGGAGAAAAATATGGCGACTATTTTTAATCTATTAATAATTGGTTTCATAACTAACAGAATTTAAATTAGTCAGAAATCTACATTGGGAATAACACATTAAATTACCTATTCAAAATGTACTAAACAATGATATTGGTCACTGGAATCAAATATTAAAAATCTATTGAATACTTATCCAAAAGATGACCAGATTTAAAACTTCTTAGTTCCCTTATTACATTATGCGCTGAGTCATAAACAACCTCAACAAAGAATTTACCTAAAGCGTAGACATTGCATTTCTCTTTTTCTGTTATGTGGTTATCCAAAAACTGCTATTGTTTTTAGATGGTTTTTAATTGTTTTTATAAGTCTTAAAATACACCAACTATACTTATGATAACCAACCCTATAACCCCAGCTAATATTACTGATCCTGATATTAATAAAAATGCTGAAAGACTTTCATTTTTAATTTGCACTTTGGCAACATTATTTTCATTTAATAATGTAGATGTCTCAGTCCACCTTTCATTTACAATCCTATTTTCCAGCCCATAAAAGTTTCCATCGTTTCTCATCACAATTTTTTTAAACTTTAAATTGGTGCCGTCAGTTTTCTCAACTATTGCCTTTAATTCAGATTTTGAAGCCTCCTCTAATGTTACTCCAGATTTTTTGTAAACAGTACAGCCTTGCAGAAATATTATGGTAATTAACAAATATGAGATTGATTTAAGGTGTAATTTTAACGTTTTCATAACTAATAGTTTTAATTAGTCAGAAATCTACTTTTGGAATTACTGTGTAAATTAATCACAATAAATGTACTACACAATGATATTGGTCAATCGTGATTATTTAGAAGAAATATTGATACAACTCATAAATGGCATAGCAAATCAAAAAAGCAATTACATACACTAAACCAAGTTTAAAAGTTCCTTTGTACTTGTTTGTTAAGTTTTGCATAAAAAACACATTATTTTATGTTAATTACCAGAATATTTACCAAGTAATTTCTTACCCATTTTAGTATCAGAATCAATTCTTTTAATTTTGTAACCCTCTGGTGAAATTGCAATATATTTTGAATCATTAGGTTTTTCATCTTGCACTTCACTAATAATATCTTTAACTTCACCACTGAAATAATATTTGTTGTTACTTATACAATCACCTGAATAATTTCCTTTCTTCCAACATCCAGCTAAATATCCATAATATGGAGAAACAATTACACCTTTTCCATGCCACCAACCATTTAAAAACCTACCTCGATAAAAAGTACCGTTATTAAAGTAAAAAGTTCCAATTCCATCAGCTATTCCATTTTTGACATTACCTCGATAATAACCATATTCGTAATATATAATTCCTGTTCCATAGTGTCCTTGCATTTGGGGGTTATATACCTGAGATTTTGCTTGAAATGAAAATCCTAATGAGGCTATTATTAATAACATTAATATTTTTTTCATAATCTTATTAAAAATTTATAATGATACATGTGTTACGCAATTAATTCTGTTATAACATTATGCTCTGCATCATAAACAACCTCAACGAAGAAATTGCCTAAAGCATAGACATTGCATTTCTCCTTTTCTGTTATGTGGTTATCGAGAAACTCTCCATCTTGCCAGAGGACTGCTTGTTGTTCTTCAAATGACAGTTTATTGAAGTTACATAAGGTCACAAAAATACTAATACTTTCAATAGATTGAAAGTCTTTTTTATTTATAAATGTTCAACTTCGAAATAAACAACCAATATTTCTAAAGTTTAATTACTTTATTATAATTTTGATATTCAAATAAAACCCATGCAAAAACAACTCATAGAATGTGTGCCAAATATAAGTGAAGGTCGCAATTCAAAAATTATAGAAACCGTTTCCCAAATTGTTGAAACCGTTGAAGGTGTCAAACTCCTGGATGTTGATCCTGGAAAAGCAACTAACCGCACCGTAATCACTTTTGTAGGCGAACCCGAACCTGTAATTGAAGCAGCTTTCAGACTGATTAAAAAAGCTTCTGAACTCATTGATATGAGTAAGCATACCGGTGAGCATCCTCGTTTTGGAGCTACTGATGTTTGTCCTTTGGTTCCGATCTCCGGAATTACTTTGGAAGAGACTGCTAAATATGCTCATAAATTGGGTGACCGTGTGGGAAAAGAACTAGGAATTCCGGGTTATTATTACGAAGCTGCAGCCAAGGAAGAAAAACGAAAAAACTTAGCAAATTGTCGCTCGGGTGAATATGAAGGTTTGGCAAATAAATTATCTGATCCCAATTGGAAACCAGATTTTGGACCTGCTAAATATTCCGAAAGTGTTTCAAGAACTGGAGCAACTGCAATTTCAGCACGTGATTTTTTGATTGCTTATAACGTGAACTTAAATACCACCTCAACACGGAGAGCAAATTCCATAGCTTTCGATATTAGAGAAGCCGGACGAGTTAAGCGAGAAGGAAATCCTATTACAGGAAAAAAAGTATTGGATTCCAATGGAGAACCGGTTCGTATTCCAGGAAAACTAAAAGCGGTAAAAGGTATTGGATGGTATATTGAAGAATACGGAATTGCACAGATCTCCTACAACCTTACCAATATTACAATCACCTCAATGCACGAAGCTTTTGACGAAAGTTGCAAAGCTGCTTTAGAACGTGGCATTCGGGTTACTGGTTCAGAGATTATTGGCTTGATTCCGCTACAAGCTATGTTGGATGCAGCTGACTTCTATTTAAAAAAACAAGAACGTTCTTTAGGAATTTCTGAAAGTGAAAAAATTAAAATAGCTGTAAAATCATTAGGCTTAGATGATCTTAAACCTTTTAATCCTTCAGAAAAGATTATTGAATATATGCTCAGGGATGATGAGAAGAAGCTCATAGATTATAAATTGGATGATTTTGCAGATGAAACGGCTGGAGAATCTATGGCTCCGGGTGGAGGCTCCATTTCTGCTTATGTAGGAGTACTGGGCGTTTCTTTAGGGACTATGGTAGCCAACCTGTCTGCTCATAAACCAGGTTGGGATGACAAATGGGAATTCTTCTCGGAATGGGCAGAAAAAGGTCAAGCCTACAAAAATAAATTATTGTATTTGGTAGATGAAGACACTAATGCTTTCAATAAAATTATTGACGGATTTAGAATGCCAAAAGATTCTGATGAAGAAAAACAAGCTAGAAAGAAGGCTATAGAAGAAGCGACAAAATACGCAACAGAGATACCGTTTCAAGTAATGGAAACAGCCTTTAATTCCATGGAAGTAATGCAAGCCATGATAAAAGATGGATTGCAAAATTCGTTATCAGATGCTGCTGTTGGTATTTTGTGTGCACGAACTGCCGTTTTGGGAGCTTATTTTAACGTGAAGATCAATGCAAAAGATATTAAAGACCGTGATTTTGCAACTAAAATATTATCTAAAGCAGAAAAAATATATCAGCAGACTTTAAAAATTGAGAATGATACAATAGCCTACATTAATAGTAAAATGTAACCTTTGTCAATAATAAATTATCCTTCTTAAAATGTAATATGCTAAACATTTTATTATCGGTTTGTTTTTTAATGAACTATAAATAAAAGTCAAACTTTGGGTTTCTTCCTTAATTTGTCTATTTATTCAAGATGTATAGCTTAAAAATAGCATAAAGCCCTAGAGTTTATATAGTAGTTTCCCTATTTTTATTAAAGATGAGACGATAAATCGTTAATACAAAACCGAACATTTAGTACTGACCTTATAGTCAGAGAAGTCCAGGTATAACATTTGAATCTGTCGCGGTCACAATTTAAGTCCTAATTAATTAAAATATTTCTAATTAGGCTTTTTAGTTATACACATTTAAATCTCTATTCTTTAGTCTATATTCTCCTTTTATTTACAAATGAATATATGTAACTTCACGCCATCAATTTCAACGATAAATTATTAAATAATGAAGATATTAGTAACAGGAGGATTAGGCTTTATAGGTTCGCATGTAGTTGTAGAACTGCAACAAGAAGGGTTTGAAGTAGTCATCATTGACAACTTGTCCAACTCATCGGAAGATGTCTTGCAAGGCATTACAGCTGTAACCGGTAAGCAGCCAATTTTTGAAAAATTAGACTTAAGAGAAAAACCAACAGTGGTTGACTTTTTTAAGAAGCATCAGGATATCATTGGAGTCATACACTTTGCGGCCTCTAAGGCTGTTGGTGAAAGTGTCGAGCTTCCATTATTATATTACGAAAACAATCTGAGTACTCTAATTTACATTTTACAGGAATTACAAAAAAAGAATAATTCTCATTTTATTTTTAGTTCGTCCTGCACAGTTTATGGACAAGCTGATTCAATGCCTATTACAGAATCAGCACCAATAAAACCTGCAGAGTCACCGTATGGAAATACAAAACAAATTGGAGAAGAGATTATTTTAGATACTTGTAAAGTATCATCAAATATTAATGCCATTGCGCTTCGATATTTTAACCCTATTGGTGCACATGAATCTGCAAAAATTGGAGAATTACCAATTGGAACGCCCCAAAATTTGGTACCGTTCATTACTCAGACAGGAATAGGAAAAAGAGAGCAATTATCAGTTTTTGGAGATGATTATCCAACTGAAGATGGAACATGTATAAGAGACTATATCCATGTAGTGGATTTGGCCAAGGCCCATGTAGCTGCATTAAAAAGGCTGATTGAAGCGAAGAACAAATCGAATTTTGAAGTGTTTAATGTAGGCACGGGAAAGGGATCTTCTGTACTTGAGGTAATAAAAGCCTTTGAAAAAGTATCAGGACAGAAACTTAATTATAGGATCGTAGGCAGGCGATCCGGAGATATAATCTCAGCCTATGCCGATACCACGAAAGCAAATACCGTTTTAGGATGGAAAGCAGAATCATCCTTAGAAGAGGCTTTGGCATCTGCCTGGAAATGGGAGCAGGTTTGTCATAATAAATAACCTAACTCTATTATATTTTAGGATTTTGGGTAAAAACATTATGTAACAATTGTTACATAATTTGTTATTTATCCAACTATATTTGTATAAATCACACACTTATGGAATACATTTTAAGCCCTTGGCCCTGGTACGTTGCAGGACCGCTGATTGCCCTTTGTATGTACCTCATGTTTTATTTTGGGAAGAAATTTGGAGTATCTTCCAATCTGGAAACCTTATGTTCCATAGCAGGTGCGGGAAGAATAGTTGACTTTTTTAAGTTTGACTGGAAAGCGAATCAATGGAATCTCAATTTTGTTGCCGGCTTAATTATTGGCGGATTCATAGCGAGCCAATGGTTAGCACCAGATCAATCCGTTGCCTTAAATCCGGATGTTATTAGTGACCTTTCGCAAATTGGAATTCAAAATGCGGGTGCGCAATATCTACCAGATGAAATATTCAGTTTGGATGCTTTATTCACCGTAAAAGGTTTTTTAATCTTGTTAGCCGCCGGACTTCTTGTAGGCTTTGGGGCCAGATACGCTGGTGGTTGTACTTCAGGACATGGGATAGTTGGATTAAGTAATCTTTCTACAGAGTCCTTTATTGCCGTTGGCGGCTTCTTTATAGGAGGGTTGATAATGACCTGGTTAATTTTACCTTATATCTTTTAAATAATTCCATATGAAATATCTTAAGTTTTTATTGGTTGGAGTTTTTTTCGGAATTATATTATTTAAGGCCGAAGTGGTGTCCTGGTTCAGAATTTATGAAATGTTTAAATTCAAATCATTCCATATGTATGGGGTGATTGGATCGGCTGTTGTTATTGGATTGGTTGTCATGTACTTCTTTAAAAAAGAAAAGTTAAAGACCATCGAAGGGAAACCAGTGCATATTGAACCTAAAAAGAAAGGTGTCTCACGCAATTTAATTGGCGGAATCATCTTTGGATTGGGCTGGGCTCTTGGTGGTGCTTGTCCGGGACCAATGTTTGTATTATTAGGAAAAGGAGTTATTGCTATAATAGTAGTGCTTATTGGAGCAATCTTAGGAGCCTTTTTATATCATGCCTTTAAACATAAATTACCTCACTAATTAATTTTAAAAAAATTATGTCATGATAAAAAATATGGGAAATACAGATAAAGGAATTCGAATAGTCATAGCTTTGGCAATTGCACTCCTTTATTATTTTAATGTGATATCCGGAACTTTTGCTTATGTGTTAATGGCTTTGGCTATTATATTCTTGATTACAAGTTTTTTAAACTTTTGCCCATTATATGCTCCTTTTGGATGGAGTACATGTAAAACAAAAGATAATAAATAATATTAGACTATTTCTGCGCTTAAACCGGCCTCTAATAACTTCGAGCAACGAGGTTTAAGATCGTCATAAACACCTGTTTTTACTGTACACTTACCTTTATAGTGCACCAGCAAGGAACATTGTTCTGCTTGTTCTGAAGTATGCTCACAGGCATAGATAAGTGTTTCTATAACATGATCGAAGGTATTGACATCATCATTATACAAAACAATTTCGCTTAATTTTTTCTCCTTAGAATCTGCTTTGACCTTTTCGGATAATTTTTCTTTAGAGCTCATTTTTAATTCCTTTTTCTTTACTAATATATAAATTTTAAAGAAACCCAATTATTCCTTTCCAGTTTTTCATCCAATTTTAACATAAACTTATTACATTCTTCCTCAACAATAGGAATATCATTTTTATAAAATCCGCTTAATAACAGCATTCCATTTTTATTTAAGCATGAGGCATATATCTTTATATCATTCAATAGAATATTCCTATTTATATTGGCTATAATTATATCGTAATTCTTACTCCGAAGTAAACTTGCATCTCCTTCAAACACAGAAATATGTTTGCATTTATTCCTCTCAACATTTTCAATACTATTTAAATAACACCAATTGTCAATATCAATTGCATCTATTTGCTTTGCTCCTTTCATTTCAGAAAAAATAGCCAGGACTCCGGTACCACAACCCATATCCAAAACCGATTTATTATTAAAATCATTTTTCAAAATATGCTGGATCATCATATGTGTTGTTTCATGATGACCTGTTCCAAAACTCATTTTTGGCTCGATAATAATATCATAAAGAGTAGTAGGTTTTTCATGAAATGGTGCCCTTACTGTACAAAGATCATCGACTTCAATAGGATTGAAATTTTTTTCCCATTCCTGATTCCAATTGACTTGTTCTATCTCTTCTATTGTGTAACTTATAGAAAATTCATCTGAATTGAGGATTTGAATATCCTCAAGAATGGATTGGTTCCATTCCTCTTTCTGAATGTAAGCAATGACACCTTCTTCTGTTTCTGCAAAACTTTCAAAGCCTGCATAACCCAATTCGGCAATTAAAATTTCCACTGCCGGTTGCAGAGGGTTTACCTTAAAAAGGCAACCAATGTATGTCGTATTACTCATTACTATGCATTAACGATTGACGCACTTCGACTGCGCCCAGTGCAGGCGATTGTTGGAGCTCTTTAAATAATTTGTCACATTGAGCGCAGTCGAAATGTCTCACACGAATTATTTAAAAGCGACTGCGGAAAGCGTGACCTTGCTGCTTAGACTTAGCAGCAAGGAAATGCCCAAATACTTATTCGAATGCTTTTACAATGGCAAAAAAGTCGTCTGCATTAAGAGCGGCTCCACCTATGAGTCCTCCATCTACATCGGGTTTTGAGAAAATTTCCTTTGCATTTCCGGGTTTTACACTGCCACCATATAAAATGGACACACTATTTGCAACCTCCTTACCATACTTATTGGCCAGAGTTTTACGAATAAAGGCATGCATATCCTGGGCTTGTTCCGGACTTGCAGTTTCGCCTGTTCCAATTGCCCATACGGGTTCATAAGCCAATACAATATTTTTAAATGCGGAAGCCCCTAAATGGAAAAGACCATTTTTAATTTGACCTTCTACCACCTTCTCATGATTCTTCGCTTTGCGATCGGTTAATTCCTCGCCAAAACAAAAGATCACTCTCATTTTATTTTTAAGTGCTGTATCAACTTTTTTAGCCAGCATCTCATCGGTTTCATGAAAATAGGCACGACGCTCACTATGACCAAGAATTACAGTTTCAATGCCGACACTTTTGAGCATGGATGCACTGACCTCACCTGTATATGCTCCATTATCTGCAAAATGCATATTTTGTGCGATCACCTCGATTTTAGATGTTCTTAACGCTTCAAAAGCATTCCATAAATTTGTAAATGTTGGTGCGATCATCACCTCGCAATTCGTAGAATTGATATGCATTTTCAATTCTGTTATTAAGGCTTGTGTTTGTGCCAAATCGTTATTCATTTTCCAGTTTCCGGCGACTATATTTTTTCTCATTTTGTTGATTTTATATGTTTTTATTGAAGTTTAACTTTTGGATCTAACCATGCGTAAATTATATCTACAAAAATATTGATTATAATGAACATAAGGGCAATAATTAATACAGAACCCATAATTACAGGCAAATCTAGTGTATTTAGTGCATTTACGATCTCTTTTCCCAGTCCATTCCATCCAAAAACGTATTCTACAAATACTGCTCCTGCCAACATGGATGCAAACCAACCAGAAATAGCCGTAACCACAGGATTTAAGGCATTTTTGATAGCATGTTTTCTTATAACCTGGTATTCGCTTAAACCTTTTGCTCTGGCTGTACGAATATAATCCTGATTAAAGACTTCCAGTAAGGAGTTTCGCATTAATTGAATGATTACTGCCAAAGGGCGAATTCCTAAAACAATAGCAGGCAGGATCAAATTTTTCCATTGAATGGTATTTTTTTCGCCAAAATCATCCAATTCGTAAAGACTTCCCGTCATTTCTAAATTTGTATATTTATGTAACACATACCCAAAAAACCATGCAAATAGAATAGCACTGAAAAATGAAGGTATACTCATACCTAATGTACTGAATATTTGAATGATCTTATCTATTGCTCTATCCTTGTATAATGCTGAAATTACACCCAATATTACTCCTAATATCATGGCTATAATTATTGCCGATACAGCTAAAACAAATGTATTCGGTAAGGTTTCTTTCAGCACCTGACTCACTTTTTTACCCTGTTTAGTAAAGGACTCTCTTAAATATGGGAATTTTAAAACCGTTGTGGTCTTCCCTATTGAAAACAATTTTGTTGCCGAATACTTCCCTTCTTCTAAAAAAGTGTAATCTTTTGAATTATCAGAGTGAAAAGATAGGGGAGACAGATCATTTAAATAATACAAATACTGTGTACTTACAGGCTTATCGAACCCATACTTTTGTTTGATTATTGCCAATTGTTCACTGTCTTCATTTTGACCCAGCATCATTTGAGCCGGATCTCCCGGAAGCACATTAAATAAAAAGAATATGACTGTAACTACTCCAAATATGGTTAGCAAGGCGTAAAACGATTTATTTAGCAAGTAGCTTAACAGTTGATGATATTTTTAATTGGTTAGTTCCAGCTTATCCAGATCATTCCAATGTAACTTTTGAATGACTGTGCCTTTATTTAGTTTTAAAATTCCTGGATTAGAGCGCACTATCGTCTTTAAAGCGGTTTCATCACAAAAATAAAAATCGAAATTCAGTTCGTACTCAGTCTTTATCTGTTGTTGAATATTTTCTCCTGAAGCCGTCATACCTATAATTTTGTAACCTTTTTCAATAGCTTCATCCGTTATGGTTTTTAACTTGCTCAAGCCTTTAGTATTTGCTTCCCCAAGATTGTAAGTCACTATCATGATCAGTTTTTCTTCCTGCAGCATGCTTTCGGTAAAGTCTTCACCTTCACGTTCAATGGTGAAATCATGGATTGGAGGTTCATAACCTTCTTTTATAATTTTAGTATCTACACTTACAAATTCACCTTTTACTTCCGGATAGGAACCATCTGTTACTATTACTTCTTCTTGACCATTGACATTAAATTTCCAGCTATATTCCACAACTGCTTTTGGAGCATTTTCAGGAATGCTCATATTATCGGTCAAATTTGCACCAACCTTATATGGTCTGAAATCAACGCTGGGTAAATGATTGATAACATGGTATCCGAACCAGATACATGCTACTAAACTCAATATGGAAACCACTTTTAACAAGGTTTTACTAAGAATAGGTTTTATATGTTTAAGTCCTGCAAACAAAATCAAGATCAAGACCAAAAGGATGACATCCTTTCTAAAACTACCCCAGGGAGTCAATTTTATAGCATCACCAAAGCAACCACAATCGGTTACTTTATTGAAATAGGCCGAATAAAAGGTTAAAAACGTAAAGAAAATGATCATTAAGATCAAGCCCCAAAGGGTTAGTTTCGGTTTGAATCCTATCAATAAAAATACCCCTAAAAGCACTTCATATATTACGACAAAAAGAGCCAGCCAAAGTACAATTGGGTCCAGAAATGGAAGATTTAAAACATCTTCACTAAAATATTCTGAAAGTTTTATAGAAAATCCGATAGGATCATTGAGTTTGATAAGTCCGGAAATGATGAATAAGGCGCC
This sequence comes from uncultured Flavobacteriaceae bacterium, assembly GCA_963722665.1. GTDB lineage: Bacteria > Bacteroidota > Bacteroidia > Flavobacteriales > Flavobacteriaceae > Site-B1. The sequence goes on from CAVRNW010000045.1 coordinate 16,731, forward strand.
TACTATTATTCTGACAAATGATATTAAATATTTCATATTTTCTGTCATTCCTGCGAAGGCAGGAATCTTATTAATTTAAACTAAATTTATTATTATGGATTCCTGCCTTCGCAGGAATGACAATTATTCTTAATTAATGTATTTCTTCATCCAAATGAATCAAAGCAAAAATGGCATAATTCACCATATCCTGATAATTTGCATCAATACCTTCACTGACTATGGTTTTTCCGGCATTATCCTCTATTTGCTTAACACGTAATAATTTTTGCAGGATTAGATCTGTTAAAGATGACACTCTCATTTCTCTCCAGGCCTCACCATAGTCATGATTCTTATCTTGCATTAGTTGTTTGGTAATATTCACTTGCTTATCATATAATTCAATAGATTCTTCAACACTAAGATCTGGTTGCTCCACTACTCCTTTTTCCAACTGTATCAATGCCATGATACAATAATTAATTATCCCAATAAACTCACTCACTTCATCTTCTTCTATCTTTCTAACTTCGTTTTGCTGCAGACCCCGAATCCTTTGCGCCTTGATATAAATTTGATCCGTCAATGATGGTAATCGTAAAATCCTCCATGCGCTACCATAATCTTTCATTTTTTTGATGAACAGACTTCTACACGTATTGATTATTTGATCGTATTGTTTTGAGGTGTTTTGCATGAATTAGATTGAATTTTCCGTAAATTTCGCATAAATTAATCGAATTAAAAAACTTAATTATACCTAAATAATTTTGACAAAATCTATTAACTGTAAGGGACAATTGATTGATCTTTCTACTCCAAAGGTAATGGGAATTTTAAACCTCACCCCTGATTCTTTTTATGATGGTGGCATTTATAAAAACGAACAGGACATAATCAACAAAGTGGAGATCATGATTAATGAAGGAGCAACATTCATTGATGTGGGAGCCTACAGTTCACGTCCTAAGGCAGTTCATATTAGTGAAGATGAGGAATTAAAGAGAATCATACCTGTATTAAATTTAATTATTAAAGAATTTCCTGAAGCTTTGATATCAGCTGATACTTTCAGAAGCACTGTTGCAAAAAAATGTATTGAAGCAGGAGCCTGCATGATCAATGATATTTCTGCCGGTAAAATGGATGGTGACATGCTAAAAACCATTGCGATTTTGCAAGTGCCTTATATCATGATGCATATGAAAGGAACCCCTCAAACAATGACAAAACAAGCTCAATATGGCAATCTGATAAAAGAAATACTATTTTATTTTTCGGAAAGAATTGCGGAGGCAAGGCACTTGGGAATTATAGATTTGATAATTGACCCAGGATTTGGATTTTCAAAGACAATTCGTCAAAATTATGAGCTGCTTGATGAACTAGATCATTTCAATATTTTAGAACTGCCAATGCTAATTGGAGTTTCAAGAAAGTCGATGATTCATAAACCTTTGAATATTAGTGCCCATGAAGCTCTTAATGGCACATCTATCCTGAATACAATTGCCTTGCAAAAAGGCGCATCCATTATTCGAGTGCATGATGTCAAAGAAGCTATGGAATGCATTGAATTGACAAATCTTTTAAAATGAATCGACTAATAACATTCATTTTTATTCTGCTAATAATTTCGTGTGGGAAAGAGAAAGTGATACAACTTCCAGAGATTTATGAAACAAATATTATCGAGATTTTAGATGTGTCTCCTGCCTATCTTTTTTATGATGAAACTAAACCTGATAGCATTGAATTAAATAGAAAAAACCTTATAAGTACAACCAACTGGCTTTTTAATGTTGACAAAAGATTAACTCTGGAACAAGCCATACCATCAATTATTTTGTTGCAAAATAAAAAGCGGGATGCTCAAATACACAAAAATGAAGCAGCTAAGAACTTCTTTACATGCCATTTTAAAAAAATAAATAATTTAGGATTTATTGATTTTACCAATGTTTATTATCATGAAGAAGACATCGAAGACTATTTAAAAAGCCAGAATCTTAAAGATTATAGAATTTGTAACATTAATTCTGATAGTATATCAATAGGAAACAGAGCTATTTCACTTGAAGCTTTGCCAGATTTAGATAAGGCAGACGCAAAGGTATTTTTAAGGTTCGACAAAAAGATGAGTTTCCAGAAATATATCAGTTATAAAGAGCACTTTATTAAATTGGATTCTACTCAAATAAATATAGATAATGACGAGTTTATTTATTAAGGTTAATTTGTTAAATTTACCAAAATACCATTCTATTGGAAATCTTTAATGACCTGTTAAAATTAAGTGTTGTAGATGTAATCGATGTCATTCTTGTAGCATTCTTACTCTACTACGTCTACAAATTAGTAAAGGGAACAGTTGCTATCAACATTTTCATAGGTATTGTAATCATCTACTTGATCTGGAAACTGACCCAAGCCTTGCAAATGCAATTACTTAGTAATATTCTGGGAGGATTTATAAGTGTTGGTATGTTCGCCTTAATAGTTGTATTCCAGCAGGAGATCAGGAAATTTTTATTGATGGTTGGTTCCACCAATTTTGGGAGAAGACGTAAATTCTTTAATCAATTGAAATTCCTAAAAACAGAAACGTTTACAGAAAATAATGTTGAGGCAATTATAGCAGCCTGTAACAGAATGAGCCTGTCAAAAACAGGTGCTTTAATAGTTCTTGAACGAAATAATAGTTTGGATTTTCTTACCAATACAGGAGATGAAATGAATATCACAGTCACGCAACCTATCCTTGAAAGTATCTTTTTTAAAAATAGTCCCTTACATGATGGTGCCGTAATAATTGCAAACAACATTATTAAAGCTACTCGTGTAATTCTTCCTACCAATAACGAGAAAAATATTCCTGAACGTTTTGGATTACGTCACAGAGCGGCAATTGGTATTACTGAAAAAACTGACTCCGTAGCTTTGGTTGTTAGTGAGGAAACCGGCCAGGTTTCTTATCTTAAAAATGGTGAATTCGTTATTTTTAAAGACAATATGGAGTTAACTGATCTTATAAAAAAAGATTTAGCTTGATATGAATTGCAAGAATTGTAACGATTTAATTAATGAAAAAGATAATTATTGCGCAAGTTGCGGAGGTAAAGTAATTAGAAATAGGCTAACGATAAAAAATCTACTTGAACATTTTAGTGAGCAATTCTTAAATTACGACAACAAATTCCTTCAGACTTTCATTCATCTTTTTACAAAACCAGAAGTTGTAATTGATGGTTACATAAATGGAACACGAAAAAAGTATGTAGATGCTATTAGTTATTTTGCCATAGCGATAACTCTTTCTGGATTGCAGTTATTCATTTTGAATAAATTTTTTCCCGGAGTAATGGATTTCTCAGCTATTAGTCGAAAAGAAACCGAAGAATTTAATAGACAAACAATGAGTTTTTTACAGGAATATCAATCTATTGTAATGATGTTCTACATTCCGTTGTACGCTCTTATGTCTAAAATCACTTTTTTAAAAATAAAAAAATACAATTACACTGAGCACCTTGTAATATTTATGTATATACAAGCTCAAATCTCCATTATAAGTCTCTTTTATACAGTTGGTCTATTAATTTTAGGTGTTCCATTCATTGTGTTGAGTTATTTGATCATTCCTTTAATGATTGTTTATTCTGCATTTTGCTTAAAACGTTTATACGGTTTAAATTTTCAAGAAATTATATTAAGAACCCTAATATTCCTGATTATCCTTGGAGTATTTATGGTAATATTAACAATAATAATGACAGGAGCAATTTTTCTAATGGGTGGTTTTGACGAAATGATTGAAGCTAAAAAAGCGGCAAAAGAAGCCTTAGGAAACTAAGCTACTTCCTTTTTTAAGAACTGAACTTCATATAGGTTTTTATAGTAGCCATTCTCAATTTTAAGTAATTCTTTATGTGTCCCCTGTTCTACTATTTCCCCCGCATCAAGAACTATTATTCTATCCGCTTTTTGTACCGTTGCTAACCTGTGGGCAATTATTATGGATGTTCTGCCAGATGTAATGGTATCGGTTGCATCCTGAATAAGTTGTTCGGTATAGGAATCTACAGAAGAAGTGGCTTCATCAAGTATCAAAATACTAGGATTTGTAACAAAAGCTCGTAAAAAGGATATTAATTGCCGCTGTCCAGAGGAAAGCATAATTCCTCTTTCCTTGACATTATAATTGTAGCCACCCGGCAAACTTGTAATAAAATCATGTATGCCAATTTTCTTGGCTGATTCTATTACTTCATTTTCTGAAATTTCAGGGTGGTTTAGGGTTATGTTGCTTAAAATGGTGTCGGCGAACAAGAAAACATCCTGCAATACAACAGCTATCTGGTTTCTTAAAGATGCAAGCTTAACATCTTTAATATCTATTCCATCTATGGAAATTATGCCTTTATCAATTTCATAAAACCTGTTCAACAAATTAATAATTGTCGATTTACCTGCTCCTGTGGCTCCCACGATTGCCACTTTCTCACCTGCTTTTATATTAAATGAAATGCCTTTAAGGACTTCTTCATCCTTCACATAACTAAAGTGTACATCATCAAAAACCAGATTTCCTTTAAAATGATCTGTTTCCAATGTCCCAATATCCTCTATTTTAGCAGTTGTATCCAAAACCTTAAAAACTCTGTTTGCAGCTACCATACCCATTTGCAGTGTGCTGAACTTATCTGCTATCTGTCTTAGTGGTCTGAACAACATGGGAGTCATCATTATAAATGCAAACAAATCGCCTTGAGAAACAGTATTACTTAATACAACATTCAATCCTCCATACCAGACTACCAATCCAACAGTTATTGACCCTGACAATTCAGCCACAGGGAAAAATATTGAATTGTACCATACTGTTTTTAACCACCCTTTTTTATGTCGTTCATTTATATCTTTGAATTTCTTGTATTCCGTTTCTTCCCTGGTGAATAACTGTAGAATTTTCATTCCCGTTACCCGCTCTTGAACGAACGAATTTAAATTTGAAACCTCTGTCCGGACTTCTTCAAAGGCCTTTTTCATGTACTTTTGAAACAATTTTGTAGCATAAAGAACTATTGGGAGCATTATAAACACAATTAAACTCAGCTTCCAATTAATATATAACATTGCTCCAAATACTACCACCATAGTAAGAACATCCTTGAATATCATGAATAAGCCCTGACCAAATATATCGGCGATCCGCTCCATATCGGTCACAGCTCTTGTTATTAATACGCCAACAGACGATGTATCAAAATACTTCATTTTAAACCTGAGCATATGGTTAAAAAGTTTAACCCGAATATCTTTAACAACACTTTGTCCCAGCCAACTTGCATAGTAAATAAACAACAATTGACACACTACCTCCAGGATCAAAACAGCAAGCATCAATATGATATAAGGGAGAAATCCTTCAAGAGTTTGCGTAGTTATTTTTTCATCTATTGCTCTTTGTAAAATAAGAGGATTGGCTATACTAAAAATGGATAACAATATGACCGCTGAAAAAACACCTGTAAAAACGAGCCTGTAAGGTTTTATATACTCGAAAAGCCTTTTAAAAAGACTTAGATCAAAAATATTTTCTTTCTTTTTATCCATTATAAGCGTATCTGTTCCGGATATTCAATTTTTGACAAATATAAGGCATGTGCAGGAACCGAATAACCTGCTTCACTTCTATTTTTTGATCTGATAATGGTATGCATATCCTGAATATCCAGTTTTCCTGTCCCAACACTTATCAATGTTCCCACAATTGCTCTTACCATATTCCGTAAAAACCGGTCTGCTTTTATTGTGAAATGTAATTCATTACCCTTATTAATCCAATCGGCTTTCATTATCTGGCAATTAAATGTTTTTACATCGGTATTGGTTTTTGAAAAGCATTCAAAATCATTGTATTCAAATAAAATCTTGCTGGCCTCATTCATTTTATCAATATCGACAATTCATTATTTATATAATAAACCCTATCAGAATTAAATGCATCTTTTTCTGTACAAATCCTGTATAAATAGGTTCTGCTAATTGCATCAAATCTGGCATGGGCATCTTTTTTAACTTCAAAAATATTCTGTATAGCAATATCCTTAGGCAAAAACGAATTTAAATTATACCTTAGTTGGGCCATATCGAGCTTGGATGAATAATCAAAATGTGCAAACATTTGCAAAGCATGAACCCCGGCGTCCGTTCTACCTGCTCCAACAATTTCTATGGTCGTTCTTAACAAAGTAGTAAGAGCATTTTCCAATATTTCCTGAACAGAAACAGCATTGGGTTGATTTTGCCAACCATGATAGGCTTTACCATTATATGATAGTTCCAGGAAATATCTCAAGTATTATTTTATTTTTGTTAAGAGAACAAAGATAATTAGAATAAATAGTTTCAAATCACAATATTTTATTAATGAAGAAAATTCTTCTACTTTCTGATACACATGGTTATATAGGTCCTGAAATTATCAAATATGTAAAACAGGCTGATGAGGTATGGCATGCCGGAGATATTGGTGATCTAAAGATAACCGATGAAATTAAAAAATATAAACCCTTGAGGGCTGTCTATGGTAATATTGATGATGATAAAGCACGAATGGAATTTCCTGAACACGACCGGTTTATGTGCGAAGATGTGGATGTCTGGATAACTCATATTGGTGGATATCCTAAACGATATGATATTAGAGTACGAGAAGAGATCAAAAAAAATCCACCTAAACTTTTTATTTGCGGACATTCACATATTTTAAAGGTTATGTCTGACAAAAAACTTAATTTATTACATATGAATCCCGGTGCAGCAGGTAAATATGGTTTTCATAAAGTAAGGACCATGCTTCGTTTTGTGATCGACGGGAAAAACATTAAGGAATTGGAAGTTATAGAATTCCCATCCTAAATCCTTCCCAATTGGAAGGACTTTCTATACAACCCAACACTTAAAAATTCCTTTTCCTTTGGAAAGGGTTAGGGATAGTAATAAAAAACTCCGAAGCATATACTTCGGAGTTTTAACGCACTAATACTACTAAGATATTAGGTTTATCTTAATCGATCTACAGATTTTACAAGATCTTCATCCTTCTTGATAGCCTTATTAGCTAAAGCTAAAAATACGATAGAAAAGATAGGTAGAAGCATCCCAATACCTTTCTCAGAAACCTTAGTTTCTCCAGATAAATTTAGAGATTGATATACAAATAATCCTAGTAAAATAAAGTTTAATATTATATTTAGTCGTCCCAACACAAATTGAGATTTTCTATTTTTAAACAAAAAAATGGATATCAGACTTAATAATGCTGAACCCAAAAACAAACCAAAATACAACAGTTCATCTAATGCAAATAATTTAATATTCTCTTTTGTTGTCCATAAATGAAAAACAAAAATTAATCCTGCTGAAACAATTGCAGCTAATAATAAATATACAGTTTGAATACGTTGTAACATGCTTCGTTAAAAAACTGGACAAAAATAATGGTTTCTTTTATAAAAACATACTTAATATATTAAAATAATATTGTATTATTGCAATAGTAAAGTAGTTCTATTCAAGGTATTGCTTTATGAATTCTTCTGAATAAGATTAATTTTAATCTACTGAAAATACATATTCAAATTATAACCCAACGTTCAAAACAAATCAATGTTTGAGATTTCACAGTTAAAAGAAAAAAAGCTTTCCGAATTACAGGATATAGCAAAAGAATTAAAAGTACCTAAATATCGTACCTTAAAGAAATTAGATCTAGTATATCAAATCCTGGATTATCAGGCTGCAAACCCAAAAGCTGTTGCCGAGGTTGTTAAACCAACTCAAAAACCAGAACAAAAAAAGCCAGTACAACGGGTTCAAAAGCCAAGACAAAATCAGCCACAGGCTAAAACACAGGCTAAAACACAAGCTTCTGCTAAAAGAACAGAAGAGCCTAAAAAGGAGAACCAAAATCAGCCAAGAGCCAACAAGCCTAATAAAGTTGAAAGGCCGGCACCTAAACATACAAACAAGGCACAAAACATCAATCCTAATCAGCAGAGAAAGGATAGTCATCAAAAAGGTAATCGTGCCGATGGAAATAACGGCAATAAGGATAACCGAAACAGATACAGAGAACCGGATTTTGAATTTGATGCCATCATTGAAAGTGAAGGCGTTCTGGATATCATGCAAGATGGTTATGGGTTTTTGCGTTCTTCTGATTATAATTATTTATCATCTCCGGATGATATCTATGTTTCACAATCTCAAATTCGTTTATTCGGATTAAAAACAGGAGACACAGTATTAGGTCATGTTCGTCCACCTAAAGAAGGCGAGAAATACTTTCCTTTAATTAAAGTAAGTAAAATAAATGGCCAGAATCCTGATGTTGTTAGTGACAGAGTGTCGTTTGAGCATCTTACACCTTTATTTCCACAGGAAAAATTCAATATTGCAGAAAGACAGAGTACCATTTCAACACGAATAATGGATTTGTTTGCACCAATAGGAAAAGGACAACGTGGTATGATCGTTTCGCAACCTAAAACGGGAAAAACAATGTTGCTAAAAGATATTGCAAACGCCATTGCTGCTAATCATCCTGAAGTTTATCAAATGGTCCTTTTAATTGATGAACGTCCGGAAGAGGTCACAGATATGCAACGAAATGTTAGAGGTGAAGTTATTGCTTCAACTTTTGATAAAGAAGCCCATGAACATGTTAAAATTGCCAATATTGTTTTGGAAAAAGCCAAACGATTAGTAGAATGTGGTCACGATGTAGTCATCCTGTTAGATTCAATTACACGTTTAGCCAGAGCATATAACACAGTTCAACCTGCTTCAGGAAAAATATTAAGTGGTGGTGTTGATGCTAATGCCCTGCATAAACCAAAACGTTTCTTTGGTGCAGCACGTAAAATTGAAAATGGAGGTTCATTAACCATCATTGCGACGGCTTTGACTGAAACCGGTTCAAAAATGGATGAAGTTATCTTTGAAGAATTCAAAGGGACAGGTAATATGGAATTACAACTTGATAGAAAAATCTCTAACAGAAGAATATTCCCTGCTATCGATCTCACTTCATCAAGTACACGTCGTGATGATTTATTACTGGATGAAAGCACCATTCAAAGAATGTGGGTAATGCGAAAGTATTTAGCTGACATGAACCCTGTTGAAGCAATGGAATTCATAAATGATCGCTTTAAACAAACTAGAAATAATGAAGAGTTTTTAATCTCAATGAACGGATAAAAAAACTAATTAGAACAAATAAAAAAGCCTTGAATGACTCATTCAAGGCTTTTTTATTAAGTGCTTTAAAAATCTTTTATAACGCAGCAATATGCTTTGCCAAACCAGACTTTATATTCGCTGCTTTATTATCATGAATAACATTTGTCTTAGCTAATCTATCTATCATAGAAGCAACTTCAGGAAACATTTTCTCAGCATCCTTTTTTACAGTAATATCACGCAATTTCTTAATTGCATTACGAGTTGTACGGTGTTGATATCTGTTTCTAACACGTCTTACTTCGTTACTTCTAATTCTTTTTAAAGCTGACTTATGATTTGCCATTATTTTATTTTTTCTAATTATCTAAATTGTAGCCCGTAGGGGAATCGAACCCCTCTTACCAGGATGAAAACCTGGCGTCCTAGCCGATAGACGAACGGGCCATTTAAGTTTTGAGTGCGCAAATTTAAAAATTAAAACTTTAAAGTTGCAATACTTTGTCAAAAAACTTACAATGTTTCCAATGCGGATGCAAAAATACAACTATTTTTAAATGATGCAACTGTTAATTAATCTTTTTTGAAAATTAAGATTAGTAAGCTTTTGCAAATAAAACTCTTTGTTTAGAAGGCTTACCGGAATAAACACAGACCCCTTCTTCAAACCTATTGTTTAGAGGAATACACCTTATAGTTGCTTTGGTGAGTTCCTTTATTTTTTCTTCTGTTTCAGAAGTACCATCCCAATGTGCAGAAACAAACCCGGTTTTATTCTCTATAACCGATTTAAATTCATCAAAGGTATCAACATCTGTAATATGGGAATCTCTAAACTCCAGAGCTTTTTTAAATAATTCCTCCTGAATCAATGGAATTAAATCTTTTAATTTTTCCACAACACTACTAAAGGATACAGTTTCTTTTGTCAATGTATCTCGTCTTGCTAATTCAATGGTTCCATTTTCTAAATCCTTTGGTCCAATGGCAAGTCTTATAGGAACACCTTGAAGTTCGTGCTGAGCAAATTTAGCACCTGGTCTGTGCGTATCTCGGCTATCATACTTTACGGTGATACCTTCTTTTCTAAGATCAGTCATTAGTTTTTCTGCAAGCTTTGATATGTCATCAAACTGTTCCTGGTCTTTATATATAGGCACAATGACTACCTGGTTAGGCGCAAGATTAGGTGGTAATACCAATCCCCTATCATCACTATGTGTCATAATAAGTGCTCCTATAAGTCGTGTAGAGACTCCCCATGAAGTTGCCCAAACATAATCTTGTTTTCCTTCTTTGGTTGTGAATTTAACATCAAATGCCTTTGCAAAATTCTGTCCTAAAAAATGAGAAGTTCCCGCTTGCAATGCTTTGCCATCCTGCATGAGAGCTTCAATACAAAAGGTCTCTAAAGCTCCGGCAAATCGTTCACTTTCAGATTTAACACCTTTAATAACAGGCATAGCCATAAAGTCTTCGGCAAATTCAGCATAAACATCATTCATTTGTTCTGCTTCAGCCATAGCTTCTTTCTTGGTTGCATGAGCCGTATGTCCTTCTTGCCATAAAAATTCTGCGGTTCTTAAAAATAAACGTGTTCTCATTTCCCAGCGAACAACATTGGCCCACTGATTTACTAATATTGGCAGGTCTCGATAGGACTGGATCCATCCTCTGTATGTATTCCAAATGATTGCCTCACTTGTTGGTCTTACAATCAATTCTTCCTCTAACTTTGCATTAGGATCTACCCTTAGTTTCCCTTCATTATCTGGATCATTTTCTAATCTGTAATGCGTAACTATGGCACATTCTTTTGCAAAACCCTCCGCATTTTTTTCTTCGGCTTCAAATAAACTTTTAGGGACAAATAAAGGAAAATACGCATTTTGATGCCCTGTTTCCTTAAACATTCTATCAAGCTCTGCCTGCATTTTTTCCCAAATAGCATATCCATAAGGTTTTATAACCATACAACCCCTTACTGCTGAATTTTCAGCCAAATCAGCCTTAATAACTAATTCGTTATACCATTTGGAATAATCTTCACTTCTACTCGTCAGATTTTTACTCATATACAGTTTTTTGGCACAAATATTGTGTTTATGTTAAATAAAAAAATAGTTCAGCAAAACTAACTATTTTTGTATTGTTCAACAATAAAATATGAAGAGATATGAAATTTAATTACTTCACAACCAAAATACCATTTTTAGGTACGCTCAGCTTATTTTTCTTATTGGCTTCTTGTGGGTCATATGAATATGTAGGTTACGATACCGATGGTATTTATGGTCCGGACTATAACAGAACTGTTGAATATCCTACTGAACAGGAAACAGTAGTTGAACCAAATAATGATGGTACATATTATAAAAATTATTTTTCTGAAAAGGCAAGGGAATATGAAAATGTTTTTGATGAAAATGAGATTTTTACTGATGTAGACTCCTATGAAGGAAATTATAATGAAGAAATTGATACACTTCAATATAATAAGTCCTATGCAGGATGGGGACAAAATAACAGTAACGTTACAATAAATGTTATTGATAACGGCTGGAATAATTGGGGATGGTATAATCCTTGGCTTTGGAACGATCCATGGATTTATAGCAGTTGGAGATGGAACAGACCATGGAGATACGGTCCTTCATATGGATGGGGATGGAATAATTGGGGATGGAATGTTGGTTTTGGTTTTGGATACCCTTATTACGGATATGCAAACTATGGATATCCTTATTACGGGTATAGTAATTATGGATACCCTAATTACTATAACAGAGGATACAATAGTAGATATTATGCTTATAACTCAAGCAGAAGAGGAAGTTTATTAAATAGAGACTTATCTTCAATTAACAGAAGGAGTTCTTCTACTTCAAGACTTAATTCTAATACGTCAATAAGATCAAGAAATAGAAGTGACGTCTATAATAATAGTCGCTCAACAACACCTAGAAGTAATACGAGAACAAATACCCCAAGGAGTAATTCACCTCGGGCAACGAATCCAAGAACCAGTACTCCAAGGGCTTCAACCCCAAGAAGCAGTACTCCAAAAGCATCAACTCCAAGAAGAAGTTCGAACAGTAGTAGCGGTTCAATAAACAGGTCTTCATCTAGCAGCAGATCGAGTGGATCATCAAGATCAAGTAGTAGCTCTAGTTCAAGCAGATCAAGATCCAGCTCAAGAAAATAGTATAAAAAAATATAAGTAATCTACATATGAAAAAGTTAATATTCTTATTAATAGGTGTGATATCTATGTCTGTTATTCAAGCACAGAATATCACTGATGCCTTAAGATATTCAAATGATGAGATACAAGGTACTGCACGATTCAGAGCATTAAGCGGAGCATTTGGCGCTCTTGGTGGCGATATGTCAGCCGTTTCAGTTAATCCGGCGGGTTCCGCAATTTTTAATTATAGCCATGCTTCAATTTCCTTAATTATTAGTGATGTACAAAATGATGCATCCTATTTTAATGGTTTTAACTCTTCATCGAATTCAGATGTAGATTTAAACCAGGCAGGCGCTGCAATAGTTTTAAGAAATAGAAATGACGATAATGATTGGAGGCGAATCGTTATTGGTTTTGCTTATGACCGAACAAATAATTTTGAGGAAGATTGGTTTGCTTTTGGCAGAAATACCAATTCCATTGATTCCTATTTTATATCGAATGCTCAAGGATTGAGATTAGATGAAATATCGGCATTCTCTGATGAGACCTATTCCGAAGCATACGGCGATATAGGCTCAGCTTTTGGTTATAGTCATCAACAGGCATTTTTAGGTTATGAGTCTTATATTGTAGAACCTGAGAACAATACTGATGATAATACGGTTTACTTTTCTAATATGGGGTCTGGAAGTTTTGATCAGGAGTTTTCATACGCCGCTAGAGGGTACAATGGAAAATTCGGTTTTAACTTCGCAACTCAATATCAGGACAACTTATATTTAGGTTTAAATTTGAACGCCCATTTTATTGATTATGTGAGATCAACATATTTTTACGAAGAGAATTCCAACCCTGGTTCAATTGTTAACGAAGTTGGATTTGAAAACAACCTGGCAACCGTTGGTGATGGATTTTCATTCCAGTTAGGAGCCATTGCAAAATTAAGTGATAATTTTAGAGTTGGTCTGGCTTTTGATTCACCCGTTTGGTATACCATAAGTGAAGAAACCACTCAATATATAGCAACTGTTAGGGACGATGCCGGAGTACCGGTTACTCAAACAATTAATCCTAATATTACCAACATTTTTCCGGATTATAAATTGCAAACTCCTTCGAAGATTACAGGAAGTTTAGCTTATATTTTTGGAAGTGATGGCTTGATCAGTTTAGATTATGCCAGAAAAAATTACGGTAAAGCTAAATTTAAACCAACTTCAGATAATTATTTTGCTGCACAAAACGATATAATTAGTGATAACCTAAAGACAGCCTCTATCTTAAAACTTGGAGGGGAATATAAATACAAGGAATTTAGTTTTAGAGGCGGTTACCGTTTTGAAGAAAGTCCTTATGAAAATGACTCCACCATTGGAGATCTAACAGGATATTCTCTAGGATTAGGCTATAATTTTGGAAATACAAGATTAGACATTACTTATGATACTTCGGAAAGAGATACTAACTATCAATTATTTGATGTTGGTCTGACTGATCGTGTAAGGCTTAATTCCAATAGAGATAATATAACACTGTCGTTAAGTTTTAATTTATAAAATTGAAATACATATAACTAAAAACGGCTGAATCTTAATTCAGCCGTTTTTAGTTTATCTCTTTAAAGTAAAATGAGCTTTAAACTCTTTTTCAGTATCATCGCCTGGTTCTCTGTACCGGACAGTAAACCAATAATCTGATGATGGTAAGGCTTCGCCATTAAAGGTTCCATCCCAACCCACAGACGTTGGACTTATCTGTTTTAATAGCTTGCCATATCTGTCATATATAAAAATTTTTGCATCAACTTGATTCGATATTCCTATTATATTCCACGTGTCATGCCTGCCGTCTCCATTAGGAGTAAAGTATAACGGATAGTCCATGATCATAACCATTATGCTGCTCTCTCCACAGCCATTTATATCTCTCGCTCTTACCTCATGTTCTCCCGCCATCACATCGTTAAACGTTCCGCTTTGCTGCCATAGACCTCCATCTAAACTGAATTCATATTCTCCCATCTCCTGTTGCCGTTGCTTCAATCTCATGAACATCCGCAAAGGCCGGCGTGGTCACTGTAGCTGTGACATCCGGTGGTGAGCTCTGTTCTACCTCTGTACTGTCACTGTTCTGACAGCCTGTAGCTCTATTAGTCACTAATACCGAATGCATACCTGCTAATGAAGGTACATATGTTGAATCGGTTCCTACAACTATCCCTGTGGAGTCTGTCCACTCAAAATCGTAGTCTGCCGCATCCAGCCCCGTATCTATGACCGGTGGCGAAACAGTAGTCACAACACCTCCTGCACTGTCCACGCATAGTATGTAATTGTCCTCTATGTCAAAAATTGGCAACAGGTTTACCTGTAAGGTTAAGGTTGTGGTCTCGTAACAGCCTGTTGTATCGGTCACCCTTGCATAGATGGTCTTCGAGACACTTTGATACATTGTTGGGTCTTCTATGTAATTCACACCTAGTTCAGCATCCCCTGATATCACTGTAATAACTTACCGTATAAACTAATGGATCCTGCTGTCCTCCCAATATTTCGGCATCCTGAGTGGTGAGATCAAACTGACCCTCTCCATCATTGTCTCCCAAGTTATCACAGATCACATAGTCGTTCACTGGTTCATTGGCCACAGCGGCTTCCTGTACTACTAAATTGAAAGACATCGCGTTGCTATCACAACCCGTTCTTGTATCTCTAATGTTCACATATATCAGTTGTGAATTGGTGATATTAGGGTCGTTGGTATTGGTATATGGACTTGAGAGGGGATTCATTCCAGACTGAGAATCTCCCAGGGAGGCGTGGTAGGTCACTTCAAAGGAAGTCGGATCATCCTGTAAATTGAGGATCTCATCTGTTTTGCTCTCCAGATCAAAATCATAGTAACCGTCTGTATTCAGTTCGCATTCTACCAAATCGGTTAAGGCTACCACAGCCGGCACTGGATTGACTATCAACTCCAACGGCACTATCGTAAAGCATGATGTATTATCATTATTGGTCACCTGAGCATCAACGGTCTGTGAGCCACTCGTATACATTGTTGGGTCTGCTATGGCATTCCCTGATTCATCGTAATAACTGACCGTATAATCCTGCGGATCCTGTCCTCCCAATATTCCGGCATCCTGAGTGGTCAGATCAAACACTTCTACCCCATCGCCCGGATTCACATCATCGCATAAAGTATAATCTGGGGGTTGCGTTGCTGTTGGTACTGCATTAAAAACAATATTAAATGTTTCTTCTTCTATCAGGCCACCAGAAGAATTAAACTTTTCTACAAAATAAACAGCACTTGGTGCGACAACATTATTTAAAACAGGTCCAGATTGGTCTGGGTCAGTCAATAAAACTCCATTCCTATACCATTGATAAGTGACAGCATTAGAAACTGTAGCGTCTAATGAAACAACCTCTCCTTCACAGTAATTATTTGTACTCACTATAGAACAGTCTGTGCTTCCTGCACCTGCGCTAGACGAATTAGTCTGTTCTAAACTAATAAACCCGGGATCTTCACTATAATTCGAAATCATTACCATATAAAATTGTCCTGTTACTGCATTATTTATTGTTAACGTTTCTACATTACTCGCTGACCAGCTGACAATCAATTTTGTTTGAAGGCAATAAGTCACTAGCGCAGTCTATGTCACTATCAGAAAATGGTCCCCAAGCTAGATAGTCAACATCTAAATCATTACCACTACCATCTTCATTTTCAGTTTGACTTATTGTAAACTCTAAATTTCCATCAGAACCTATTCTTAAATAATACCATGCAGGAAAATGGCCAACTTGCGGAATTATTTGGTCCTTGAGGGTTACTAGTAGAGCATGTATAATTAATACCAGATTCAGCGCTAGAAGACCCTCCAGGTGTAGTACTATTTGTATTTGGAAAAACTAGGGCACTATCTCCTGCACAAAATGGTGCCTGCCGTATGTACAAGTTTGTCCCTGACCAAAACCTGTGTAGACTGCTAGCAGGTTACCAGCAACTAATAAACTAAAGATAGTAATCTTTTTTTCAATGAATTGTGGCATTTACAGGCTAGAAATTTAAGAAATATTTAATAAACGGCTTTAGTATAACGTCCTTATTAATACTTAATTATTTAAATCTATTTGAATTTATAAATGTTTATCTTTGTAGCTTTATTATTTTAGAGTACTATGAAAATTGACAAAGACATTAAAAACGTTGACACTGTAGGTGATGACCACATAGGAACATCGTCCAATACTCCTATGAGAAAGGATGCCTTTGTCCTGTCAAATGAAGAGAAAATTGATGTCATTAAAGATGATGTAAGGCATATCATGGAAACATTAGGTCTTGATCTAACAGATGACAGTCTTAATGGAACACCAATGCGAGTCGCTAAAATGTTTGTCAAGGAGATTTTTGGTGGTCTCAATCCAAAAAAAAGACCAAACGCTTCTACCTTTGAAAATAAGTATAAATATGGGGAAATGCTCGTTGAAAAAAACATAACTGTTTATTCTACATGCGAGCATCATTTATTACCAATAGTTGGAAAAGCTCATGTCGCATATATTTCTAACGGTACTGTTGTTGGGTTGTCTAAAATGAACAGAATTGTTGATTATTATGCAAAACGACCACAAGTACAGGAACGTTTAACCATTCAAATCGTAAAAGAACTTCAAAGAGTCTTAAATACTGAAGATGTTGCATGTGTTATTGATGCCAAACATCTTATGTGTTAATTCAAGAGGAATAAGAGATATTGAAAGTAGTACGGTTACTTCGGAATTTGGTGGGAAATTCAAAAAAGAAAACTCAGAGAGAGTTCTTGGATTATATTAAATTAAATACATTAATTCTAAAATTATTTTTTTAAATCTGTTTTTAATGCCGCTTTATCAAAATCAGCAAATAAAAATATATAATTCCTTAACCGGGAAAAAAGAAATCTTTAAACCTATTAACGAGGGTTATATTGGCATGTATGTTTGTGGACCTACGGTTTATAGCAATGTGCATTTAGGAAATGTTAGAACATTTATGTCCTTTGATGTGATTTTTAGATATTTCAAACATTTAGGATTTAAAGTTAGGTATGTAAGAAATATTACTGATGCCGGACATTTAGAAAATGACGCTGATGAAGGTGAAGACAGGATTGCTAAAAAAGCCCGCTTGGAAGCTATTGAACCCATGGAAGTTGTGCAACGGTATACTGTCGATTTTCATAATATTCTTAATACATTCAATTTTTTACCACCAAGTATAGAACCTACTGCAACTGGACATATTATTGAGCAGATAGAAATCATTAAAGAAATTATAGATAATGGTTTTGCTTACGAGGTCAATGGATCTGTTTATTTTGATGTTCATAAATATAATGAGTCACATAATTATGGCATTTTAAGTAAACGTAAACTTGAAGATCTTATTCATAATACACGTGAACTCGATGGACAATCTGATAAAAAGAATCCGCAGGATTTTGCACTATGGAAAAAAGCCGAACCAGAGCATATTATGCGATGGCCTTCACCATGGAGTGATGGTTTTCCAGGTTGGCATTTGGAATGTACTGCAATGAGCACAAAATATTTAGGAGAACATTTTGATATTCACGGTGGTGGTATGGATTTAAAATTTCCACATCATGAATGTGAAATTGCACAGGCTGAAGCTGCTTATAATGAAAGTCCGGTAAATATTTGGATGCATGCCAATATGCTCATCATGAATGGCAAAAAAATGGCTAAATCGACAGGAAATTTTATTTTACCCAATGAAATTTTTTCTGGAGATAATCCACATATCACAAAAGCATATTCGCCAAGTGTTGCTAGATTCTTTATGCTTCAGGCTCATTACAGAAGTATTTTGGATTTTACAAATGATGGTCTTTTAGCTGCTGAAAAAGGATTTAACAGATTAATGGATTCAATTAAATTAATGGACTCATTGCCAACATCAAGCACCTCATCCTTTGACGTCAGTGTATGGAAGCAGAAGTGCTATGATGCAATGAATGACGATTTTAATACACCAATTTTAATTGCCAATTTATTTGACGCTTCAAAATTTATCAACCAGATAAATGAAGGTAAAGCAACAATATCTCAAGAAGATCTAAATATTACTTCAAACAACGATAAATAGTTTTGTTTTTGATGTATTAGGGTTGACCAATTCATCAAATCAATCAGGAGCCGAAGAAGAAAAACTATCAGGAGCGGTTGAGCTATTAATTAAACTTCGGCAAGAGGCCAGAGAAAATAAAGATTTTGCCTTATCCGATAAAATTCGTGATGAATTAGCCGCAGTTGGCATTCAACTTCAGGATGGTAAAGATGGAACTACTTTCACGACTAACTAGTTATGAAAAAAATATTAGTTGCACCTTTTTTATTACTTATTAAGATCTACCAAACTGTTATATCTCCCTTTACTCCGGCAACATGCAGATTTCAACCAACATGTTCTCATTACGCTAAAGAGGCATTAGAAAAACATGGCTTTTTTAAAGGAGGAATGGTTAGCTTTAAAACGTATATTTAGTTGTCATCCTTGGGGACGAAGTGGTTACGACCCTGTTCCAGATAAGGATGACAACTAATTGCCCACATGCGCCAGCTCGCCTGTTCACTAAAAATGTACACCGTACATTTTCTAAACGTTCCATCGCCATGGGGACGATCGGGCTACGACCCTGTTCCAGATAAGGATGATACTTAATTTGGGCGTTCCTTTCGTTTCGCTCAAGTCAGGCTTCCCGGTTGCAATCCAGGCATCATATTTTATTCCTTTTTCTCGATATAAATTTGTTGTACATATTCACTCGAACCGACATAAAAAAATAAGCGAGAATTTATCTTATTGGAAAGTCTTCTATCCTTAACGCAAAAATAATGTCCCAATAAATATCTGTTTAAAACCACACAAAATCTTATATTTACCAAGCTAAAAAAATAAATATGCAGGTACTAAAATTTGACTGGAATCCGATAACCGGTATTGATATTATAGGTAATTTTAAAATTCATTTTTATAGCTTGATGTGGCTTACAGCCTTTGTTTTAGGTTGGTATATCATGAAAAGAATTTTTACCAGAGAAAAGGTCTCACTGGAATTTCTGGATCCTCTTTTTCTATATACTGTTTTGGCAACCATGATAGGTGCCAGATTGGGTCATGTTATCTTTTATCAATCGGAATTAATTCATGAAGACTTTTTTAGCATCTTTTTACCGTTTAGATTCAAAGGCGGTTTTGAATTTACTGGTTTTCAAGGATTAGCCAGCCATGGAGCAACCATTGGAATTATAATAGGCTTGTATTTATATAGAAAAAAATACACCTATAAATCATTGATGTGGCTCCTGGACAAAGTAGTAATACCCGCTGCTTTAGGCGCTGCTTTTATAAGGTTTGGTAACTTTATCAACTCTGAAATAATCGGCAAGATTACAGACTCTAATTTAGGTGTCCGATTCATACAGGAACAATATGGGAAGAGAGAGATCATACAGCGTACCGGAATTAAAAATTATAAAGAAGCCTATGCGGCCGTCACTGATAATCCTAAATTTGCCGATTTATTAGAAGCCGTTCCATACAGGCATCCTGCCCAGTTATATGAAGCGTTTAGTTATGTGATCCTGTTTTTTATACTTTGGTTTGTTTATTCAAAAACCGTAAAAGGTGAAAAAGCAGGCTATTTATTTGGACTCTTTTTTGTGTTGTTATGGACAATAAGATTCTTTGTTGAATTTGTAAAGGAGGCTCAAGTAAATGAAAGAGCCGAATGGATTTTGAATACAGGTCAATGGTTAAGTCTTCCGTTCATTTTATTAGGCTTGTATTTTATGTTTATGTACAAACCTAAAACCAAAAATATCTAAGATGATTCGTTTCAAATTAAAACTTACTTCTTTATTATTCCTAAGTATATTTTGCCTGAGCTCAATATCATGCAAAAATGAAAACAAAGAGGTTAAACCTGTTGAAGTTACTTTTAAAAAAGAAGGTGAATTAAAACTATATAAATCGATGAGTGATTCATTAATTGTTAAGTTGGATATAGAGATCGCCGATACAGATTATGATGTACAAACCGGTTTAATGTATAGGAATTCCATGCAGGACGATAGAGGTATGCTATTTGTTTTCCCTACAATGCGTGAACGCTTTTTTTATATGCGAAATACCAAATTCCCTTTGGATTTGATCTATTTGGACAAAAATAAATATATTGTCAGTTTTCAGGAAAACTCAAAACCTTTTGATGAAAGTTCCCTTCCTTCAGAAGTTCCGGCGCAATATGTTTTGGAAGTTAATGCCGGTTTAGCAGAAAAATGGCTGTTGGAAATTGGTGACAGAATGGAATATACAGAAATAGAATAACCTATTTGATTCAAGCTTTAAAATAAAAAAGAGCCATTTGAATAAATGGCTCTTTTTTTTATCAAAATTTATAATTTACTTCTTCTTTGTTTTTTTCTTGGCCTTTTTCTTTTCTTTTGGCTCTTCTTCGATCACTTTCTTTTGTAATCCTTTATCATCTTTCTTCTTAATCGAATCATACATAATCGGTGTAGCAATAAATAAAGACGAATATGTACCAACAATTACCCCTACAATTAGGGCAAACATAAACCCTCTAATTGAATCACCTCCAAAAATAAAGATTGATAGCAATACAACTAAAGTAGTAAGTGAAGTATTCAAAGTTCTGCTCAAGGTACTGCTTAAGGCAGAATCAACCGTTCTATTAAATTCCCAGCTAGTATGCTCGTTAAAGAATTCTCTAATTCTGTCAAAAACAACTACCGTATCATTTAATGAATATCCTATAACCGTTAAAATAGCCGCAATAAATGCCTGGTCAATTTCCATATTAAAAGGCATGAACCTATATGTTAGGGAGAATATTCCAAGTACAATTAATACATCATGAAAAACAGCGGCTACAGCACCTAGTGAGTATTGCCATTTCTTAAATCGGAATAAAATATAAAGGAATACAACAATTAAAGACCCCAATATAGCCCAATATGATGCTTTTTTGATATCATCAGCTATTGTTGGGCTTACTTTGTAATCCTTCATTAAACCAACTTGCTTGTCTTCTGGTTCACTAATAAAATCTTCATAGCTGTATCCATTTGGCAGGTACTGCTGCAATGCTGTATACAATGATTTCCTTATTTCTTCATCTACTTCAGCACTTGTTTCATTTACCTTGTATTTCGTAGTGATCTTCAATTGATTGGCATCTCCAAATGTTTTGGCATCGGCACTACCAAATGCATCCACTAAAGTACCTGTTACTTCAGTCGCGCTTACATCCTGAGCAAATCGCACCTGATAGGTTCTTCCGCCTACAAAATCAACACCTTGATCAAGACCATTCGTGAATAACGAACCTAAACTAAATAAAATGAATGCTCCGGAAACTATATATGCTATTTTTCGTTTTTTAAGGAATTCGATATTAACGTTCCTGAACAGGTTTTTAGTTAAACCTGTTGAGAAATCTAACTTGTTGCCCCTATTAACATACCAGTCAACCAGCAACCTAGTTATAAATATTGCAGTAAATAAAGATGTTAAAATACCTATTAATAAAGTAGTAGCAAATCCTTTAATTGGACCTGTCCCAAAAATAAACAAGATCAATGCTGTTAAACCGGTTGTGATATTCGCATCCAAAATTGAAGATAATGCATTCGCAAAACCATCCCTTATGGACGCTTTTTGATCCTTCCCTTTTTGAAGTTCTTCGCGAATCCTCTCAAAAATAAGTACGTTAGCATCCACTGACATACCTATCGTCAACACAATACCCGCAATTCCAGGTAGTGTCAATACCGCACCTAACCCGGATAGAATCCCGAAAATGAGTAATAGGTTTAACATTAAAGCTATATCTGCAAAACCACCTGCTTTTCCATAATAAAAGGTCATCCAAAGTAATACCAGCAATAATGCAATGAGGAATGAATTTAAACCACTATCAATAGCTTCCTGTCCAAGTGAAGGTCCTACAACTTCTTTCTGAATGATGTCTGCCGAAGCCGGTAATTTACCTGCCCTGAGTACGTTGGCTAAATCAATAGCTTCATTTAAAGAAAAGCTCCCGGAAATCTCAGAATTTCCACCAGCAATTGGGCCACTAGTTACACCCGGAGCTGAATATACTATATCATCTAATACAATAGCAATTTGACTCTGCTGGCTGTATGCTCTGCCAGTCATTGTCTCCCATATCTTAGCTCCTTTATTACTCATTTGCATACTAACTGATGGCTTACCATAACTATCATAAGATTGTCTGGCATCAGTAATTACGCTTCCACTTAATTCCGGAATATTATCATTATTACCTATTAAGGCATATAAGTCAACCACTTCACTATTTTGCTCGGGCTTACCAAAAGCAAATTTTACATAACGTTGTTCTGCAGGTAACAGAGATCTAACCTGTGGCATATTAAGATACTCCTTAACCTTATCAATATCGTTTTCATCAAATTGTGCCACTACCGGGCCTCCTCTGTAACCAAATCCTTTTATTAGATCTCCAATAGGGTTTTGGCCAACTCCAGCTGCTTCATTTTCTGATTCATCACCCAATAGATCATCTATCTGAGCTTCAGTATCATCAACAGTAGATTCCACATCTCCTTCAGTAATTTCTTCTTCAGTTTTAGCATCTACAATATCTTTAAGAACTTCGTTTGCCTGTGATAAAAATCCCTGGAATTGCTCGCCTTTGTAGGCATCCCAGAACTCCAGTTGAGCAGTACTTTGCAGTAATCCTGTGGCACGCTCTACATCTCTGGCTCCGGGTAATTCAACTAAAATACGGCCGGAACTTCCTAATCTTTGAATATTAGGTTGTGTCACCCCAAACTGATCAATACGCTTACGCAATACTTCAAAGGCTGAGACAATGGACTCATCAATCTTTCTTTTCAGGATAGGTTGGACCTCATCATCGGTCATATTGAATTTGATCTCGTCACTTAAGGTTCTGTTTGCAAAAATATCTGGCGATGCCAATTTGGTATCTGCACCCTTAAGGGCATCAAAGGCAATAAAAAAGTCTTCTAAATATGTATTTTGACTGTTCTTTTGAAGCTCTTCTGCATCGTTCAAAGCTTTATTGAAGATTGGATCTTTGCTATAATTAGCCAATCCCTTCAAAATGTCTTTTACAGAAACCTGAAGGATCACATTGATTCCCCCTTGCAAATCCAGACCCTTTTTTAATTCCTTGTCTTTAACTTCTTTATAGGTAAAATCAGCAATCCCAATATCAAATACTTTTTCGTTTGTAAGAGAATCTAAATATTTTCGTTCTTTAACCTGATCTCCATTTGCAATGGCTGATGCCTTTTTTTCAATCTGATTCGCTTTAAAAGTAAAGGACAATTGGTATATACTTACCAAGCCGAACAATAGAGCAAACAGTTTTACTAAGCCTTTATTTTGCATTATGTTTTAAATTAATTTAATGTATATAAAATCGAGCAAATATAGTATTTCAATTAAGATTTGCCAATACTTTTCCAATATTTATGGCGTATATACGGCCTTTTTCAAAATATTGGTTTTTAATCGGATTTTTGTTTTTTTTGCCGGTCAAAAAAAGACCCAACTGGTTAGTTGGGTCTTTTTTTATACATGGATGATCTTTACACGTCCAATAGAGCATTAACTGCCTTTACACCTTCCGCACTTTTCTTCAAGTGCGCCTTTTCCGCATCACTTAGATCGATATCCACGATTTTTTCAATTCCTTTTCTTCCAATGATAACCGGAACGCCTATACAAATGTCACTTAATCCGTATTCGCCTTTTAACATTGTGGAACAAGGAAACATTTTTTTAAGATCGCAAGCAATAGCTTGTACCATTGCAGATACTGCGGCACCAGGAGCATACCACGCCGAAGTCCCTAACAGTTTTGTTAATGTGGCTCCACCAACTTTAGTGTCTTCCTTTACCTGTTCCATTCTTTCTTTAGAAATGAATTCAGATACTTTAATACTATTTCTGGTTGCATGAGATGTTAAAGGAACCATTCCTGTATCACTATGCCCACCGATCACCATGCCATCTACATCACTAATTGGAGCTCCTAAAGCTTCGGCCAATCTATATTTGAAACGGGCAGAATCAAGTGCGCCACCCATACCTATAATTCTGTTTTTTGGTAATCCGGTTGCCTTATGAACCAAATAGGTCATAGTATCCATTGGATTACTTACAACAATAAATATTGTGTTTGGAGAGTGCTTAATTAAACTTGATGATACATCTTTTACTATTCCGGCATTTATGCCAATAAGTTCTTCACGAGTCATGCCCGGTTTGCGGGGAATACCTGATGTTATTACACAAATATCGCTATTAGCTGTTTTTGAATAATCACCGGTTGTTCCTGTTATTTTAGTATCAAAATTGTTCAATGATGCACATTGCATTAAGTCCATAGCCTTACCTTCTGCATAACCTTCTTTAATGTCTAATAATACTACTTCAGAAGCAAAATCCTTAAATGCAATATATTCTGCACAACTCGCACCAACTGCTCCTGCACCAACTACTGTTATTTTCATTTGTTTTTTGTTTATTTTAATTTAATGTCAAATGTAATTCGCAAATTAAGAAATAGATCAAAAATATTATATATTCCTAAAATGCTCATTTCATTTTTTATGTGTTTTTATGTGTTGTTAAATTGAATTGTAAAAGTAGCAATTATTATTGTTTTGAAATAAAAAAAGCATATGATTTTTGTCATATGCTCTTCATATTTAAACCAAGTCTTTTTTTATCTAAATCCGAAGGTCAGACCAACAGTAGCACTGTCAAATTCTGCCAGAGTATAATCAAAATTCAATCTGAAAAAGCCTAATTTTAAATTGGCCCCAACTGTAGTCCTCATTCCTGAAACATCGGACTTTATCGCGAAAGGATCGACGATCTCCTCAGAAAACAACAACCCGTCAGATACTCTATAAGTTCCTAAAAGATCTGTTGATGTTTTTCCCTTCAAATATCCAATTGAGCCATAGAAATTAATGATTTTTAAATTTGTACCTACAATAAGCTGGTACAACATAGTGTTGACCTCAGTCTTAATTTGCTGGTTTTCCCCATCAACAATGTTGGTATTTGTAAAATCGTAGCTTGCATCCAAATGCGTGTAAGCTATTAATGCCGAAACAGATACAGGAAGTATTTTATCGGCCGGTAACCAGGAGGTGATTTCCTGTTGTATGCCTATTCCGTAAAGTCCCAGATCGACATCTTCAGTATCGATCTTTGGAAAGAATCTCCCTTTTAGCTGCATTCCTTTGAAAGGTGAAAAACTACCCTGTAAAAATGCGGTTGGAATTAGATTGACATCAGCCGATCCTATTCCTGTTGGTAATACCAGGTCAAATTCCTGATCTCCAAAAATTGGATCATCATAGGTTATTATAACTGTTACTTCCGGATCATTATGACCTAAAGATGTCGCTACTAATTTGCTGGGGCTATCATCCGGAAACCTAATATTCTCGTATTCCGAAACGTTTAGATCAAAGGATTTCTTTTCGTCTTTAATAAAAGATACATTTCCAATAAAAGATATTTCAAATCCAAATCTTTTTAATGATTTGGCATTGCTAAACCAGCCATTATTTATGCCGAAAGCAACTCCTTCTGATGCCGGACTTATATAATCGGTTGTAAAATGTTCTGCATCTTGAATACCTGCAGCTAACATTTCATTGATGTTTTCCTGGGCAGAAACACCAATTGTTACAATAATAAAAGACAATTTAATAATTAAATTTTTCATAGTAGTTTGGGTTCGATTGTAGACAAATTTAAAAAATTATAAGTAATAACGCAATTTATCGGAAATATTATACATTTTAACGATATTTTTTTAACTAAAATTTGATCCTAAAACTCAAATTTGGTGTTAATTTTAACGAATTATTGTCAATTTGAATGGCCTTATTTGTATCGCTAGAATCGACCTGATAATAACGACTAATGACATTAATTTGATTGGTTATATTCCTAATTCCAACATTAATAGCAGAGCTGACAAATTCTGATAATTTGAATTTGTAACTCATGGACACGTCTAGCCTCATAAAATCATCTAAATTTTCACCATTAGGCGTATCATAATTTACAAAGATGTTATTTCCTGATTGAACAGTTTCGTTGCCTTCCACGGGTTTGGTATACGGTTGCCCTGATCGATAGATTCCTCCTAGAGATAAACTCAAATTTTCTAGAATATCATAATTAAATGCCAACGAAAAAGAATGTCTAATATCCAGATTATTTGGGAATTTTGATGGCATAAAGGATTCAAATTCATAGTTATTAATGCTGAATGCATAACTTGCCCATGCACTAAAATTGTTTGCCGTTTTGTTGGCTAAAAACTCTACACCCTTTGAAGTATAGTTCCCGGAAGCACTTAAATATTGAAAATTATTATAAAATCCCTGATTAGAAGCTGTAATGCCTTCCACTTTTTTATAATATCCTGTTAAATCAACATTTAAGTTATTTCTATTAAAATCAATACCAAATGATCCTTGTTTACTGGTAGAAATAGGTATATTTTCTTCATTTGCCAAGATCCATCGTCTGTTTTCAACACCTAGGAAATCATTTTGAAAATCAACTATCTGTGTTGCAGATTGGTTTTTAAACTCACCTTCTAATTTTATAGCAAGATTATTTGAAAGTTTGTATCTTAAATTCAATCTTGGTTCTATAATAAACTTTTTAAATTTCTGAAAATAATTCAATCTTGCTCCTGCTCTTAAATACGTCTTTCCTTTTTGATATTCTACTTCAGAATAAAAGGCGTGGTTTAACAATACATCTTTCTTGGTTTTACTATATGAAGGAGCACTTACTACTGTTTCATTTAAAATACCAGTTTCATTGAATTCATAACCATTTAATAAAATTAATTTATCATTGATGGAGTAAAAAGTATTGAGCTTGATACCTGTTTCCAAAACTTCATTTGCCTGAGTTAAACGTTGGTCGGTTTCAACTCTGTAATCATCTGAATCTACATTATATCTGGAATAATTTCCAATTAAATTAGTTCGTAATTTATTATTCCACTTTGCTTCCCAATGACCTCCAAAACCTAGGTTTTCCTGTGATAAATTACTGCTTTTAGATTCGGTGTTCGGAATCACTTTTTACTAATACTTTCTAGAATAATCTAAATTATTATTTATCGCAATGACATTTGCTCTGAATTTGTGATTCTCATTCAAATCAAACAAAAGTTTTGCTGTATAATCGTAAAACATAAAATTAGAATCTGTTTGACTATTTTCAACATCCTCATTGGTACTAATTTCACTATCCTGAAAACTTCTCTCAAAATAGTTGTCATATGTTAGCGTATTAAATACATCTGTAAAAGATCGACGTCCTGAAACATGAATCTCTAAATTTTTATTCAAAGGTATCTCCAAAAAAGCATCAGCATTAATAAGATTAAATCCTGCACCTCCTGAAAATTTTCCCAAAAGTTTATTTTTGGTAAACATGTTAATAGTACCGGAAACACCATCGCTATAAGCGCTGCTTGTCCCATTTTTTGAAACAATTACTTTGTTTGTTAAATTTGGATTATATGCTGAAATCAGACCGAAAAAATGCCCGGAATGATACATTTTAATATCATCCCATAGCATTAAATTCTGATCATTTGTTCCTCCTCGTATATTTATATTGGCAATACTTTCATTAACACTTTCTACTCCCGGCAATGCCTGAATAGATTGTAAAATATCCGGTTCAATAAGTCCGGGCAAAATTCCAAACTCCTGTGTATTTAAAACTATACTTCCATCTAAAGTTTTTTGTAGACCTGTCGTTAAAAATTTAGTGATCACAACCTGATTTAATTCTTCATTATCACTTATCATAACAATTTTTTTGCAAATATTATTTGCTGAGAAGAATTCTTTAGCATTCAGTTCTAAGCTTTTATATCCAAGATAAGATATAGCAACTGTTTCATCAATTGGAACATCATTAATTCTAAATTCACCAAGATCATTACTAATAACTCCCTTTTTTGTATTCTTTAATAGAATATTAGCCCCAAAAAGAGAATCACCATTTTCATCTGAAAGAAGGGTCCCACAAATTGAAATGGTCTTTCCAAGTTCAGATACTGTTATGTAACGTTCATCAATTGATTTAAAATTAAGAAGTGTCTTGGAGTTGAGATAAGATATTATTTCAGATAAGTTTGAATACTCATTTGGCTCTTCAATGGATATCTTTGAAATTTCTTCAGAAGAATATGAGAATTTTACATTAAACCTCTCTTCAACTTTTGTTAAAATATCTGTAATGGGAATTTTACCTGTTCCATTTTGACTAAAACAATAACTTGAAATTAATAATAGCAGTATAACTATCCATTTATTGTTCTCCATATTTATAAAAAGTAATGTTCTTCTCCTCAATTTTAAAACTTAATTTTAGAGGTATTGTAACAGATTCTAAGGCCGTATTTAAATTTTTATGAGTAAAGGTTCCTGTAAATAATTGAGATAGATCTATATCGGTGGCTTTTATTTTTATATCATATTGTATTTCTAATTCAGCAATTACTTGTGACAATGGAACTTTTACAAAACCAGATTCGGCCTCTAACCAGGAAGGAGATTTTGCTATTGAATTCGTCGACCATCTCTATTTTATCATCAATAACCCTAAAGGTTTTCCCCTTGGTTAATTTGACTTCTTCTCTGCCATAACTAACCGCTACTGTACCTTCATAGCATTGTACCTCAAAATAATCATCCCGGTCTTTTACATTAAACTGCGTTCCTAAAACCTGTACATTGCCCATTTCAGTATGTACAGTAAATTTCTGCCCTTTGCTGACCTTGAAAAAAGCTTCTCCATCCAATTGCAACAGTCTTTCAGTCTTCCAATTCTTTTTGTTATAACTCAGTTTTGAAGCTGCATTTAAAACCACTTCAGAATTATCTGGTAAAGTCAAAATTTCTGTTTCGGCCAATTTAGTTTCAAAAGATTTGCTGTTATTAAAAAACAAAAAATACGATGCTCCCAACATAATGACAACCATTGCAGCAATTCGGTAAAACGTTTTAAGTTGCAGGTTTATTACCTTAGGTTCTTTTTTACCTAATTCCTTATTTTTAAACACTTCCCATGATCGATTTGCATCAACTTTAGGTGCTTCAAACTGGGTGGCATAATGAGCTATTTTTTCCAGAGTTTTAGAGTCTTCCGATCTTTTTAGATCTTCGATTTCCTTTTCCGAAAGCTCATTATTCAACCATTTTAATATTTTTTGTTCGTCTTTCATTTTATAATTACTTCAATCTTAAGACAATTAACTATCATTTTACCCTACCTTATATGTTATCTATTCTATCTCGTAAATATTTTAAAGCTCCCGACATCCTTTTTTCAACTGCTTTTTGCGATATATTTAATAACTCTGCTATTTCTCTATATTTCTTGCCTTCAATTCTGTTTAACAGGAAAACCTCTCGTTGAGCATCTGATAAATTTGAAATGGCATTTTGTAATTTTTTCTTGAATTCTTCTTCTTCTAATAAATATTCAGGACTATTATTATCACGATCCAAATATGGAACCGCTTTGGCATATTCCATTACCACTTTATTATGTTTAATAATATTAAGAAATAGATTATTTACGGTGGTGAATAAATAGGTCTTCGCTTTATTAAAATCAATTTTAGAACAGTTTTCCCAAATCTTGGCAAATGCATCTTGCACTAAATCCAGTGCTTTTTCACTATCTCCACATTTGTAATAAGCAAAATTACTTGCTGACTGAAGATTTTTTAAATAAAAATCCTTGAAATATGATTCTTCACAAAGCTCATTGCTATTACTTTTCATTCTATATCCAGGTCTTATTAATGCTATACAAATTATAAATTTTTTACAAAAGTAGGGTAAAATTCTTTTAAGGTGTCCTATTGATATAAACCCCAAAACTAGAAATTATGAAAACAAAAAGAATTATACGGTTATTAGAAATAGCATTAACACTTAGTTTGATGATCATCCTATCGGTATCTATATATCTTATAATTCAAATTATTTAAAAAAAAAGTAGGGTAAACTTAATTGTAGTTGTCTTACTTATAGAATGGCGAAAAAATCGCTATGAAAAATTAAAACTTTAACAAAAAAGAAAAATTAAATTTGTAAACATTTAAAATTATGAAAAATTTAAAATTTATTGCCGCAGTCTTATTAACAACCGTTTTAACCTTTTCATCTTGTCAAGATGAATTAGATAACGAAAACGGACAGAACCCGAACACAAATTCTGCAGATTCACAAACTGCAAGTAATTTAGAACGATCGTCTATGTACGACGGATCTTTTGATGATTTTTTAGATGGAATATCATGTTCATCAATACTTTTACCTGTTGTTGCAACAGTTAATGGAAACCAGATTTCAATTATCAGTCAGTCTGATTACCAACAAGTTGTTGATATTTTGAGTGAATTCAATACAGATGATGATACAATAGTATTTCAATTCCCACTATCTGTAAGATTGAGTAATTACACCGAAGTATTGGTCTCAACTCAAGGCGAATATGATGCTTTAATTGATGCTTGTGAACAAGCCGAAGCTACAGCTCAGGATGCTATATCATGCATTGATTTTAATTTCCCAATCACCATTTTAACATATAGTTTAAACTTAGATCAAACTGGAAGTGTAGTACTTGAATCCAATCAGCAATTGTATGCGTATATAAATAACTTTGGTAACGATGAATTGTTCGCTGTAAATTATCCAATAACTGCTGAGCTATCAGATAGTACAACAATAACAATTACCAGTGATTTGGAATTACAATCAAGTATTAATGATTGTATTGATGAAGAGCAAGCGATGGATGATGCAGAAAATGAAGCTGATAATTTAGAAAGTATACTAGTAGATGGATTATTTAGAATAGAATCCTTTGTTAATTCAGGTGTTGATACTGCTAATAATTATGCAGATTACACAATAGATTTTGCAAATGATTTAACTGTTGTAGCTGAGAATACAGTTGATGCGACAGCCGAAGATGTACAAGGAACATATGAGGTAACATCACAAATGGAAGTGTTTTTAAGCCTGACATTTACAGGAAATGCAACTTTCAGTTTATTGAATAATAGCTGGGAAGTAACAAGTTTTTCTAGTTCCGCTGTAAGTTTACGAAGTACAACAAATGCCGGATTAACACTTGTATTATCTCAGATATAATAAAAATTTAAGGTTGATTAGTTAATTTGGTTTTATGAAACTGCTGCCTGAATTGGGCAGCAGTTTATTTATCAAAAATTTAAAATATGAAAAAAATAATAGTAGTCTTTATTAGTTTAACAATTTTTTGGTCCTGTTCACTTGACGACTCAAATAATACTGGTACTAATGGAAACAATAATGGACCAGATATTAGTGCCAATCAATTGCAAACCGGAGTTTCTTCAAATGATTTATTGAGTGATGACACATTTACCAGTATAATTATTGAACTAGTTTATGTAGAAGGTTTCGCTCCAACTCAAACCACGATTGATAATTTTGTGTCTTTTTTAGATGACAGAATTTTCAAACCAGATGGCATAACAGTTGAAACAAGGCCAATAGAAATAACTGAAAGTTCCCCATATACAATTCAAGAAATTGTATCAATTGAAGAGTTCAATAGAACAAAGTACAATACGGAAAACCAAATTGCAGTCTGGGCCTTTTTTGCTGATGGTGAATCAGCTAGTAATTCCGGTTCAGGAGTTATTTTAGGTACTGCTTATAGAAACACTTCGTTTGTGATTTATGAAGAAACGATTCACGATTTAAGCAATAGTGCTTTTGAACCTAACAGAAGTGTTTTAGAAACAACGGTTATTAATCACGAATTTGGACATATTTTAGGACTAACAAACCTAGGAACACAGCTACAAAGTGAGCATGAGGATGAAACTCATCCAAAACATTGTAATGCAGAGGATTGCTTAATGTACTGGTCGGCAGAATCAGGATCTGGTATAGATAATCTGGTTGGATTAAGTTCTGCGCCAGCTCTAGATTCACAATGTATTGCAGATCTGCAAGCTAATGGAGGTAAATAATAGTTAACAACTGAGTAATTCTATAATTAAACTTAACAAAAACAATTTATTATGAAAAAACAATTTTTAACAATTGTCTTGATTTTTAGTGCCCTAATACAAGGCAATGCACAAAATGATGCCAACACAAAAAAATCTGTCGGAGGGCTGAAAGCTGGATATAATTTAGCCGCTGTTAGTTTTGATGGCGATTCAGAAACAGGTCAAAGGCATGGGTTTCACATAGGTTTTTATGGAGAATCATTTATAAATGAAAGCTTAGCTGTACAAATTGAATTGTTGTACTCTCAGCAGGGTTATGAACTAAAGGATAATGGTGGAACATTTACACAAAAACTTAATTATATAAATCTACCATTAATGTTTAAAGTATATCCAAGTGAGAATTTATTTTTAGAACTAGGACCACAAATTGGTTTGGCGATTTCACACAAAGAATCTTATGATGCTGGATTCAATGTATTTGACACCTCTCAGGAATTTGATCCTAACAGTTTTGATTATGGAGTGAATTTTGGGGGTGGATTTAAAATTGATCCTAATATTTCTCTTGGAGTCAGGTACCACTTAGGACTAGGAGATGTCTATGATGAAGGCAAACCTCAAAACAGGGTTTGGCAATTTTCAATAGGATTTGATTTTTAATAATGTCATATAACAATAACCAAAAAGGCTAGTTTAAAATATTAAACTAGCCTTTTTGTTTTCAGAATTTCATTGTAAATTTAAAAAAATTGATTTTAGGTAGGGTAGAATACTTTTTAGTTGTCTTATTAATGAAAGCTCACAATGAGTAATTATTATTAAAATT
This sequence comes from uncultured Flavobacteriaceae bacterium, assembly GCA_963722665.1. Lineage (GTDB taxonomy): Bacteria > Bacteroidota > Bacteroidia > Flavobacteriales > Flavobacteriaceae > Site-B1. The sequence continues at coordinate 50,193 of CAVRNW010000045.1, forward strand.
AAAAGTCATGAAAATATTAAAAACAACAGCATTAGTTTTAACCTTAAGTTTTTCATTTGTTTTACAAGCTCAAGAATCTGTAGCATCAAATGAAACCAAAGTTGATAAAAAATCGTACTACCAACAAAGAGCAAAAGAAGACGCCAAGTACGAGCAACAATTTACTGCCGAATCCAAAGAGGACGAAGAAGCCTTTTGGGAAGAGCAAAAAGCTTATGAAAAAAACTTAAAACAAAAAGACAGAAAAGCGCACAGAGCTTATATGCAAGGCAAGAAAGATGCTTACGCAGAACATTATGCTCACTGCAACCACCACTGCCATCATAGCGATTATTATTACAATCATGCCTCATTTTATTACTACGGTTATCATGGCTATTATTATGACAGACCACAAAGAAGCAGATCAATAAGAACAAATGTGAACTTAGGAACTCCAAGAGTTAGAGTAGGTCTTGGTTTGTAGAAACCTTCATATATATTTAAATTAGTCTAAAATTATTACAAAAAATGCCGCTATATAGCGGCATTTTTCATAACGATAATATTATCTCCTAAAAAATTGATAAAGTCAATAAAATTGGTTTGTGTTTAAAATGAATTTATTACAAGTTGAAGATAATAGGTATTCCTTAGAGATTCATATTAAGCCCAAAAATTAGATTCGTATAATTGCCAAAAGTTAACATCGTATTTATCGAGAAATCATAAAATCTGTAATCTATTCCCAGATCTGCCTTAAAATTTGTTTTGCTTTCATTTATTGTTCCAAGAGCTTGGTTTAAAGTATTTAAAACTAAATCGCCTTGTCCTCCTACTTGATAGTCAAATTTACTTGAAGTGATTCCAATGGCAGATGAAAAAGTGAATTTCTTGATTTGTTTTGAAGCAATTAAATTAAACATAAGTGATTCACCATCTACTACAACAGAATTCAAAGTTCCTATTGGCAGATTAACTGCTGTAAACGTATCACTTACAGAGTAAAAAGAATAGGTTAACAATCCTGAAAAATTAAAAGAGGTCTCCTTTATTGAAGGAATCCACTGAGATAAATTATGCTGCAATCCAAAACCTAATATTTGGTAGTAGGTTTTATTGATCTTTATTTTTGGTGAGAACCTGCCTATAAATGATGTGCCTTCCCAAAGTCCAAGACTGGCCTGCAATTGTGCATGTCTGACATAAGTTTCATTAATCCCCTCAGGTGAATCGAATTCAAACGAATCATCACCTATGTTACCTTCAATTACTACATAATTATCCTTTCCTAAGGCAGTCGGTAAATTTGCAGAAGTTGCATCACCTTGAATTGAGAGATTTTGAAGATCGGATTCATCCAGTAAAAAGTTTTTTGACTTGTTAGGGATGAACAGCAAATTACCCTGAAGAGATATCTCCAGATCCCAAAGACCTTTTTTATTGGCACTTGTGTACCATCCTCCAGATGACTGATAGGCTGAAGCTTCTGCCGCCGGCGACACATATTTATCTGCTAAAAAAACAAGATCTCCAGCAATATCACCTATATCATCAAATTGGGCAAATGCAATACCTGAATAAAAAAGTATGACATATTTTAATTTATGCATCTATATTCGCATAAACCGCATTCTTCTCTATAAATTCTCTTCTTGGTGGCACATCATCTCCCATTAGCATTGAAAATATCCTGTCCGCTTCTGAGCCATTATCAATTTGTACTTGTCTGAGTGTCCTAAATTCGGGATTCATAGTTGTATCCCAAAGTTGTTCTGCATTCATTTCACCAAGACCCTTATATCTTTGT